>NZ_JBQCIP010000100.1:0-9295 GCF_051953575.1 Microbacterium sp.
ATCACCGACCTCGACCCGCTCGAGCACGGCCTCATCTTCGAGCGCTTCCTCAACCCCGACCGCGTCTCGATGCCCGACTTCGACGTCGACTTCGACGATCGTCGTCGCGGCGAGGTGATCGACTACGTCACCGCGAAGTACGGCTCCGAGCGCGTCGCGCAGATCGTCACCTACGGCACGATCAAGTCGAAGCAGGCGCTGAAGGACGCCGGCCGCGTACTCGGCTTCCCGTTCAGCATGGGGGAGCGGCTGACCAAGGCGATGCCGCCGGCCGTCATGGGCAAAGACATGCCGCTCGACGGCATGTTCGACCCGCAGCATCCTCGCTACAAAGAGGCCGTCGAATTCCGTACGCTGATCGAGACCGACCCCGAGGCGAAGACGGTGTTCGACCGGGCGCTGGGTCTGGAGGGGCTGAAGCGGCAGTGGGGCGTGCACGCGGCCGGCGTCATCATGTCGTCGGAGCCGCTGCTCGACATCATCCCCATCATGCGCCGCGAGCAGGACGGCCAGATCGTCACGCAGTTCGACTACCCGTCGTGCGAGACGCTCGGCCTGATCAAGATGGACTTCCTGGGGCTGCGGAACCTCACGATCATCTCGGACGCGCTCGACAACATCCGCCTCAACCGCGGCGAAGAGCTCGACCTCGAGCACCTCGCACTCGACGACCGTCCCGCGTACGACCTGTTGACCCGTGGCGACACGCTCGGCGTGTTCCAGCTCGACGGCGGGCCGATGCGGTCGCTCCTGCGCCTGATGAAGCCCGACAACTTCGAAGACGTGTCGGCCGTCATCGCCCTGTACCGTCCGGGCCCCATGGGCGCGAACTCGCACACCAACTACGCGCTGCGCAAGAACGGCCTGCAGCCGGTGACCCCGATCCATCCGGAGCTCGAGGAGCCGCTGAAGGACATCCTCGACATCAGCTACGGCCTGATCATCTATCAGGAGCAGGTCATGGCCATCGCACAGAAGGTCGCCGGGTTCTCGCTCGGCCAAGCAGACATCCTGCGCCGCGCGATGGGCAAGAAGAAGAAGTCCGAGCTCGACAAGCAGTACGAGGGCTTCTCGGGCGGCATGAAGGAGCGCGGCTTCGGCGACGGCGCGATCCAGGCGCTGTGGGACATCCTGCTGCCGTTCTCGGACTACGCCTTCAACAAGGCCCACTCCGCGGCATACGGACTGGTCTCATACTGGACGGCCTACCTCAAGGCGCACTACCCGGCCGAGTACATGGCCGCGCTGCTCACCAGCGTGGGCGACTCGAAAGACAAGATGGCGGTGTACCTCAACGAGTGCCGCCGCATGGGGATCAAGGTGCTTCCGCCCGATGTCGGCCAGTCGATCCGCTACTTCGCGGCCGTCGGCGAAGACATCCGCTTCGGGCTCGGCGCCGTGCGCAACGTCGGCGCGAACGTCGTTGACGGCATCGTGGCCGCCCGGGGCGAGTCGGGATACACGAGCTTCCACGACTTCCTCTCCAAGGTGCCGGTCCACGTCGCCAACAAGCGGACGGTCGAGTCGCTCATCAAGGCCGGCGCCTTCGACTCCCTCGGCGCGACCCGCCGAGCTCTCATGGAGATCCACGAGGACGCCACCGAAGCCGCCGTGCTCGACAAGAGACGCGAAGCCAACGGCGAGGTCGGCTTCGACTTCGATGCGCTGTGGGGAGACGACGAGCCGCAACAGTCGGCGAAGGTGCCCGAGCGACCCGAGTGGACCAAGAAGGACAAGCTGGCGTTCGAGCGTGAGATGCTCGGCCTCTACGTGTCGGACCACCCGCTCGCAGGTCTCGAGATCCCGCTGGCGAAGCACGCGTCGACCAGCATCCACGACCTCCTCGCATCGGAAGACATCGCCGACGGCGAGATGGTGACGATCGCCGGCCTCGTGACGAGCGTGCAGCACCGGGTCGCGAAGCAGAGCGGCAATCCCTACGGCATGATCACCGTCGAGGACTTCGACGGCGAGATCACGGTCATGTTCATGGGCAAGACGTACACCGAGTTCCAGCACATGCTCACGGCCGACTCGATCCTGGTGGTCCGCGGTCGTGTCTCTCGCCGCGACGACGGCATGAACCTGCATGCGCAGTCCGCGTTCAGCCCCGACCTCGGTGCGTTGGACGAGTCCAGCGGGCTCGTCCTGCTCATGCCGGAGCGCCGCGCGAGCGAGGCCGTCATCGGCGAGCTCCTGCAGACGCTCCAGCGTCACGCCGGTGACACCGAAGTGTCGCTCAAGCTCCACAGCGGTTCTGTCGCGAAGGTGTTCGAGGTGCCCCACCCGGTGCGCATCACCCCGGATCTGTACGGCGAGCTCAAGGGTCTGCTCGGGCCGCAGTGCCTGGGCTGAGGCCGGGAATCCGTGTGACGGGCAGCGTCGCGCGACGCAATGGATCTCATCGGCGTCTCATGCGCCGTAGGTAATATCAGGTCGACGCGGGCCTCGGGAGCCTGCCGGAAGGAATGATCGTGACGGACGAGTACAGCGAAGACAGCAGACCTGAGGGCGCCGCCGAGGCGCCGGCAGAGGCCGAGACGATCACCACCGAGGAGCCCGCCGCGTCGGAGGGTGCGGCCGACCCCGCGCCGCAGTACGGCGTCGGGCCGTTCTCGATCCGAGAGGTCGCGCTCGGCGGCGCGTGGCTGATCGCCTTCATCGCATCGTTCTTCCCTGTCTACGGCGAGATCGGCACCGGCCCGACGGTGTGGGGGAGCGGTATCGACTGGGTCCTGATGATCGGCGTGCCGACCGTCGCGGTGTTCCTCATCGTGCTGCGGCGCCTGTCGCCGCAGGGCATCCGCCGGGTCGGCTCGCTCGGCATCGACCAGTTCGCCTCGGTGGCGTTCTCGGTGGCCGCGGTGCTGTGGCTCGCCATCATCTGGAAGTCCTTCATCACCCTGTTCGGGCAGTCGGTGTTCGCGGGCACCTGGGTCGTGTGGGTCGAGTTCATCATGATGCTCGCCGGCGTGTTCCTGACGGTCCTCGCCCCCTTCATCGCCCCCTTCAACCAGGACTTCCTCGGGCGCACCGAGGTTGCGGCCCACCGCGTCGCCCGTCCCGCGCGTCCCGTGACGCCGCGTCCGCCGGCTCCCGCTCCGGCCGCCGAGGCCGCGGCCACGCCCTCTGTCTACGCGGACTACGCCGCCCCGGCCCAGCCTGTCGAGTCCGCGCCTGCCGCTGCCCCCGGCGCGGCTCGGGCGTCGGACTCCGACGCCGCGCCGTACTGGGATGCCGATGGCGATGTGGTCGGCGCCGACGACCGCACGGGTGCCACCACCACGGTCCTGCCGGTGGCCGCGGACGACCAGGTGACCGAGGTCGCGCCCGCTGAGCAGTCCGCGGAGGAGTCCGAGTCCCCGACGGCGCGCGAGGCCGAGCCCGCCGCCGCGGAGTCGGCGAGCGAGCCGGTGGTCCCCGCGCAGCACCAGGCGTTCTGGGCGCTCGTGCCCGAAGAGCGCGACGTCGTCGATGAGATCGGCATCCCGGTGTTCCGCATCGGCCCGACGGCGTGGGCGCTCGTCATCGAGGATCGGGGCGAGGTGTTCGTGGTGCGCCACGAGGACGGCCGCATCGGCTACCTGCACGACGTCTCGGGCGTCACGCGGGGCTGAGGCTCAGCGCCCGCGCGGTACCGTAGACGGATGCTCCGGACTATCGACCTGCGCGGGCGCGCCCTGACGCCCGCCGAACTGCTCGCGACCGTTCCCCGTGCCACCGCGGCGCGCCAGGAGGCGTTCGAGATCGCGGCCCATATCGTCGACGACGTCGCGAACCGCGGTGAGGCGGCGCTGCGCGAGCAGGCCGAGCGTTTCGACGGCGCCGTGGATCACGACATCCGGGTGCCCGCGTCGCACCTCGACGAGGCCCTGGAGGCGCTCGATCCGGCCGTGCGGGACGCGCTCGAGCAGGCGATCGCCCGCGTGCGGGAGGCTTCCGCCGCCCAGGTCCCGGCGCCCGTCGTCACCGAACTGGGTCCCGGTGCCCGCGTCCTGCAGCGCTGGCAGCCCGTCCGCCGCGTGGGCCTCTACGTGCCCGGGGGCAAGGCGGTCTACCCCTCGAGCGTGGTCATGAACGTCGTGCCCGCGCAGGTCGCGGGCGTCGCAGAGATCGCCCTCGCCTCCCCGCCGCAGCGCGAGTTCGGCGGCCGCGTGCACCCCGTGATCCTGGGCGCCGCCAAGCTGCTCGGCGTGACCGAGGTGTACGCGATGGGCGGGGCGGGCGCGATCGGCGCGCTCGCGCACGGCGTTCCCGCGCTGGGTCTCGCGCCGGTGGACGTCGTCACCGGTCCGGGCAACAACTTCGTCGCGGCCGCCAAGCGTGCGGTCGCGGGGCTGGTCGGGACGGATGCCGAAGCCGGCGCGACCGAGATCCTCATCGTCGCCGACGACAGTGCCGACCCGCGCCTGGTCGCAGCCGACCTCATCAGTCAGGCCGAGCACGACGAGCAGGCGTCCGCGGTGCTCGTGACGACGTCCGAGCAGCTGGCGCGCGACGTGCTGGACGCGATCGCTCCTCGCGCAGCCGCCACCCGTCACGCCGCGCGCGTCGCGGCCGCCTTGGCCGGGCCCCAGTCCGCGGTGGTGCTCGTGGACGACCTCGCCACCGCGACCGCGTTCAGCAACGCGTACGCCCCCGAGCACCTCGAGCTGCACCTCGAAGATCCGCGCGCCGACGAGTTCGTGCACGCGGGTGCGGTGTTCGTCGGACCCGATTCTCCGGTCAGCCTCGGCGACTACCTCGCCGGGAGCAACCATGTCCTCCCCACCGGCGGGCAGGCGCGGTACTCGTCGGGACTGTCGGCCGCGACGTTCCTCCGCCCGCAGCAGGTCATCGAGTACGACCGTGCGGCTCTGGCCGAGGTGCGCGACGCGATCGTGACCCTCGCCGAGGCGGAGGCGCTGCCCGCGCACGGCGAGGCGGTCACCGCGCGGTTCGACGCGGCATCCGCTTCTCCGGCGGGTGCCGCGCCTGAGGCCGGGCTCCCGGCGTAGGCTGGCTGAGCCATGCACTGCCCGTTCTGCCGCCACGCCGACTCCCGCGTCATCGACTCGCGCACGAGCGATGACGGCCTCAGCATCCGCCGTCGCCGTCAGTGCCCCGAATGCGGCGGCAGGTTCACGACCGTCGAGACGGCCAGTCTCAACGTCATCAAGCGGTCGGGCGTCATCGAGCCGTTCAGCCGCGAGAAGGTCATGTCGGGCGTACGGAAGGCCTGCCAGGGTCGGCCCGTGACCGATGCGGACCTCGCGGTCCTCGCGCAGACGGTCGAGGAGAGCATCCGGCAGACGGGCGCCTCGCAGCTCGACGCGAACGAGATCGGCCTCGCGATCCTCGGACCCCTGCGCGAGCTCGACGAGGTCGCGTACCTGCGGTTCGCGAGCGTCTATCAGGCGTTCGACTCGCTGGAGGACTTCGAGTCGGCGATCGAGCAGCTGCGGCTGGACCACGCCCGCACGGGCGCGGTGGCCGCCGATGCGCCGACACGCGCCGAAGGCTGACCCGCGGGGCCCGATAGCCTAGAGGGGATGTATCCCCTCCTCTTCCGCACCGTGCTGTCGCGCATGGATCCCGAATCCGCCCACCACGCCGCGATGCGCGTCATCCGCGTGCTCGGCGTCCCGCCCTTCTCCTGGGCGTCCCGCGCCGTGACGAAGCCGGCCCCGGAGCTCGCCACGACGGCGCTCGGGCTGCGCTTCGATTCCCCGTTCGGGGTGGCCGCCGGTTTCGACAAGGACGTCAAGGGGGCGGCCGGCCTCTACGCGCTGGGCTTCGGGCACGTCGAGGTGGGCACGGTGACCGCGATCCCGCAGGACGGCAATCCGCGGCCGCGCCTGTTCCGCCTGATCCCCGACCGTGCGGTCGTCAACCGGATGGGCTTCAACAACCACGGCGCCGAGGCCGCTGCGGATCGGCTCCGCAGCCTCCGCAAGCGCTCGCGTCGCGCGGTGCTGGGCGTCAACATCGGCAAGAGCCGCGTCGTGGACGTCGCCGACGCCACGGCGGACTACGTGCGCAGCGCGACGCTGCTGGCGCCGCTCGCCGACTACCTCGTGGTCAACGTGTCGTCGCCGAACACGCCGGGCCTGCGCGGGCTGCAGGCCGTGGAGACCCTCAGACCGCTGCTGGAGGCGGTCCGCGAAGCTGCAGGCGTCACGCCGCTGCTCGTCAAGATCGCGCCGGACCTGCCTGACGACGAGATCGCCGCGATCGCACGCCTCGCGGTCGATGCGGGGCTCGCGGGCATCATCGCCACCAACACCACGATCTCGCGCGAAGGTCTCGTGACGGATGCCGCGACGGTCGCCGCCGCCGGCGACGGCGGGCTGTCGGGGGCTCCCCTCAAGGCCCGCGCGCTCGAGGTGCTCCGTCTGCTGCGGGCGACCGTGCCCGCGGACTTCTGCGTCATCTCAGTCGGCGGCGTCGAGACGGCCGCGGACGTGCAAGAGCGAGTGGATGCCGGTGCCGACCTCGTTCAGGGGTACACTGCGTTCCTCTACCGCGGCCCGCTGTGGGCGCGACAGATCAACCGCGGGCTCCGCGCGCAGCGCTGAGCCAGCGGACGCGGGGGAGCAGGATCAGGCCGGCTTCTGGCCGCGCTTGACCTGCGGCTTGGGAAGACGGAGGAAGCGCATCTGCACGGTGCGCATGGCGGCGTACCAGCCGAGGCCCTTCTCCAGCTTGTCGGCGCCGAACTTCTTCTTGACGGCGCGCTTCACGAGGATCGACGTCAGGACCATGTCGCCGATGACGAAGACGATGAAGACCCACAGGCCCACGAACGCGTAGAACTGCAGGGCAGGGATGTTCACGAACGTCGCGAGGATGACGAGCACCATCGCGGGCATCACGATCTCGCCGAGATGCCAGCCGGCGTCGACCCAGTCGCGCACGAACTTGCGCTGCGCGCCCTGATCGCGGGCGGGGAGGTAGCGGGGGTCGCCGTTCGCCATGCCGATGCGGGCCTTGTCGCGCTGCGCGGCGAGGTCGGCCTTGGCGCGCGCCTTGGCCTCCTTGGTGTCGGCGACGAGGGGACGCTTGCGGGCGGCCTCCTGTTCCGCTCGGCTGGGGGTCGCCCGGCCCTTGCCGACGGGTGCGCCGTTCAGGACGGTGCCCTCGGAAGGGGCGTCGTTCGGCGCGGGTGCGGAGTTCTTGGCCA
The DNA here is from genome assembly GCF_051953575.1 of Microbacterium sp. GTDB lineage: Bacteria > Actinomycetota > Actinomycetes > Actinomycetales > Microbacteriaceae > Microbacterium. The sequence continues at coordinate 7,163 of NZ_JBQCIP010000100.1, forward strand.
CGGCTGTTCCTCGAATGCGAAAGTAGGGGTGCCCTTAAGATTACCCGCATGACCTCAGACCTCACCCGCCAGGAGGCTGTGCGCGACGCCGCGGCCGCCGGCATCCCGTCCGCCATCGCCGATCTGGGCGACCTCGTGCGCATCCCGTCCGTCGCCTTTCCCGGGTTCGACCCGTCGCAGGTGCAGCGCAGCGCCGAAGCGGTGGCGGCCCTCGTGCGCGAGACCGGGCTGTTCGAGACCGTCGAGATCCGCACCGCCGTGATTCCCGAGACCGGTGAGCAGGGCAACCCCGCAGTGCTGGCGACGCGCGCCGCTCGCAACGGCCGGCCGACGATCCTCCTGTACGCGCACCATGACGTGCAGCCGGTGGGCGACGAGGCGCTGTGGGACTCGCCGCCGTTCGAGCCGACGGTCCGCGACGGACGTCTCTACGGCCGCGGCGCGGCCGACGACAAGGCCGGCATCATGGCCCACATCGCGTCACTGCGGGCGCTGAAGGCGGCGCTCGGCGCGGACTTCGACCTCGGCGTCGCCCTCTTCTTCGAGGGGGAGGAGGAGGCGGGATCGCGCTCGTTCGCCCAGTTCCTCTCCGACAACGCCGATGCCCTGCGTGCCGACGTCATCGTCGTGGCGGACTCGGGCAACTGGGACGACAAGACCCCGGCGCTGACCGTGTCGCTGCGCGGCAACACCCGCTTCACGCTGTGCGTGCGCACCCTCGAGCACGCGTCGCACTCCGGCATGTTCGGCGGGGCCGTGCCCGACGCGATGATGGCGACGGTGAAGCTGCTCTCCACACTGTGGGACGCCGACGGGGCGGTGGCCGTGGCCGGCATGACCGAGCGGGATGCCGCCACCCCCGAGTACTCCGAGGCGACGCTGCGCGACGAGGCGGGGCTCCCGGCCGGCGTCTCGCCGGCCGGCACCGGCACGATCCTCAGCCGCATCTGGAACAAGCCGTCCATCACGGTGACGGGGATCGATGCGCCCAGTGTCGTGAACGCCTCCAACACGCTGACCCCCGAGGTGTCCGTGGTCATCAGCGCACGTGTCGCACCCGGGCAGAGCGCCCGCGACGCCTACGCGGCCATCGAGGCGCACCTTCGGGCCCACGCGCCGTTCGGTGCGGAGCTGGAGTTCACCGACCAGGACTACGGCAACCCGTTCCTCGTCGACACGTCGGGCTGGGCCGTCGAGGCGGCGCGCGAGGCGCTGCACGACGGCTACGGCGTCGAATCGGTCGACATCGGGGTCGGCGGATCCATCCCCTTCATCGCGGATCTGGTGCGGGAGTTCCCGGGGGCGCAGATCCTCGTCACGGGCGTCGAGGACCCGCACGCCCGCGCGCACAGCCCGAACGAGTCGCTGCATCTCGACACCTTCCGTCACGCCGTGCTGTCTGAGGCCCTCCTGCTCGAGAAGCTCGACGCCCGGACCGCAGACGCCTGATACGGCCGTTTCCGAGCCTTCCGGCGGCGGGCACGCGTAGAATCGACGCATCCCGCCGCCGGCTTTGGACGAACGATCCAGGCGGCCCGTCCGGAGGAGTGCCATGACCGACACCGCACTGACGACCGAGCAGACCGCTCGCGACCACGGCGTTCTGCTGACCGACGCCGCCGCGGGCAAGGTCCGGAACCTGCTGGAGCAGGAGGGCCGCGACGACCTGCGCCTGCGCGTCGCCGTCCAGCCCGGCGGCTGCAGCGGCCTGATCTACCAGCTCTACTTCGACGAGCGGTACCTCGACGGCGACAAGACGGTCGACTTCGACGGCGTCGAAGTCATCGTCGACGACATGAGCGTCCCGTACCTCGACGGGGCGACGATCGACTTCAAGGACACCATCTCGGAGCAGGGTTTCACCATCGACAACCCCAACGCGGCAGGCTCCTGCGCCTGCGGTGACAGCTTCCACTGATCGGCTAACGATCCGAGCACTTTTGCGGCGGGTCCGAGCGCTTCGAATGGCGCCCGGGCCCGCCGTTTTCGCGTGCTCCGACACGATTCAACCTGGGCGGATGGCCTGAATCGCCTGGACGCTTGCCCTAGACTGGCGGGAGTCCTGTTCGTGATCGGAAAGGTGCACCGTGCCTTCGAAACGCCGTATCCGCTGGGCCGTTCTCCCCATCGGGG
>NZ_JBQCIP010000101.1:0-9984 GCF_051953575.1 Microbacterium sp.
CCGCGGCGAGGTCCGGGCGCGTCCTCGTCGCCGCGCGTGCGATCGCGCATCAAGGCATCCTCGAGGTCGGTCAGGCCGTGAGGCCGATTCGGGGGGTTACCGGCCGGGTAGTCCGGTAGAGCCACAGCCTAACGAGGAACCTGCCGCGAGGCGAGTGCGAGCAAGCTGTGAGATCACCCCGAGGCGGTGTTCAGCATCCCGATCAGCACGGCCGTCCACCAGCCGAACTGCGACACCACGGCGCTCCACACGCACCACGCCCGCAGCCGGCCCGGCAGCATCGAGAACCGCACCCGCGGGGGCAGCCGGCGCAGCTCGTCGGTCAGCCGCGTCATCGCGACGCCGTTCATGGCGGCCAGCAGCACGGCCGCCATCTTGAGGTCGGTGAGGGGGTTGGTGAGGTCGGGCTGCAGGAACGCGCCCGAGAAGAGCAGCCCCGCGATGCCGAGCCACGCGAGCCCGCTCACCGTCCGCTCGACGCGGCGCAGGTCTTCGAGGTGCGTGCGGCGCAGCATCCAGAGCAGTCCGCTCATCTCGAGCAGCACGGCCGAGCCGAGGCCGACGATCACCGACGCGAGGTGGACGAACAGTGCCGGGCGGTGCACCCAGTCGTGCGGGACGACCTGCGAGCCGACCCACAGCGACAGCGTCAGCGAGAGCAGCACCGCCCAGTAGCCGAGCGCGCGGTGATGCCGCGCCGCACGGCGGTTCTCGGTGAGCGTGGCGGACACGGTGCCTTTCGGGGGTGGGCTCGGCGCAGGGAACGCGCGACCGCCCCCAATCGCATCGGTGAATCCCCGCAAGCGAGATTATCGGATGCCGCGACCCCTTCCACCCCGCTAACGGGGCCGGACGGGCTCACACCTCGACGGCGAAGCGCGGCGGCGCCTTCACGAACACCAGGAGCACGAATCCGACGGCCAGGACGAGGGCGATCGCGAGGATGCCGTACAGCGTCTGGTTGCCCGCCGCGGCGATGAACGCACCCCACAGCAGCGCCGCCATCCAGCTCGCGGCGCGTCCGGTGGTGGCGTACAGGCCGAAGATCTCGCCCTCGCGTCCGGTCGGGGTGACGCGTGCGAGGAACGATCGCGATGCGGCCTGCGCCGGCCCGACGAGCGCGGCGAGCACGATGCCGGCGACCCAGAACAGCGCGCGGCCCGCGCCCGCGCCCACGAAGACGGCGAGGCAGCACGCGATGATGCCGCCGATCGCGGTCAGGATGACCGGCTTGGGCCCGAAGCGGTCGTCGAGGCGTCCCGCGAAGATGGTCGAGACGCCCGCGACGAGGTTCAGCACGATGCCGAAGATCACGAGGTCGGTGAATCCGAACCCGAACACGCGTGCCGCGATGACCGAGCCGAACGTGAACACCGCGGCCAGGCCGTCGCGGTACACGGCCGACGCGAGCAGGAACCAGAAGGTGGGCCGGCTCTCGCGCCACAGGCGGACGATCGAGCGGACCAGCTCGACGTAGCCCTCGAAGAAGTTGACCTTCTTGGTGTCGCTGCTCGGCGGCGGCTCGGGGACGCTGCGGAAGATCGGGATCGAGAACAGGATCGTCCACACCGTCGCCCCGGCGGCGATGAACTGGAACGTGGTGCCCTGCGTGCCGTCGAGGACCCCGCCGAGGATGAGCCCGACGACGATCGCGAGCGCCACGATGCCGCCGAGGTAGCCGAACCCCCAGCCGAGTCCCGACACGCGCCCGACGGTCTTGGGCGTCGACACCGACACGAGCAGCGCGTTGTAGTTGGCGCCGGCGATCTCGCCCACGACGCTGCCGAACGCGATCATCGCGACGCCGAACCAGAACAGGTCGGCCGATGCGCCGACGAACGCCATGCCGAGCTGACAGAGGATGAGCAGGCCGGTGAAGACTCCGAGCATGAGCTTGCGGTGCCCCGTCGCGTCGGCCCGCTGGCCGAGCACGGGCGCGAGAAGGGCGATCAGGATGCCGGCTGCCATGATGCCCCAGCCGAGATTCGCATCCAGCGCGCCGAGCGCGTGGCAGTACTCGGTGACCGCGTTCGCCCCCGTGTCGCAGTCGATCTTCTCGCCGTCGACCACGCCCGACGCGGCGACCACCGGGTCGAGGAAGAACGGCGAGACGAGGAAGCTCGGCACCCACACGAAGGTCAGCAGCACGGTGTTGAACGGCTGCGTCGCCCAGTCCCACAGCGCCCACGCGAAGACCCGGCGGCGGGGGACCGGTGTGTCGGACAGCGCCCCCGTGTTCAGCGCGGCGGTCGACAGCACGGGTTCGGACGGCCGGGTGGTGCCCGGGGCGTCGGCGTCCGGCGCAGGGGAGCTCATGTCGCTCAAGGTAGGACCCTTCGGTGAACGGCGGGTGCCGCCGCAGCGCGTCACCTCGGCGTGGCGCGTGGCCAGGATACGGGAGGGGAGCGGATGCCGGGCATCCGCGGCTCTCGGCGACCTGGAGCGCGCTGCGGCGCACCTGCGTCAGCGGACCGGGTCGGACCTTGCCGGGTGGTCGGCGCGCTCGAGGATCGTCACCAGCACCCCGTCGCCGTACGTCCGGGCATCCGCGAGGCGCCAGCGGGTCTTGGCGGGAGTCGCGGCCCACAGCGTGCGGCCGCGGCCGAGCAGGACGGGGAACGTCATGAGGTGGATCTCGTCGACGAGGTCCTCCGCGAGCAGCGCCTGAGCCAGCTGGATGCTCCCCGCCACGCAGATGCCACCCGCGATCTCGTCCTTGACCTTCGAGACCGCTTCGACGAGGTCGCCCGTGAGCACCGTCGTATTGTTCCATGCGGGGTCGCGAAGGGTGCGCGAGACGACGTACTTCGGCATGCTGTTGTACTTGTCGGCGAGCCGCCCCTCGTACTGCGGCCACGCGGATGCGAAGCCCTCGTACGTCCGGCGCCCCAGCAGCAGCGCCGCGGACCCGAGTGCCTCGTCCTCCTTGAACGCCTCGCCGTCGTCGCCGCGGTCGACCTCGAAGCTCCAGTCGCGATACTCGAACTCCTCCCCGCCCGGCGCCTCGACGACGCCGTCCAGTGAGATGAACTCGGTCAGCACGATCCGGCCCATCTCAGTCGCCGTCCATGAACCGTCGCAGAACCGGCGCGAGCGTCTCGGCGGTCGCGCTGTGGTTCTCGCCGGGCACCGCCTCGAGCGTCGCGGTCCGCAGGTGCTCCGCGACCGCGCGCGAACCGCCGGCGAGGTGGGGCCAGGTGTCGACGCCGTGCAGCACCAGGACGGGCACCTCCACGCGGTCCCAGAGATTCGCGCGGAGCGGGCGGCCCGACATGGTGTCGCCGACGATGCGTCCGTCGTACGCGATCGTGGGGGCGATCGCCTCCAGCCCTCCCCAGAACTCGGCATGACGCATCCCGGCGACCATCTCCGGCGGCAGGCCCGCCGCGGCGGTCATGAACAGCTCCACCGCGTCTCCGCGGCGGCCCTCGGCGACCGCCGCATCGAGCTGCTCGACGTAGTCGGCCGGCAGCGGCGGGCGCGCGTCGTCCACGACGACGGGCGGCTCGAACAGTGCGAGACGTGCCACGGGCACGCCGGCCTGCGCCGCGTGGAGCGCGAGGAGGGCTCCCGAGGACCAGCCGAACAGCGTCACCGGGCGGCCGTCGCCCGTCGCGGCGATGAGCGCCGCGAGATCCTCGATCTCTCGTTCGACGGCGTACGGCGCGGTGTCGCCGCTCCCGCCGCGACCGCGACGGTCGTAGCCGACGACGCGGAAACCGTCGGCCAGCAGGGCGGCGATCTCGGCGTCCTCGGGAGTCGTGGCGCGGGAGGCGGTGGCACCGTCGATGAGGATGAGCAGATCCCCCTCACCCGCCACGCTGTAGGCGATGGTGGTTCCGTCTGCGGATGTGACCGTGTTCTCGGACAACTGATCGAGCCCTTCTCGTCTGAGCGCGGCACTGCGCCGCGACGGGCTCCACGCTAGGTCTGCTCGGCGGACGCGGGCTTGTACAGAAGCGACAGTGCATCGCCCCCATCGGCGGCCGTCCCCAGCTGCGTGGCGGTGCGCCCGATGAACCGCTGCAGCGACCGCGCCAGGTGGGGCTGATCGTAGAACCCGAGACGGTTCACCACGTCCAGCGGCGCGGTCCCCTCGCCGAGGAGCACGGCTGCGTGCCGCGCGCGTTCGATCTGACGGATCGACCCCTGCGTGAGTCCCGTCGTGGTCGCGACACGTCGCTGCACCGAGCGGGTCCCGACCCGCGCGACCCCGCCCCACATCACGTCGTCGACGAGCGGGTCGCGGACGAGCATCCCGGCTCGGACGAGGCGGCCCACGAACTGCTCCGCGTTCTCGTAGTCCGGGATCTCCCACTCCTCGCCGCGCAACAGGAACGTGCGCGCGGTGACGCGGGGGCTCTCCATGCCGCCGTCGACGAGCCTGTCCAGCTGCAGATGGGGCATGTGGGCGCCGTGCGCGAAGGTGATCCCGAAGGATGCCGAGTCGCCCGAGACGTCCACGGCCGACGCCGCCGTCTCGGGTCCGCGGACGGCGACGCGCACGACCCCCTGCTCCTCCCAGAAGACCAGCTCCCAGTTCGACGTCGCGACGGACGTCATGCGCTCGACGCCGGAGGTCTGTCCGCGCCACACCCGCGCCACGTACGGCGAGTCCGCCGCACGGTGGTCGCTTTCGATCGGCATGCGCTCAGGCTCGCACAGTTCGCGCACCCCGGGGGCGCATCGGCGACGTCGCCGTTGGGCTAGTCTCGCGGCATGTCCGACGTGCCGAGCGAGTCCGTCGACCCCGTCGACCCCGTCGATCCCGTCGAGCCCGGGGACGCCCCGGCGCGCCGTCCGCGCGGCCGTTCGGCGCGGGCGCGAGCACGGCTGGAGGAGCAGGGCGCCGGCGCCGAGGCGTACGTCATGTACTTCAAGGAGCGCGTGTACGCCACCTTCACGGGCCTGGCGATCGTGCTCGTCGTCTCGGCCAACGATCACGCCGACCCGGAGCACGCGCTGTTCGCCCTCGTCCTCGGCGTGCTGGGGATCACCGCCGCCGGCTTCGTGTCGGACGTGATCTCGCATCTGGCGGTGCACCAGACCTTCCCGGTCGGCGCCGACCTGGCGATCCTGTTCCGTGTCGCGGGCGGGGCGATCAGCACCGTCGTCACGCCCGGCATCCTCCTGCTGCTCGCGTGGCTCGACGTGATGCCGCTGGATGCCGCGCTCCGCGTCTCGTCGATCGTCTACATCGTCACCCTCGGGGTGATCGGCTGGTTCGCCGTTCGCCGCTCACACCTGACATGGGCGAAGCAGCTGCTCGTGCTCGCCATCCTCATCGCCCTCGGCTTCGCCGTCATCGGCCTGCAGACCCTCGCCCACTCGATCTGACCGCCGCGGCCCCGAGCGGCCCTATGAGGCGGTTCGCGGAGGCGAAGGAGCCGACCCGGCGCGCCACTCGCGCTCCAGCAGTGCGTAGTGGCCGGTGTCGGTCCACTCGCCCTTCAGCCACATGTGCTCGACGAAGTGGCCCTCGTGGCGCATGCCGAGGCGTTCGCAGATGCGCACCGACCCCGTGTTGCGCGGGTCGAGCTCGGCGTACACGCGATGCAGGCCCAGTTCGTCGAACGCGAGGGCGAGCAGCAGCCGGGCGGCTTCCGTCGCGTACCCGTGGCCCTGTGCGTGCGGGGCGAGGATCCAGCCGATCTCGGCGGTGCGGTCCTCGACGCTGTGCAGCTCGAAGTACATCGTGCCGAGGAGTCGACCTGAGGCCGACCGGATCGCCGGCTGCACGTAGTCGCCCTTCGCGGTGAGCCGGGTGGCGGAGGCATCCCGTTCCAGGATCTCGGCCACCTTCTCGCGCGACCGCGCCTCGTAGAGGAGGTACCGGCAGACCTCGGGGTCGCCCTGGATCGCAGCGAGGTCGTCGAGGTCGTCGGGGCGCAGCAGGTCGAGCGTCACGCGCTCGCCGTGCAGCGGACGGAAGGACCAGTCGAGCGTCATGGCCCGCTCCCGTCGGCGGGCGCCTCGGGATTCTCGCGCGGCGGGTTGTGCATGAACTCCAGGCGGATGCCGTCGGCGTCCTCGACGAACGAGGCGTAGTACCGGTCGTTGAAGCGCGGGTAGAGCTTGGGGTCGCGCACGGCGGTCCAGCCGGCATCCATCGCGATCGCATGCAGCCGGTCGACCTCGTCGCGCGAGTCGACCGCGAAGGCGAGGTGCTGCCAGCCCACGCGGCCGTGGCGGTGCGGGCCGGTGCCGGGCTCACGGGCGGGAAAGAGGATGAGCTCGACCTCGCCCTCGGTCCACCACGAGACGCTGGCCTCGGCATCCGTGCGCTCGAAGCCGAGCGCCTGCATGATCGGGTCGTACCGCGCGATGCCGCGGTCCAGATCATCGACGGTGATGCCCAGGTGGTCGAAGACAGCCATCCGGTCAGCCTGTCACAGGAGAACTTGAGTCTGGTCGTATCAACTTTGACTTGACGGATGCCGCACCGCGGGTTTATGGTTGAGCCATCGCGACTCAACCTCGTGTGGATCGCGAGCAGACTTCCCATCAACCCCGGGCGTCGGCATCCGTCGTCGCCCATACGAAGGAGAGAACAACATGGCACGTGCTGTGGGAATCGACCTGGGTACGACCAACTCGGTCGTGAGCGTCCTCGAGGGCGGCGAGCCCAAGGTCATCGCCAACGCCGAGGGCTTCCGCACGACCCCGTCGGTCGTCGCGTTCACCAAGGACGGCGAGGTGCTGGTCGGCGAGACCGCCAAGCGCCAGGCCGTCACCAACGTCGACCGCACGGTCTCGTCGGTCAAGCGCCACATGGGCACCGACTGGACCTTCGAGGTCGACGGCAAGAAGTGGACGCCGCAGGAGATCTCGGCGCGCATCCTCCAGAAGCTCAAGCGCGACGCGGAGGAGTACCTCGGCGACACCGTCACCGACGCCGTCATCACGGTCCCCGCGTACTTCAACGACGCCGAGCGCCAGGCGACCAAGGAGGCCGGCGAGATCGCGGGCCTGAACGTCCTGCGCATCATCAACGAGCCCACCGCCGCCGCGCTGGCCTACGGCCTGGACCGCGGCAAGGAGGACGAGCTCATCCTCGTCTTCGACCTCGGCGGCGGAACGTTCGACGTCTCGCTGCTCGAAGTGGGCAAGGACGACGACTTCTCGACCATCCAGGTGCGCGCCACCGCCGGCGACAACCGCCTCGGCGGCGACGACTGGGACCAGCGTCTCGTCGACTACCTGATCAAGCAGTTCAAGGACACCACGGGCGTCGACGTCTCGGGCGACAAGATCGCGCTGCAGCGCCTCAAGGAGGCCGCGGAGCAGGCGAAGAAGGAGCTCTCGAGCTCGACGAGCACGAGCGTGAACCTGCCGTACCTGTCGCTCACCGACTCGGGCCCCGTGTCGCTCAGCGAGACCATCACGCGCGCCAAGTTCGAGGACCTCACCAAGGACCTCCTCGACCGCACCAAGAAGCCGTTCGAGGACGTCATCCGCGAGGCCGGCATCAAGGTCGGCGACATCGACCACGTCGTGCTCGTCGGCGGCTCGACCCGCATGCCCGCGGTCGCCGAGCTCGTCAAGCGCGAGACCGGCAAGGACGCCAACAAGGGCGTCAACCCGGACGAGGTCGTCGCCGTGGGCGCGGCCCTGCAGGCCGGTGTGCTGAAGGGCGAGCGCAAGGACGTCCTCCTCATCGACGTGACCCCCCTGAGCCTCGGCATCGAGACCAAGGGCGGCATCATGACGAAGCTCATCGAGCGCAACACCGCCATCCCGACCAAGCGCAGCGAGACCTTCACGACCGCCGACGACAACCAGCCGTCGGTCGCGATCCAGGTCTTCCAGGGCGAGCGCGACTTCACCCGTGACAACAAGCCGCTCGGCACGTTCGAGCTCACGGGCATCGCGCCGGCGCCCCGCGGCATCCCGCAGATCGAGGTCACCTTCGACATCGACGCCAACGGCATCGTGCACGTGTCCGCGAAGGACAAGGGCACGGGCAAGGAGCAGTCGATGACGATCACCGGCGGCTCGTCGCTGCCGAAGGACGACATCGAGCGCATGGTGCGCGAGGCCGAGGAGCACGCCGCCGAGGACAAGAAGCGTCGCGAGGCCGCGGAGATCCGCAACCAGGCCGAGACGCTCTCGTACTCGATCGAGAAGCTCATCGCCGACAACGCCGACAAGCTGCCCGACGACGTGAAGACCGAGGTCCAGGCCGACGTCGACGCGCTCAAGACGGCGCTCGCCGGAGACAACGACGACGCCGTGAAGGATGCCTTCGACAAGCTCAACGCGTCGCAGGGCAAGCTCGGCGAGGCGATCTACGCGTCGTCGCAGGCCGAGCAGTCCGCCGATGCCGGAGCGCAGGGCGCGCCGGAGGGCGAGGGTGCGGCATCCTCTGAGGAGGACGTCGTCGACGCCGAGGTCGTGGACGAGGAAGACGAGAAGAAGTAAGCATGGCGAACAAGGACTTCGAAGAGCCGGACAACGGCGACGAGGTCCTCGGCGATGAGGGGTCGGAGGCCTCGGCTGCAGAGCAGTCCGAGGCGGCCGGCCCCCACTCGCAGGGGACAGGGTCGCAGGGGACGAGCCCGCAGGACGACGCGGATGCCGACGAGCTGACGATCGAGGACATCCTCGGCGCCGCCCAGAGCGACGAGGCGGCGGTGGCCGACGCCCCCGCCCAGGAGTACGACCTGCTCCTCGACCTCAAGCGCCTGCAGGCGGAGTACGCCAACTACCGCCGCCGCACCGAGGAGCAGCGAGAGGTCGAGATCGCGCGGGCCAAGGGCGCCGTCGCGAAGGGACTGCTGCCGGTGCTCGACGACCTCGACCGTGCCGAGAAGCACGGCGATCTGACCGAGGGCTCCGCGCTCACGGCGATCGCCGAGAAGCTCCGCGGTGTCGTGGCGCGTCTGGGCGTCGAGACCTACGGCGCGGCGGGCGATGCTTTCGACCCGCAGCAGCACGAGGCGATCTTCCAGGCGCCGACGCCGGGCACCGAGTCGCCGGTCATCCTCGAGGTGGTCGAGGTGGGCTACCGCCTGGGCGCCATCGAGCTGCGGCCGGCCAAGGTCGTCGTCGCGGTTCCGGCCGAGTAAGTCGAGGGGAGGGACATGGCCAGTCAGGACTGGTTCGACCGGGACTTCTACAAGGTCCTCGGGGTCGCCAAAGACGTATCGGATGCCGATCTGAAGAAGACGTACCGGAAGCTGGCGCGCCAGTACCACCCCGACTCCACGCAGGGAGATGCGGCCGCCGAGGCGAAGTTCAAGGAGATCAGCGAGGCGTACGCCGTGCTGAGCGACAAGGACCAGCGTCAGGAGTACGACCAGATCCGCGCGATGGGATCGGGCAGTGCCCGTTTCCAGGCGCCGGGTTCGGCCGGCGGCGGGTTCGAGGACGTCTTCAGTCGCTTCGGCGGCGGCGGCGCCACGCGCGGGCAGCAGGCTGACTTCGACGACCTGTTCGCGATGTTCGGCGAGCAGGCGGGCGGTCGGTTCGGCAGTGGGCGCTTCGGGCAGCCCACCGGCGGATTCCGCGGTTTCGGCGGTCCGCAGCGCGGAGCCGACGTGACGGCACGCACGACCCTCGACTTCCAGACCGCCGTCCGCGGCGAGACGATCACGCTGCAGGGCGAAGACGGCAAGCCGTTCAAGGTGAAGATCCCCGCGGGCGTGTCCGACGGTCAGAAGGTGCGCCTGCGCGGCCGGGGACGTCCGTCGCCCGACGGCGGAGAGCCCGGCGACATCGTCGTGGCGGTCACCGTCCGCCCCCACCCGGTCTTCACCCGCGATGGCGACGACCTGCACTGTCACTTCGCCGTACCGATGACGGCGGCCGCGCTCGGTACGACGGTCAAGCTCGAGACGCTCGACGGCGAGGAGACGGTCGAGGTCGCGCCGGGAACCCAGTCGGGGACGGTGGTGACACTGCGCGCACGCGGTGTGCCGCACCTGTCCCGCGGAGTGGGCCGTGGCGACCTGCACGTGCACTTGGATGTGGTCACGCCGACAC
>NZ_JBQCIP010000102.1:0-6647 GCF_051953575.1 Microbacterium sp.
GAGCCCGCACCCGCTCCGAGACGGCGGGCAGATCCACCCCGCTCATCCCTTGACCGCCCCGGTGAGGCCGCCGACGATGCGGCGCTCGAACAGGCTGAAGAAGGCGAGCGCGGGGATCATCGACAGCGACGTGAACGCCAGGACCTTCGCGGTGTCGACGGAGTACTGCGACGAGAACGCCTGGACGCCGAGGGGCAGCGTGAAGTTCGCGTTGTCGTTCAGCAGGTACAGCGGCAGCAGGTAGCTGTTCCAGCTCGCGATGAACGCGAGGATGCCGACCGTGATGACACCGGGCACGGCGAGCGGGATCACCATGCGCCAGAAGAAGCCCAGGCGGCTGCATCCGTCGATGAAGGCCGCCTCCTGGATCTCGTCGGGGATGGCCCGCAGGAAGGGCACCAGGATGATGATCGTGGTCGGGAGCGCGAACGCGATCTGCGGCAGGATGACGCCGGCCAGCGAGTTGATGAGCCCGATGTCGCGCACGACGATGTACAGCGGCGTGATCGCCACCGTGATGGGGAACATCAGTCCGGCGGCGAACAGCGCGTACAGCGCCCCACGCCCGCGGAAGTGGTACCGCGCCAGGACGTAGCTGGCCATCAGGCCCAGGACGATGACGCCGACGGTCGTGGCGACCGCGACGATCGTCGAGTTCAGCACCAGCGTCCAGAACGTGCCCTCGGTGAGCACGTCGAAGTAGTTCGAGAACACCCAGGGGTCGGGCAGGCCTGCGGGATTCGTGGTGATCTGCGAGTTGGTGCGGAACCCGCCGAGGATGATGTAGATCACCGGCCCCAGCATCAGCGCGATGACGACGAGCGCGACGAAGTACACGGCGGGGGTTCCGGAGCGTGCTCGCCCGCGGGATCGGCCCGCCGGCTTCGAGGTGCCGACGGCCGAGATGGCGACAGAGGTGGCGGTCATCCGTCGCTCCTTTCGGTGAGTGCCCCCGCCGTGTCGCGACGCAGCACGAAGCGCTGGTAGACGAGGGCGACGACGAGGGAGATGAGGAAGATCACGACGGCGACGGCGTTGCCGTAGCCGAAGTTGCCGGCGTTGCGGCCGTTGGCGACCATGTAGGTCGCCATCGTCGATGTGCCGGCGACCGGCGCCACGTACTGGCCCCAGATGATGTACACGAGGTCGAACAGCTGCAGGGCGCCGATGATCGACAGGAACGCCCAGATGCGCAGCGTCGGGCCGAGCAGCGGGATCGTGATGCGCCACTGGATCTGCCAGTAGCTCGCACCGTCGATCGCGGCGGCCTCGTAGAGCTCTTCGGGAATGCCCTGGAGGCCCGCGAGGAAGAGGATGACCGCGAAGCCGACGTACTTCCAGGTGAGGATCGCCATGAGCGTCCAGATGGCGATGCTCGGGTCGGCGAGCCAGTCGCGCGTCAGCTGATCCAGGCCGAGGTTCTCCAGCAGCCCGTTGAGTGCGCCGTTGGTCGCGAGCATGAGGCTGAAGCCCGTGCCGACGACGACCTCGGCGATGACGTAGGGGACGAAGATCAGGACGCGGATGAGGGACTGTCCGCGCATCTTGCGGTTGAGCAGGAGCGCCAGCAGCAGGGCGACGGGGCCCTGCAGGATGAGCGACATCACGACGATGAACCCGTTGTGCGCCAGTGCTTCCTGGAAGTCGGGGTCGGTCAGGATCGTGACGTAGTTCTTGAGGCCGACGAAGTCGACGGCCGGTCCGTAGCCGTGCCAGTTGAAGAAGCCGTAGTAGGCCGCCATGATCACCGGGAAGATGACGAAGCCGACGAAGAAGATCAGTGCGGGGCCGACCAGCACCGCGATCTCCATGCGGCCCGCCCATCCGATCCCGCGACGTCGGCGGCGCGGCGATGCCGGGGGCGGCGGCGGTGCGCCGCCGCCCCCGGTCCGCTGCGCGAGATCCGTCTCCGGGCGATCGTCCGTACTCGGTGTCGCGCTGTTGTGCATGCGGAGAGTTCCTTATCCCTTCGCGCCGGCCGAGTTGGCTGCCGCGATCATCTCTTCCGGCGTGCTCTGACCCGAGAGCATGTCGACGACCGCCACGTTGAGGGCGTTGCCGACGTTCTGGCCGAGCACCGTGTCGAGCCACTGCGACACGAACGGCGCGGCGTTGTACGCCTCGAGGATCTGCTTCAGGTACGGCTCGGTGACCTGCTCCTGCGCGACCTGGTTCACCGGCGGGGAGTTGAACGCCTTGTAGTAGGCGGTCTGCTGGTCGTCCGACGCCACGAAGTTCAGGAAGTCGACGCACTCCTTGGGCGCCTTCGCCGAGCACGAGTAGCCGTCGACGCCGCCCATGATCGAGCCGGGCTCGCCCTTGCCGCCCGGAACCTCCGGGAAGGGGTACCACGCCAGGTCGGGCAGCGGCTTCTCGTCAGGGGTGAGGGATGCGATCACACCCGGGTCCCACGCGCCCATCAGCTCGCCCGCGGCCTGGTGGTTCGCGACGAGGCCGGCCGAGCTGCCGGCGCCCTGCTGGGCCGAGGTCGTGAGGAAGCCGTCGTTGAACGGCTCGGTCGCGGCGAAGTCCTCGAGGTCCTGTGCGGCCTTGAGCCAGCACGGGTCGCTGAAGTCCTTCGAGTCGCCGGTCTCCTCCATCGTCTTCGGTGCGCACTCGCGCAGCGAGAACCAGTAGAACCAGTGCGCGGCCGGCCATGCGTCCTTCGCGCCGAGGGCCAGCGGGGCGACCCCCGTCGCCTTCAGCTTGTCGTTGGCGGCGACCAGCTCGTCGATCGTGGTGGGGGTCTCGGTGACGCCGGCGGCGTTGTAGAGGTCCTGGCTGTAGAAGATGCCGCCGGGGAGCACCGAGAGCGGCATGGCCCACACCTTGTCCTGGTAGGTCTGCGCCTTGAACGAGCCCTCGGAGATGTGCTCCTTCGCCTCGCCCTCGATCTTGCCGGTGAGGTCCATCAGCTGGCCGGCCTGGACCATCGCGGTCATCTTGCCGCCGCCGCGCTGGAGGAAGATGTCCGGCGGGTCGCCGGCGTTGAGCGACGTCTGGAGCTTTCCGTCCAGGTCCTCGTTCTGGATCGACTGCATCTTGATGGTGACGCCGGGGTTGTCCTTCTCGAACGCGGTGATCGCGTCCTTCCAGAACTGCTGCCCGGGGCCGGTGGTCGAGTTCTGCCACAGCGTCATCTCGACCTTGCCGTCACTGCTCCCGTCGGAGCCGCCCGCACTGCAGCCGGCGAGCGCAAGCGCGCCGACGACCAGTGCAGCCGAACCCGCGAGGATCCTCTTGGCCTTCATGTGATTCCCGTTCTCTTCTTCGAGTGAGCACCGCCGCTTCGGGGTGCCGGTGGTCTGCGCAATCGGGTCGCGCATGGCTCGGCGTGCGATCCGAGCGACATAAGTGTGCGACTGCAACAAATACGTTGTCAAACGTTTTCAATAACGGTTTCGATGCCGTTATGCTTTCGAAACATGAGCCGTCGCCCCACGATCACCGACGTCGCCGCCGCGGCGGGCGTGTCGGTCGCGACCGTCTCGAAGGCCGTCAACGGGCGGTACGGAGTGGCCAGCGAGACGGTCGACCGCGTCCTGGCCGTGGTCGCGGAACTCGGCTACGAGTCCAGCCTCATCGCCAGCAGCATGCGCGCCCGCACGACCGGGGTCATCGGCGTGCTGGTGGCCGGTTTCGAGCCTTTCAGCGCCGAGATCCTGAAGGGCGTCGGGCAGGCGCTGGACGACAGCCGCTACGACCTGCTCGCCTATTCGGGCTCGCACAGCACTGCCGAGGGGTGGGAGCGGCGCTCGCTGTCACGTCTCAGCGGCACGCTCATCGACGGCGCGATCATGGTGACCCCGACGGTGATCAACGTGGGCGCCGAGGTCCCCGTGGTGGCGATCGATCCGCACACCGGGCCGGCCGACCTGCCCACGGTGGAGTGCGACAGCTACGGCGGTGCTCTGCAGGCGACGAGGCACCTCATCGAGCTCGGACACACCCGGATCGGCTTCATCGCCGGCCGGCGCGACCTGCGCTCGTCGATCGCCCGCGACGCCGGCTACCGCCGCGCGCTGACCGATGCCGGCCTCGCTGTCGACCCGCGGCTGGTGGGCTCGGGCAGCTACCGCCAGGATGCCGTGCGCGTGGCTGCGCTCGACATGCTCCGCCGCTCCGACCGGCCGACCGCGATCTTCGCCGCCAACGACATCTCGGCGCTGGAGATCGTCCGCGTCGCCGACGAGCTGGGTCTCCGCGTGCCGCGTGACCTGTCGATCGTCGGCTTCGACGACGTGCCCGAGGCGGCGAAGGCGACGCCGGCGCTGTCGACCGTGCGTCAGCCGATGCAGCAGCTCGGCGTCGAGGCGGCGCGGCTGCTGCTCACGCTCATGCGGGGGGAGTCTCCCGCGGCGACGCACGTCACGCTTCCCACACGGCTGATCGCGCGCGAGACGACCGCGCCCCCGGCCTGACGCCGGTCCGGCCGGCTCAGCTCGCGGTCGCTCCAGCCGGGTCGTGCAGGAGCTCGCTGAACGCGGCCTCGGCAGCGCCGATGAGCAGCCGATCCTCGGCGAGCGCCGCCGCCCGGATCGTGAAGTCCTCGCCGTTCGCGTGCATCGTCTGCGCGGCGACCGCCGCCGTGAGACCGTCCGTGTCGTTCGCGGCGAGCATCGCGAGGAACCCGCCGAGCACGACGACGGCGGGGTTGAGCACGTTGACGGCGTTCGCGAGCGCGGTGGAGAGGATGCGGCGCTGCCGGGCGATCTCGTCGAGCACCTCTGGCGCATCTGCCGCGGCCAGCAGCCGGGCGAGCTCCGGCTCGTCGACGCTGCCCTGGCCGAGGGCTTCGAGCAGGCGTGCGCGGCTGACCTCGTCTTCGAGCACGCCGTCCTCGGCGCGGCGGTCGGCGACCGAGGCGATGCCGGGCCGGTTCTGGCCGAACTCGCCGGAGTACCCCGACGCGCCGCCGACCGGCATCCCCTGCACGATGAGTCCGCCGCCGATGCCGCTGGCGCCGCCGTTGAGGTAGACGACGTCGTCGACGCCCCGCGCGGCGCCGAACAGGTGCTCGGCCAGGACGCCGAGGGCGGCGTCGTTGCCGACGGTGGTCGGCAGGCCGGTCGCGGCCTCGACGAGTTCGCGCAGTGCCGTGTCGCGCCACGTGAGGTGCGGCGCGTTGCGGACCAGCCCGTCCGACGCGCGCACGAGGCCGGGGACGGCGACGCCGATGCCGATGACGGTCGCGCCGGCGAGCTCGTCGCTGCGCCATGCGGCGATGCGCTCGCCGATGAGCTCGGCGGTCCGCTCGGGGGTGAGCAGCGACGACATCTCGATGCGCTCGCGACGTCGCACGCTGCGGTCGAGTCCGACGACGGCGAGGGTGAGGGCGTCGACCTCGGGGTTCGCGGCGATCGCGACGACCTGGGGATGCGCGGTCACCAGCGGTGAGGGGCGGCCGACCCGCCTGCTGGGGTCGGGCGCACGCTCCTCGACGAGCCCGAGTGCGGCGAGATCGCCGACGAGATCGGCGATGGTCGAGCGGTTGAGTCCTGTGGCGCTGGTCAGCGTGGCGCGCGAGATCGGGCCGTCGAGGTGGACGAGGCGCAGGATCCGGGACAGGTTCGCTTGGCGGCTGCCCACGGACTCGTTCATACCCTCACTGTAGAGGGCCGTGTTCGTCGGACGCGGACTGGACGCGGCATGCCCTTCGGGTATAGGTTGTCGTCAGCAACATTTACCCGCCATGCACGACCGCGCAAAGGAGCGTCATGCCAACCCCTACCCGCGCCGACAAGTTCTCGTTCGGACTCTGGACGATCGGCTACAACGGCACCGACCCCTTCGGCGGCCCGACCCGTCCGCACCTCGATGTCGTCCACGCCGTCGAGAAGCTCGCCGAGCTCGGCGCCTACGGACTCACCTTCCACGACGACGACCTGTTCGCCTTCGGCTCGACCGACGCCGAGCGCCAGACGCAGATCGACCGCCTGAAGGGCGCGCTCGCCGACACCGGCCTCATCGTGCCGATGGTGACCACCAACCTGTTCTCGGCCCCCGTCTTCAAGGACGGCGGCTTCACCTCGAACGACCGCGACGTCCGCCGCTTCGCGCTGCGCAAGGTCATCCGCCAGCTCGACCTGGGCGCCGAGCTGGGCGCCAAGACGTTCGTCATGTGGGGCGGCCGCGAGGGCGCCGAATACGACTCGGCGAAAGACATCCGCGCCGCGCTCGAGCGCTACCGCGAGGCCGTGAACCTCCTCGGCGACTACGTCGTCGACAAGGGCTACGACATCCGCTTCGCCATCGAGCCGAAGCCGAACGAGCCCCGCGGCGACATCCTGCTGCCGACCCTCGGGCATGCGATCGCGTTCATCGACTCGCTCGAGCGGCCCGAGCTCGTCGGCCTCAACCCCGAGGTCGGCCACGAGCAGATGGCGGGCCTCAACTTCGCCGCCGGCATCGCCCAGGCGCTGTACCACGGCAAGCTCTTCCACATCGACCTCAACGGCCAGCGCGGCATCAAGTACGACCAGGACCTCGTCTTCGGTCACGGCGATCTGCACAACGCGTTCGCGCTCGTCGACCTGCTCGAGAACGGCGGCCCCGGCGGGGTCCCGGCCTACGACGGCCCGCGCCACTTCGACTACAAGCCGTCGCGCACCGAGGACGAGAACGGCGTGTGGGACTCCGCCGCCGCC
>NZ_JBQCIP010000103.1:0-2611 GCF_051953575.1 Microbacterium sp.
CAGCCGCTCGCCCGTGACCGGATCAAGGCCGGGGCAATCCGGCTGACATACCGGCTGAAATGGAAGCGACAGGACGACCGCCTCCCTGACCAGAGTTTCAAGATCCACGTGGTCGTCTTGAACCTCGAAGTCAGCTTCGTCTTCTCCAGGATACGCGAAAAGCTCCTGGAACTCGACTTCGAGCCCCTGGGTGATGTCGATGAGGCATCGACTGCACACGCCTGTGTACTCCGTGTCGACCTCTCCCGACACGAGGACGCCCTCGTGAACCGACTCCAGACGCACGTCCACGGCGACGATCTCGCCCTCGGGGACGGCGACGAGCCCCTCCCCCCACTTCTCGGGGGCGGGCACCTCGAACGAATGCTCGCGCATCTCGCCGGGACGACGAACGAGATCGCGTACCGGGATCGCGAACGGACCCGTCACATGCTTTCTGACCACGGATCCAGCCTAGCCGCGGCTAGCTGGTCAGATGCCGCGTGCGCCCGTGTCGAGGAAGCGCGCGACGGCCGCCGGGACGTACGGCGAGACGTCGCCGCCGAGCGACGCGACCTGCCGCACGAGCGAGCTCGACACCAGCGCGTGCGCGGGGTCGGGCAGGAGGAACACCGTCTCGACGTGGGCGAGATGGCGGTTGACGATCGCCATGGGCGTCTCGTAGGCGACGTCCACCTGCGACCGGATGCCCTTCACGAGCACACCCGCGCCCACATCGGTCGCGTAGTCGACGAGCAGCCCCATGCTCCAGGACGCGACGATCACGTCGCCTTCGATGTCGCCCTCGGCGATCGACTGCTCCAGCAGCGACTGGCGCTGCGCGATCGGCAGCATCGCCTCTTTGCCGGGGTTGTGCACCACCAGCACGTGCAGCTGGTCGTACAGCGACGCCGCCCGCCGGATGACATCGAGATGACCGAGGGTCGGCGGATCGAACGATCCCGGGACGACGGCGATCCGGCTGCTCATGCCGACCAGCCTACTTGGCGGAACGCCCACCCCTGCGCGTCAGTTCTTGGCGAGCGCGGCACGCTCGGCCGTGCTCACGCTGTGCTCCAGCGCCGCGGCGAGCCCCGGGTTGCGGTCGAGGGCGGGATCGTCCGCCAGCACCTGCTCGGCGGCGACGCGCGCCTCGGCGATGACGTCGGCGTCCTTCACGACCCGCAGCAGCCGCAGCGACGAGCGCGCGCCGGACTGGGCGTCGCCGAGCACGTCGCCCTCGCCCCGCAGCTCCAGATCCACCTCGGCCAGCGCGAAGCCGTCGAGCGTCGATGCGACCGCGTCGACGCGGTCCCGTGCCGGCGTGCCCTGGGGGGCTTCGGTGACGAGCAGGCACAGTCCCGGAACGCCGCCGCGGCCGACGCGACCGCGCAGCTGGTGCAGCTGCGACACGCCGAAGCGGTCGGCCTCGAGGATCGCCATGGTGGACGCGTTGGGCACGTCGACGCCGACTTCGACCACCGTCGTCGCGACGAGCACGTCCACGTCGCAGCGGGCGAACGCCTGCATGACGGCATCCTTCTCGTCCGAGGGCATCTTGCCGTGCAGGATCTCGACCCGGATGTCGGCGAACGACGGATGCCGCGACAGCAGGTCGGCGACCTGCACGACCCCCCAGCGGGTGCGAGGGGCCTCCCCCGCCGTGTCGCCGGCCGGCTCGTCGGCGGTGTCGTCCTTGGTGAGGGCCTCGGCGTCGATCGCCGCGCACACCACGAACGCCTGCCGCCCCTGCGCGACTTCTTCGGCGATGCGCTCCCAGACGCGGCCGAACCAGCCGGGCTTCTCGGCGAGCGGAGCGACGAACGTCTCGATGGGCGCGCGACCGGCGGGCATCGTCCGGATCGTCGAGACGTCGAGGTCGCCGAACACCGTCATCGCCACGGTGCGCGGGATGGGGGTCGCGGTGAGGACGAGCGCGTGCGGCGCCGAACCCTTGGCGCGCAGGGACTCGCGCTGCTCGACGCCGAACCGGTGCTGCTCGTCGACGACCACGAGCCCGAGATCGGCGAACGTCGTGGACTGGCTCAGCAGCGCGTGGGTGCCGACCACGATGCGCGC
Organism: Microbacterium sp.; assembly: GCF_051953575.1. Classification (GTDB taxonomy): domain Bacteria; phylum Actinomycetota; class Actinomycetes; order Actinomycetales; family Microbacteriaceae; genus Microbacterium. The sequence goes on from NZ_JBQCIP010000103.1 coordinate 2,059, forward strand.
CTGCCCCGAGGCGGCACGGAGAGCGGCCTTGCGCCTCTCTGCCGCCGGAAGCTGGCCCGTCAGCAGCGTCGGCATCAGCTCCGGCGCGAGCTGCGGTCCGAGCATGCGCGCGATCGATCGCACGTGCTGCGCGGCGAGCACCTCGGTCGGAGCGATCAATGCGGACTGGCCGCCGGACTGTGCCACCTGCAGCATGGCGCGCAGGGCGACGAGCGTCTTGCCCGAGCCCACCTCGCCCTGCACGAGCCGGTTCATCGGCCAGTCGCCCTGCAGATCGCGCACGATCTGCTCGCCCACGCTCACCTGGTCGGGTGTCAGCGGGAAGGGCAGCGCCTCGTCGAACCGCTCCAGGAGCGGGCCCGGCGTGCGCCGGGTGGCCGACATGGCCCGCACCGACGCCCGCTGCTGCAGCAGCGCCACCTGCAGCACGAACGCCTCCTGCATGCGGAGCGTCGCGCGGGCCTGATCGATCTCGTCGAACTGCTGGGGGCGATGGATGCGCTCCAGCGCGGTGCGCGCGTCGAGCAGGTCGTGCCGCGCCCGCACCTCCAGC
>NZ_JBQCIP010000104.1:0-4655 GCF_051953575.1 Microbacterium sp.
CGGGTGCCCGAGGTCGTGCAGGCGCACGGCCTGTCGGGTCAGGTCGATCTGCTGGTGCGCGTGGCGTGCCGCGACACGCAGCACCTGTTCGACACCGACGCGCGCATCCTCGCCATCGAGGGCGTCGAGCGCACCGAGACGTCGCTCGTGATGGGCGAGGTCATCGCCCACCGCGTCACGCCGCTCATGGAGCTGGCACGACGGGAGTCGTAGCCGCCATCCCCTTCGGGGTCCCGGTCGAGGAGGCGTCCGCGCGCACCAGCACCACGCCGACGAGGATGAGCGCACCGCCCGCGAACTGGATGGGCGCGGGGACCTCGGCGAGGAAGATCCAGGCGAACATGAGGGCGAACAGCACCTCCGACAGCCCGACGAACGACGCCACCCGCGAGCCGATGCGGGGCACGGCCATGACCCCCAGCGCATAGCCGAGCGTCGTGGCGACCGCGGCCACCCAGAGGAGCGGCATCCACCAGGGCACTTCCGTCCCGGCGAGCATCACCGTCACCGCGGGAGCCTGGAAGGGCATGATCCCCGTGAGGCACAGCACCCCTATCACCACGGCTCCGGTCAGCAGGCCGCTCGCGGCGAGGGCGAGGGGCGGCAGATCGTCACCCGCGCGCTCGGAGATCACGAAGTAGGCGCACACGCACACGGCGGCGGCCAGCGCGAGGAGCGTGCCCAGCAGGTCGAACGAGGCGCCCGAGATGTCGACGACCAGCACCAGGCCGACCATCGCGACGGCGGAGCCCCACAGCACGAGCGCCGAGGGCGCCTTGCGGGTGCGGATCCACACGAACCCGACCAGCATCACCGGCGCGAGGTACTGGATCAGGAGTGCCACGGCCACCGGCATCCGCTGCATCGCAGAGAAGAAGAACAACTGGCACCCGAGCACGGGCATGAGCCCGAACCCGACGATCAGCTTGTAGTGGCGACGCAGGAAGCCGCGCTGGCGCCGCATGGCGCGGAACAGCGCAGGCGACAGGATGAGCCCCGCCACCCCCATGCGCACGAGGAGGGCGGCGCCCAGCGACCAGCCGGCCTCGAGGAGCGGCTTCACGAACGGTCCGCTGGAGGAGAACGCGAGGGCCGATGCCACTCCCATGATCAGTCCCGTGGTGCGCACCCGTGCCGCGTGCGCCGAAGCGGATCCGTGTGCGACGACGGGGACGGACGCGGTGGAGGCGGTCATGGGCGGCATCCGACTGTCAGGGGTGAAAACTGCTTACACTGGTGACAGTAGCGATCCGGCTGTCAGGAGTCAACGTGGTTTTCATTCATGACACGCAACAGAGCCTGCGCGCCGCCGCGTACCTCGTCAACACGATGCCCGGATACGACGACGAAGACACCCTGACGACCCTCGAGGAGTTCGACGAATACCTCCGGGTGAACCCCTACACCGGCCTGATCCGACGGGACGTGAGCGAGCTCGAGGCCATCCGTGCGATCCGCCCGCGGCTGCGCCGGCTGTGGGAGGTCGACCGCGAGGCCGCCGTGCCCCTCGTGAACGGACTGCTCCGCGACGGGCACGCTCTCCCCCGGCTCGTGATCCACGACGGGTTCGACTGGCACGTGCACGCCACGAGCGACGACGCGCCCCTTGCGACCCGCATCCTCGTCGAGGCGGCGATGGCGTTCGTCGACGTCATCCGCGCCGACGAGTACGACCGGGTGCGCATCTGCTCCGCCGACGACTGCGAGGGCGTGTACGTCGACTACTCGAAGAACGGCTCGAAGCGCTACTGCGATTCGGGCAACTGCGGCAATCGCATGAACGTCAACGCGTATCGGCGGCGGAAGGCGCGAGAAAGCGCGTGATCGCGTCGGCGGCAGCCGCCGGCGTCTCGTAGTGGATCAGGTGCCCGACGTCGGGGATCTCGACCAGCTCGGCATCCGGGAACATCGTCGCCAGCCGCCGCTCGGCCTCGATGGGCGTGATGTCGTCGCGCTGCGCTGCCACCAGCAGCGTCGGCTGGGAGATGCGCGGCGCCGCCTCGCGCACGTCGTGCGACACCGACGCCACGAACGCATCGTGCAGCACGTCGCGATCGGCGAACCGTGAGAAGTACGTGTCGTGCTGGTCGTGGACGAATCGACGGATGCCGGGGTCCTTGGTCTTGGCCATCGAGACGCTCATCACCCGCACGATGAGCCCGTTGCGCAGCAGGGCCTCCCCGAGGCCCTTGGGCAGCTTCGCGCCCGCCCAGTAGTAGAACACCGCCAGCCGGGTCAGGATGCCCCGCGGGCCCTCCAGCGCAGGGGCGCCGATCGGGTTCACGAGGATCACGCGCGGTGTCGGCAGACCGCGCGCCACCGCGGCCGAGACGACGATCGATCCGAACGAGTGGCCGAGGATGACTGCGCCCGGCGCCACCGCGCCCACGAAGGCGTCGAGCCACTCGGCATACAGGTCGAGGTCGTGCGTGCGCCCGGGAACAGGGGCGGTCTCGCCGAATCCGGGCAGGTCGGGCGAGATGACCCGCACGTCCGGAAGGTGCGCGACCACGGGCTCTAGACCGTGGTGCTCGCCGCGGAAGCCGTGCACCGCCACGATCGTGCTCTCCGCGTCGGCGGGGCCGTACTCCCAGTACGCGGTCGTGCCCCCGAGCACGTCGACCTCGTGCCGCTCGACCGGGATCTCGTCGAGCAGGGCGGCATACGGGTTGGGCGCGGTCACGGGTCGAGTCTACGTTCGGTGCGTCGTCACGCCGATGTCGGTGCCTGCTCATACCGTGAAAGGCATGAGCACCTCCCGCGCCGACCAGCTGTCGTTGTGGGACGTGCCGGACTGGGTGAGCCTCGTGGGGGTGTTCGACCTCGAGACCACGGGGGTCGACGTCACGAACGACCGGATCGTCACGGCACACGTCGGCCTTCTGGACGCGTCGGGCCGTGCGCTGCGGGCGCGCGATTGGCTGGCCGACCCGGGGATCGAGATCCCCGAGGGCGCGAGTGCGATCCACGGCATCACCACCGCGCACGCGCGCGCCCAAGGACGCCCCGCCCGCGAGGTGGTCTCCGAGACCGTCGAGGCGGTCCGCGGACTGCTCGATGCCGGCATCCCCGTGGTCGCCTACAACGCGCCCTTCGACTTCTCGCTGCTCAAGTACGAGTCGCTGCGGCACGGCATCGCGCCGATCGAGAACCCGTCGCCGGTCATCGACCCGCTCGTGGTCGACAAGGCGTACGACCGCTGGCGCAAGGGCAAGCGCACCCTCGAGGTGGTCGCCGCCCACTACGCCGTGAGACTGGACGCCGCGCACGAGGCATCGGCCGATGCGGTGGCGGCGGGGCGGGTGGCGCAGGCGCTCGCCGAGCGCTTCGCACCGTGGCTCCCCGAGACCGCCGACGAACTCCACACCCGCCAGGTCGCCTGGGCGAGGGCACAGGCCGCGAGTCTCACCGACTACTTCATCCAGATCGGCCGACTCGACCCCGACGACCGGCTCGACGGACGCTGGCCGATCCGCTGATGCGGCGCAACGCAGAAGGCCCCGCACGACGTGCGGGGCCTTCTGTGCGGACGGGGCTTACTTGGAAGCGCCGCCGAAGTTCTTGAAGCGCTGGTTGAACTTCTCGACACGACCGGCCGAGTCCATGATGCGCTGCTTGCCCGTGTAGAACGGGTGCGAGGCCGACGAGATCTCGACGTCGATGACGGGGTACTCGACGCCGTCGAGCTCGATCGTCTTGTCGCTGGTCACCGTCGAGCGGGTGAGGAAGGTCTCGCCCGAGCCGAGGTCACGGAACACGACGGCCTGGTAGTCCGGGTGGATGTCAGTCTTCATGATGGTCCTTTGAGGATGGTGCCCTGGATTTTGCCAGGGCGGTCAAAGTCTTGAGCGCGGGCACACCTGTGCACGCACCAAGGATCAAGTCTACCAGGGTCAGTGCGCTGCCCGTGCCGCGTAGCGTCCGCCGTCCTCGGTGAGCCGGATCGGCACACCGAAGGTCTCGGTGAGCGCGTCGCCGGTGAGCGTCTCGTGGAGGGGTCCGGATGCCACCGCCTTGCCGTCGCGGAGCAGCAGGACGTGCGTGAATCCGACCGGGATCTCTTCCACATGGTGGGTGACCATGATCATCGCCGGGGTCGTGGGCGCGGAGGCGTAGCCGCCGAGCAGGATGAGCAGCTCTTCGCGGGCGCCGAGGTCGAGGCTCGCTGTCGGCTCGTCGAGCAGCAGCAGCTCGGGGTCGGTCATGACCGCGCGAGCGATCTGGACCCTCTTCTGCTCGCCGTCCGACAGAGTGCCGAACGTGCGGTCGGCGAGGTGGTCGAGCTTCCACTCGGCGAGCACCCGCAGAGCGCGGCGCTCGTCGATGTCCTCGTAGTCCTCGCGCCAGCGGCCGAGCACCGAGTACGCCGCGGTGAGCACGACGTTGAGCACGGTCTCTTCCGGCGGCACGCGGCGCGCCATCGCCGACGAGGCGAAGCCGATGCGGGGGCGCAGCTCGAACACGTCGGTGCGCCCGAGTCGCTCGCCCAGGATCGTGACCACTCCCGAGGTGGGATGCAGCAGCGTGTCGGCCATCTGCAGGACGGTCGTCTTGCCGGCGCCGTTCGGGCCGAGCACCACCCAGCGCTCGTCGTCGTTGATGGTCCAGTCCAGGTGATCGACGATGTTGCGTGCGTTTCGGCGGACGACGACGTC
>NZ_JBQCIP010000105.1:0-4664 GCF_051953575.1 Microbacterium sp.
CATCATCACGATCCCGCTGATCGTGATCGGCTCGGTGCTCGGCTTCGCGCTGGGCAGCCTCGGCGCGGCCCTGCTGGGTGTGGTGATCGGCCTGTTCGCCTGGACGACCATGGCCCGACTCGTCCGCGGCGAGTTCCTGACGCTGCGCGAACGCGAGTTCGTCGACGCCGCCCGCGTGTCGGGCGCCCGCGACCGCCGGATCATCTTCCGCCACATCCTGCCGAACACGGTCGGCGTCATCGTCGTCAACGCGACGCTGATGATGGCGGGCGCGATCCTGCTCGAGTCGGCGCTGAGCTTCCTCGGGTTCGGCGTGCAGTCGCCCGACACGTCGCTCGGCAAGATCATCTCCGAGAACCAGGCCGCGTTCTCCACGCGTCCGTGGCTGTTCTGGTGGCCGGGTCTGTTCATCATCGCGATCGCCCTGTGCGTCAACTTCATCGGCGACGGTCTGCGCGACGCGTTCGACCCGCGCCAGAAGAAGATGCCGAGCGAGCGTGCGATGGCGCGTGCCGGCCGTGCGAGCGGACCGCTCGCGCCCGAGGTCGACACCACGCCCTCGACGGACGCCCCCTCGGTGACCGTGATGGGCGCCGCGGTGTACACGAGCGAGGACATCGTGAGCTATCACGACATCCGGCCCGAGCACCCCGGCGACCCGACGGACGAACCGCTCAATCCGGAGCGGTGACGACGTGCTGCTAGACCAGCAGACCGATCGTGGTCGCCGCGGCCAGCGCCGCGACGACCACGATCGTCGCCCAGTGCCACGTCACGGTGGCGGCCTCCGGGTCGACGCCGCTGGCGAAGGCGCCGGCATCCCGCAGCCGCTCCCAGTGGCCGCGGATCAGCTGGGCGAGGTTGCCGGTCGGCACGGACATCGCATCGGCCGGGCGCAGGCCGCCCGCCTCGCCGCGGGCGGACCCGCTCACTCCGTCGAAGTCCTTCGGGGCGAGACCGAGTGTGCGGTGACGCCCCGGCGACGGCGCCGCCCACACCGGCACACGCCCCTCGGCGGTGTGCAGGGTGAGCGAGTAGCGCGTATCGATGGAGACGATCGAGGGCCACGGGACGAAGTGCGTGCGCAGCACGTTCTCGACCGTGATCCCGTGCTCCTGGACCCGCAGGCTCGGACGCCAGAACAGCGCCCACGCCACGACGGCGACCAGGGCGATCGGCCAGATGTAGCGCAGCGCGGCCGCGGGGTCCGACCAGATCAACCCGACAGCGCCGAGAGCGCACACAACGATGGTCACGACGGTGAGGATGCGGCCGAAGACGGGCCGATAGAAGACCTCCTGGAACGACATGACTTCAAGCTTTGCAGATGGGACACGACAGAATGACTGACACGACGGGCGTCGAGGCCGAGACCACGGCTTCGCACGAGTCCCTTCCTGAGACGATCCTCAAGGTCGAGAACCTGGGCGTCGAGTTCTGGGTCGAGGGCGAGTTCTATCCCGCCGCCATCGACATGAACTACGAGGTGCGCCGCGGCGAGGTGCTCGCCATCGTCGGCGAGTCCGGCTCCGGCAAGAGCACCAGCTCCATGTCGCTGCTCGGCCTGCTTCCCGAGAACGCACGCGTCACGGGATCGATCAAGCTCCTCGGCCGCGAGCTGCGCGGCGCCGACCCGGTGACGCTGAGGTCGCTGCGCGGCAACGAGATCGCCGTGATCTTCCAGGAGCCGATGACCGCGCTGAACCCGGTCTACACGATCGGCTTCCAGATCATGGAGTCGCTGCGCTCGCACGACAGGGGCCTGTCGCCGAGCGTCGCAAAGGAGAAGGCGATCGACCTGCTGCGCATGGTCGAGATGCCGAACCCCGAGCAGTCCTTCAACAAGTACCCGCACCAGCTGTCGGGCGGTCAGCGTCAGCGCGCGATGATCGCGCAGTCGATCTCGTGCGACCCGCTGCTGCTCATCGCGGACGAGCCGACGACGGCGCTCGACGTGACGGTGCAGGCGGAGGTCCTCGACCTGCTGCGCAACCTCCACAAGCGCCTCGACTCGGCCATCATCCTCATCACCCACGACATGGGCGTGGTGGCCGACCTCGCCGACCGCATCATGGTGATGAAGAACGGCGTCGTGGTCGAGTCCGGCGCGGTCGACCAGATCTTCCACGCCCCGAAGCACCCCTACACCCAGCAGCTGCTCGCGTCGGTGCCGCACCTCGGCCTGGGGGTGCTCGAGACCGAGGCGACCGTCACGGACGATGTCGCCACCGCGACCTCGACGGTTCCGTCGGTCTCGGCGATCCGGGAACGCGCGACGGAGGTCGCCGACGAGATCATCGAGACCCGCACGCCGGTGCTCGCGTTCGAGGACGTCGCCATCGACTACCCGAAGCGCGGCCGCATCCCGGCGTTCCGTGCGGCCGAGCACATCGACCTCGCGATCTACCCCGGCGAGATCGTCGGCCTCGTGGGCGAGTCGGGCTCGGGCAAGACCACGCTCGGGCGTGCGGCGATCGGCCTGCTGCCGATCGCGGAGGGCAAGCTCACGGCGGTCGGCACCGACATCTCGAAGCCGTCGCAGAAGGAGCTGTTCGCGATCCGTCGGCGCACCGGCATCGTGTTCCAGGACCCGGCGTCGTCGCTCAACCCGCGCATGCCGATCGGCGAGTCCATCGGCGAGCCGATCCTGCTCGCGGGCGTCGCGAAGGGCAAGGACCTCGACACGCGCGTCGAGGAGCTGCTCAGCCAGGTGGAGCTGCCGCGGTCCTACCGCAACCGCTTCCCGCACGAGCTCTCGGGCGGTCAGCGTCAGCGCGTCGGCATCGCGCGCGCCCTCGCGCTCGCCCCTGAGCTCCTCGTGGCGGACGAGCCCACCTCGGCCCTCGACGTGTCGGTGCAGGCGCGCTTCCTCGACCTGCTGCAGGACCTGCAGCAGCAGCTGCAGTTCGCGTGCCTGTTCATCAGCCACGACCTGGCGGTCGTCGACATCCTGGCGCACCGCATCGCGGTGATGCACCACGGCAAGCTCGTGGAGATGGGCACGCGCGACGAGATCCTGCGCGGGGCCACCGACCCGTACACGCAGCGCCTGATCGCGGCGGTCCCGGTGCCGAACCCGGAGGAGCAGAGGCTGCGCCGCGAGGCGCGCGCCGCGCTCATCGCGGCCAGCGGGGGCGCCGAGAGCTGATGCTCAGACCCGCCTGAACATCACCGGAAGGAGATGTCCAGGTGCGCCCGATAGAATGGGGGATGCCGGCATTCCGGCATCCCCCTTCTCTTTCAAGGATTCCCTCATGGCGCGCGCCCTCCGTCCGGACCTCCGCAACGTCGCGATCGTCGCCCACGTCGACCATGGCAAGACCACTCTGGTCGATGCCATGCTCCGCCAGACCGGCTCGTTCGGTGAGCACGCTCACGTCGAAGAGCGCGCGATGGACTCGAACGACCTCGAGCGCGAGAAGGGCATCACGATCCTCGCCAAGAACACGGCGATCACCTACAACGGCGCGCACACCGACGTGCCGGTGACGATCAATGTCATCGACACCCCCGGCCACGCCGACTTCGGCGGCGAGGTCGAGCGCGGCCTGTCGATGGTCGACGGTGTCGTGCTGCTCGTCGACGCGAGCGAGGGCCCGCTGCCCCAGACGCGATTCGTCCTGCGCAAGGCGCTCGAGGCGAAGCTCCCCGTGATCCTCCTGGTCAACAAGACCGATCGCCCCGATGCCCGCATCGCGGAGGTCGAGGAGGAGGCGCACGATCTGCTGCTCGGTCTCGCGTCCGACCTGCACGAGGACGTCCCCGACCTCGACGTCGACGCACTGCTCGACGTCCCCGTGGTCTACGCCTCCGGCCGCGCCGGCGCCGCCTCGCGCAACCGCCCGGGCAACGGCGAGCTCCCCGACAACGCCGACCTCGAGCCGCTGTTCGAGGCCATCCTCGAGCACGTCCCGGCGCCGTCGTACGATGACGAGGCCCCGCTGCAGGCGTGGGTGACGAACCTCGACTCCAGCCCGTTCCTCGGTCGTCTCGCGCTGCTGCGGGTGTTCAACGGCACGCTGAAGAAGGGCCAGACGGTCGCCTGGGTGCGCCATGACGGCTCGCACTCCAACGCCCGCATCACCGAGCTGCTGAAGACCCGCGCTCTCGAGCGCTACCCCGCCGAAGAGGCCGGCCCCGGCGATATCGTCGCCATCGCGGGAATCGAAGAGATCACGATCGGCGAGACCATCGCCGACCCCGAGGACGTCCGGCCGCTGCCGGCGATCCACGTCGACGACCCCGCCATCTCGATGACGATCGGCACCAACACCTCGCCGCTGGTCGGCAAGGTGAAGGGCCACAAGGTCACCGCCCGCATGGTGAAGGACCGCCTCGACCGCGAGCTCGTCGGCAACGTGTCGCTGAAGGTCGTCGACATCGGACGCCCCGACGCGTGGGAGGTGCAGGGCCGCGGCGAGCTGGCCCTCGCGATCCTCGTCGAGAACATGCGCCGCGAAGGCTTCGAGCTGACCGTCGGGAAGCCGCAGGTCGTCACCAAGAAGGGCGAGGACGGCAAGGTGAAGGAGCCCTTCGAGCACCTGACGATCGACGCCCCCGAGGAGTACCTCGGCGCGATCACGCAGCTGATGGCGGCGCGCAAGGGCCGCATGGAGACGATGGTCAACCACGGCACCGGCTGGGTGCGCATGGAGTTCATCGTG
>NZ_JBQCIP010000106.1:0-6942 GCF_051953575.1 Microbacterium sp.
GAACTCGCCGACCTGCTGCGCTACTCGACCGTCGTGATCGCCACGATCCCGATGCTCATCGCGTACCCGTTCGTCGCGAAGTACTTCAACAAGGGCATCATGATCGGCGCCGTCAAGGGCTGATCCGCCCCCACAGACCCACCACAACACACCCATCTACCGGGCAAAGGAGATTCCGGCAATGAGACACAGCATCATCAGAGGAGCGGCGGCTGCGGGCGCGCTCGCGCTGGCGGCGGGGGCGCTCGCCGCGTGCACGTCGCCGAGCGACGACAACGGCCAGCTCGTCGCTTTCGGCCCGCAGGGCGACAACGGCTCGCTCGCGGACAACGGCTTCACGAAGCTGCTCGAGGAGAAGTACGACATCGACTTCGACTGGCAGACCACCACCTACGACGGCAGCGTGGCCGGCGAGAAGCGTCAGGTGTCCCTCGCGAGCGGCGACTACCCCGACGCGTACTTCCTCGTGCCGTGGGTCGACGCGTTCTCGCGCAGCGAAGTCCTCAAGTACGGTCAGCAGGGCGTGCTCGTCCCGCTCGAGGACCTCATCGACGAGTACGCGCCGAACCTCAAGGAGCGCTTCGAAGAGAAGCCGGACTGGAAGGACTCGGTCACCGCTCCCGACGGCCACATCTACGCGATCACGCAGTGGAGCGAGTGCTACCACTGCAGCTTCCCGTCGAAGCTGTGGATGAACACGACGTGGCTGAAGAAGCTCGGGCTCGAGCAGCCCACGACGACCGAGGAGCTGCGCGCGGTGCTCCAGGCGTTCAAGGACGACGACCCGAACGGCAACGGCGTGGCAGACGAGGTGCCGCTGAGCGGCTCGGCGACCCAGCCGATCGTCAACTACCTCATGGGCGCCTTCACCTACGCGCCGTACACGGCGCCGGGCACCCCGCCGCCCATGGTGATGGAGGACGGCCAGGTGACGATGGCGGCCACGAGCGACCAGTGGCGCGAGGGGCTGAAGTACATCGCCTCGCTGGCGTCGGAGGGTCTGCTCGACACGGCGGCGTTCACGCAGAACGGCGACGCGCTCAAGGCGCTCGGTGACAACGCCGGCGCTGAGATCCTCGGCTCGGCGGTCGACCTGCACCCGTACGACTTCGTGACCGCCGACTCTCCCGACGGCCGCGACAAGAACTACGACGCGGTCGCCCCGGTGGCCGGTCCCGACGGCACGCAGCTGGCGACGTGGCGCTCGCCGGTGAACCCGCTCGGCATCTTCGCGCTGACGAACAAGTCCACTGAGGACGAGCGGATCAAGGCGATCAAGCTCATCGACTACCTCGTCACCGACGAGGGCGACAAGCGCGGTGCGATGGGCCCGGAGGGCGAGGCGTGGGTCCCGGCGGAGCCGGGAGACGTCGCGCTGGACCCTGAGCTGGACCCGACGTTCAAGCCGCTGACGTACGACGAGACCTCGAACTCCGCGTGGCGCTCGATGGCCCAGTACTGGGACTCGCTGGAGTACCGCAACTCGCAGGTCGTCCCCGAGGACGTCTACTCGCCCGACGGGTACGAGCGACGCCTGCTCATCGCGACGCAGGGGTACGACCCGTACAAGCCCGACGAGAGCGTCCTCTTCCCGTCCGAGAAGCTGTGGCCGAACGACGAGACGTCGGCCGACCTGGCGGATCTGCAGACGAACATCGCGAACTACGTCACCCAGGCGCAGGCCGAGTTCGTCACGGGCCAGCGTGACATCAACGACGACGGCGCCTGGCAGGCGTACCTGAGCGACCTCGAGGGTCTGGGGCTATCCCAGTACCTTCAGATGGAGCAGGACCTGTACGACGCTCTGAAGTAGTCGCACCGACCCCGCACGAGTGTATGCCGCCGGCGGGGCATCCACTCGTCCGCTGTGTCAGCCCCCGTTGCCGTGGCCGCCGGTGCCGCCGTTGCCGGTGCCGCCGCCGGTGTCGGCTTGGCCTCCGCTGTCGCCGGGGTTCGTGCCGTTGTCGCCGTTGCCGTTCCCGGTTCCCTCGCCGTTCCCGTTCCCGCTCCCCGGGGCGGAGGGCGACGTGCCGGTGCTGGGGTGCAGCGTGACGGTGGTGCCGGCGGCGGCGCGCCCCGCACCCGGGTCCTGGGTCGCGACCAGCCCGGCGGCGACGACGGAGTCGACGGCGTCTCCGATTCGGACGGTGAAGCCGGCCGCCTCGAGCCGGCTCTGGGCGTCGGCCACGCTCAGCCCGGTCACGTCGGGCAGGTTCACCTGGGCCGTCTTGACGAGGTCCGTGTCGGGGGCGGGGAAGGCCTCGCCGCCGTACGCGTCGTTGGCGGCCGACTGCACGGCCTTGCCGATGCGGTAGCGGATGTCCGACAGCCGGTTGCCGTTGTACCGGGTGTTGAACACGTCCCCGAAGCCGTCGGCGTTGCCCGCCCACGTCGCGGTGGTCACCTTCGTGCTCGACTCGATGAGCCACGTCTGCCACGCCTCGTGGGTGCCGGTCTTGCCGAGCACCGGGGTGCCGTCCCACGGGTTGCCCTGCGTGCCGCTGCCGCCCGAGGCCATGACGCCCTGCAGCGCATAGGCCGCGGTGGCGGCGATCGCCGGGTCGAGCGCCGGCGTGCAGGAGTGCTCCAGCCCTGCGACCTCCTTGCCGTCGGCATCCGTCACGCGGTCGATCGGCGTCGGCTCGCAGTAGGTGCCGCCGTTGGCGACGGTCGCGTAGGCCGCGGCCATCGCGATCGGCGACACGGCGGCGGTGCCGATGATCGAGTTGAGGTTCTTCATCGTGATGGCGTCGCCGTCGGCCTGCGTCACGCCGAGGCGGGCGGCGACCTTCTCGATGTCGCACAGGTCGAGCTTCTCGGCCATCGCGAAGTAGCCGGTGTTGAGCGAGCTGGCGGTGAACTGCAGCGGGGTGCCGACCTTGCCGGGAGCCTTGCCGAAGTTGTTGACGAGCGTGTTCGACGTGTTCGTCCAGTCCCCGTCGCACGAGTTGGTGAGGTGCTCGAACACCCGCAGGCGTCCGTCGAGCGACTCGCCCAGCGAATGCCCCTTCTCCAGCCAGTCGAGCAGCGTGAACAGCTTGAACGTCGAACCCGCGTTGAAGCCGGTCGAGCCGCCGGTGGCCAGGTCGCCCGCGAAGACGAGGGACGAGTACGCCGGGTCGCCGTCGTGTGCGGCATCCTCGCTGAAGGTCGTGTTCTGCGCGATCGCGAGGATGCGGCCGGTCGAGGCCTCGATGCTGACCGATGTCGACCCGAACCGGCCGGTCGCCGCCCCCTTCGCCGTCGGCATGTCGGCGGATGCCGGCGCGTACGTCGTCATCGCCTGCTCGGCGGCGGCCTGCACGCGGGAGTCGAGCGTCGTGTAGACGTTGAGACCGCCGCGCTGCAGCGTCTGCTGGCGGTCGGTGCGCGTCTCGCCGAACGCCGGGTCGTTGAGGATGGTGTCCTTCACGTACTGGCAGAAGTAGGCGGCTCCGCCGGCGGCGGCGCACCCCGTCACGGTGGGCGTGATCGTCGGGGTGATCGGCTCGATCGCCGCAGCCACGTACTGATCCCGGGTGATCTTCTTGTCGTGGAGCATCCGGCTCAGTACGTACAGCTGACGCCCCTTGGTGGCGGTGTAGCCGTCGGCGGCGGCGACGTACTGGTCCTTCGTGATGGTGCCGTCCGCCAGCAGCGAGTCCAGCGCCGCGAGCTCGTTGCCCTGCACGTCGTCGACCGCGCCGTCGGGCGCCTTGTTGCGCGTGGTGCCGTCCGAGGCGGTGATCGAGCCGTCGGGGCGGTCGATCCGGTAGGTGTTGGGGTTCTGCACCATGCCGGCGAGCGTCGCCGCCTGTCCGAGGGTGAGGTTCGCCGCCGTCGTGCCGAAGTAGTAGCGCGCGGCCGACTCGATGCCGTAGGTGGTGCCGCCGAAGTTCGCGATGTTGAGGTAGCCGAGGAGGATCTCGTCCTTGGAGTACTTCTGCTCCAGCGCGATGGCGTACCGCATCTCCTGCAGCTTGCGCTCGATCCCCTCGACGCCGCTGGAGGTCGTCGCCTCCGACCAGCAGGCGTACTTCTCGTCGGAGGTCTTCGCGGTCGCCTCGCACTGCTGCACCAGCACGTTCTTGACGTACTGCTGGCTGATCGTCGATCCGCCCTGCGTCTCGCCGCCGCCCGCGAGGTTCGACAGCACGGCGCGGGTCGTGCCGATCACGTCGACGCCGCCGTGGTCGTAGTAGCGCGGGTCCTCGCTGGAGAGGATCGCGTCGTACATCACCGACGCGACCTGGTCGTGGGTGACGGGCGTGCGGTCCTGCTCGAGGAACTTCGCCAGCAGCACCGGCTGGCCGGTGCCGGGATCGGTGGCGTAGAAGTTGCTCGGCAGCATGAGCTGGTCGATCTCGAGCGTGCTCGGCAGTTCGTCGAACAGCGTGAGCGCACCGCCGGCGGCGCTGCTGGTGAGAGCCACCGCCGGCGTCACCGTCGCGGCGATGAGCACGCCGGTGGCGGCGCTCAGGCCGACCAGGCCGGCGAGTCCGGTGAGGATTCCTCTTTTCGGGCGCGACGGATCAGGCATGGTTCCGAGGGTAGGAACCGAGTCTGGGCGAGCGCGGGGCGCCGCCTATGCGTGAGGTGGATGCCGCCCGCGCCGGCCGTCCGGCAGGTCAGTGACTGGGCAGCGAGGCGGGGAAGCCGACCCCGGTGAGCTCCTGCGAGACGTCCCAGAGGCGGCGGGCGACGTCGGCGTCCGCGGCCTCGGGGGAGCGGTCGACGAGGACGGGCGCGCCGCGCAGCTCGAAGCGCCCGCCCGGGCCGGCGTAGCTCGCGCCGGGCAGGTCGGCGACGGCCGCGTACAGTGTGGGCAGCGCGCCGCCGGCGGCGTCCTGCGCGAACAGGCGGTTGCCGAAGAGCATGAGCGCGCGGCGCACGCCGTTGGCGTCGTGCCCCTGCAGCTCGGTGGCTGCCCAGCCGGGGTGCGCGGCGACCGCGCGCACGGGCGATCCCGCCTCGTCGAGGCGCCGCTGGAGCTCCAGGGTGAACAGCAGGTTCGCGAGCTTGGACTGGCTGTAGGCCGCGCCGGGTGTGTACTCGCCGTCGAGCGCGAGGTTGTCGAAGTGGATCCGGGTGCCCCGCGCCCGGTGCAGGCCCGACGACAGGGTGACGACGCGGTCCGTGACGTGGGGCAGCAGCAGGTTGGTGAGGGCGAAGTGCCCGAGGTGGTTGGTGCCGAACTGCCTCTCGAAGCCGTCGGCGGTGCGCGACTCGGGGAGGTTCATCACCCCGGCGTTGTTGATGAGGACGTCGAGGCGGCCGTCCCACGCCGCGGCGAACGCCTGCACCGAGGCCAGGTCGGCGAGGTCGAGCCGGCGCACCTCGGTGCTGCCGGCGATGCCGGCCGCCGCGGCCTGGCCGCGGGCGGTGTCGCGCACGGCGAGCACCACATGGGCGCCCGCGGCGGCGAGGGCGCGCGTGGTCGCGAGACCGAGCCCGCTGTTCGCGCCGGTCACGACGACGGTGCGTCCGGTCTGGTCGGGGATGTCTGCGGTGCTCCACTCGGGAGTCTTCGTTGTGCGGGCCATGTGCATCAATGTATGCGATGACTACATTGTATGCAATGCCTACATTTGCGGACCGGTTCGCCTAGTGTGGATGCATGAGGCACGGCCGCTACCACCACGGGGATCTGCGCGCGGCGCTCCTCGTCCAGGCCGAGAGCCGGCTGCGCGAGCGCGGTGTCGCGGGACTCTCGCTGCGAGAGCTCGCCCGCGACCTCGACGTCAGCCCGGGCGCACCCGGTCGTCATTTCGAGAGCAAGCAGGAGCTGCTCGCAGCGCTCGCGCTCCGCGGCTACGAGCGCCTGGACCGGGTGACGGCGGCGGCCATGAGCGCGGCTGGCGACACGTTCGCCGCGCGCGTGGATGCCGCAGCCCGCGCCTACGTGGACTTCGCGGTCGCCGACCCCGAGCTGCTCGCGCTGATGTTCGCGGCGAAGCACGACGGCGTGCCGTCGCCGGAGCTCGCGGCCGCCGCGAACGGCTGGTTCGAGCGGATGCTCGACCTCATCGACGACGGACAGCGGCGCGGCGAGGTGAAGGCCGGTCCCCGCGAGCGGGTCGCGCTGCCCGTGTTCGCCGCCCTCCACGGGTTCGCGATGCTCATGGTGAGCGGCAACCTGCCGCCGGAGCTCGCCGAGGTCGGGCTCGACGACGTCATCGCCGCGGCCGTGCAGGGGTGCGCGGCCGCCTGACCCGGCCGGCCCGGGCGGACGGCATCCGTCACTCGACGCGCAGGTCCTCCAGTGCATCGTCGTCCCACGCGATGCCGATGCCCGGGGTGTCGGGCGCGAGGACGCGGCCTTCGGTCACGACGAGGTCGGCCGTGGTCACCGCGCGCAGCTGCGGGATGTACTCCACGATGCGGCCGTTCGGGACGGCGGCCACGAGGCTGACGTGCAGCTCCATGAGGAAGTGGGGGCACACCGGCACGGTGAACGCCTCGGCGAGGTGCGCGATCTTGAGCCACGGCGTGATGCCGCCGACGCGTGCCACATCGGGCTGGACGATCGTGGCGGCATCGCGGACGAGATACTCCTTGAACTGGGCGACGGAGTACAGCGACTCGCCCACCGCGATCGGGATCGACGTGGATTCGACGAGCCTCGCGTGCGCCGACACGTCGTCGGCCGGCAGCGGCTCTTCGAGCCACGAGATGCCCGAGGGCTCGATCGCGCGCGCCAGTGCGCGGGCGTCGGCGAGCGTGAGGCCCTGGTTGGCGTCGACCATGAGGCGATAGCCCGGGCCGACGGCCTCGCGCACCGCGGCGAGACGCTCGATGTCGCGGCGCGGGTCGGCGGATCCCACCTTGAGCTTCGACCCGTGCCAGCCGCCGTCGCGCGCCGCGAGGGTGTTGGCGACGAGCGTCTCGGTGTCGATGTGCAGCCAGCCGCCCTCGGTGTCGTACAGCGGCACCTGCGGCTCCGCACCGCCCGCCGCGCGCCAC
>NZ_JBQCIP010000107.1:0-4843 GCF_051953575.1 Microbacterium sp.
CACCAAGCGTGACGACGTCGAGCGCGGCCAGGTCGTCGTGAAGCCCGGTTCGGTCACCCCGCACACCAACTTCGAGGGCACGGCGTACATCCTGTCCAAGGAGGAGGGCGGCCGTCACAACCCGTTCTTCACGAACTACCGTCCGCAGTTCTACTTCCGCACCACCGACGTCACCGGCGTCATCACGCTGCCCGAGGGCACCGAGATGGTCATGCCCGGCGACACCACCGACATGACGGTCGAGCTGATCCAGCCGATCGCCATGGAGGAGGGCCTCGGCTACGCGATCCGTGAGGGTGGCCGCACCGTCGGCGCCGGCACGGTCACGAAGATCCTCAAGTAAGTCTTCCGACTCACTGAACGAACGCCCCCGAGCATCGCTCGGGGGCGTTCGTCGTGCCAGGCGCGGAACGCCGAGGGTGCGTCTTCGAGGGCTTCCGCCGGCGGCATCCCTCCCGCCAGAATGTGACGTGGCGCCGCACTCGGGGGCGCGAAGGAGTGAGCATGGGCGGATTCGACGACCTGGTCAACCAGGGCAAGCAGCTCTATGAGCAGAACAAGGACAAGATCGACGACTTCCTGAAGTCGGAGCAAGCGGAGGGCATCAGCGACCAGGTACTCGATGGGGCGTCGGACCTCGCCAAGAAGGTCGTGCCGGAGGAGCATCACGGCACAGTCGACGATGTCCGCGGAAAAGTCGACGGAGCGGTCGGCAACCAATAGAGCGGCATTCATGCGGAAGCGGCCCGGGAAGTCCCGGGCCGCTCCCTCATCCGCCGGTGGCTGAGATCGTGCGTTTGGGGACCGCCGTCTCAGCTCACTCGCGCGGAGACCTGTGCCTCGACGTTCGCGCCGTGTCGGCTCATCCACTCCACCAACTTCCGGTCGAACTCCACCGCGTCGAATCGGTGGGCGTGCTCGACGATCGCCCCACGGTCCAGGTCGAAGCTCCGCGTGGCCGCCGCTGTCAGCTCGCTGCGCGAGCGCGGGTCGAAGAGCGCACCGCCGACGCCATCCTCGATGGACTCGCTGGCGCCACCCAGGCGGTTCGCGATCACCGGGGTGCCGGCCGCCATGGCCTCGACCGCAACGATCCCGAAGTCTTCGACCGGTGGGAACACGAAGAGACTGGCGCGTTCCATCAGGGCGAAGACCATCGCGTCGGATGGAGCGACCTCAACGCGCACGGGCACCCTTGCCGCCTCGCCCCTCGCCCGCAGTTCCTGTTCGAGAGGGCCGAACCCCGCGAGCACCACCGGCAGCCCGAGGGCCACACCGGCCTCGATGACGAGGTCGAGTCGCTTGTACGGGATGAAACGCGACACTCCGAGGACGAACTGCTCGGGCAGGGCATCTAGGATGCGCCTCTCCTCATCGCTGAGCTGCCCGCGCCATGCCCCGGACGCGATGTGCTCGACCTCGACCGGGGGATGGATGACTGACGCCTCGGCCCCCCAAGCGCGCTCGATCCGGCGGGCGACGAACCGGCTGTTGGCGGCGATCGCGGTCGCACGCGACGCCGTCCGGCGGTCGAGAGCCCGCAGGGGCGGCGCCGCGATTCGTGCGGCGAGGTTGTCGCCCCGGCCGTCGAGCTCGGGTGCCCACAGATAGCGGGCAGGAGTGTGTGCGTAGACGAAGGTCGGCATCGCGTCGTCAGTGAATCGCACGTGATGCGCGAAGGCGTGTGATGCGATGAGCGCCCAGTCGCCGGCGATCTGGCGCGGGATGCGCCACGTCAGCGGCATGACCGGCAGCGCGAGCGCCTTGTGCCGGCGCAGCGGTGTCCGAGCCAGCCAGGTCTCGCGCACCTTGCGCCCCGAGTGACGGTTCGGCGCATCGTTCCAGAGACAGAGCATCCCCGCGTCGGGGAACAGGCCCGCAACGCGGTCGAGCACCTTCTCGGCGCCGCCCACCGCCTCGATCCACTCCGTGACGAGAAGTCCGCTCATGCTGCCGTCCTCCCCGGGAGCAGTGCCGCCCGCGCGGTGCGCAGCAGAATGACGAAATCACCCGCGAGGGTCCAGTTGTCGACGTAGGACAGATCGAGCCGTACCGACTCCTCCCACGACAGCGTCGAGCGACCGCTCACCTGCCAGAGGCCCGTTATGCCGGGCTTGACCATGAAGCGCCGGTGCACGTGGTCGGCATACCGGGCGACCTCGCGGGGGAGTGGGGGGCGTGGCCCGACGAGCGACATGGATCCCGTGAGGACGTTGAGGAGCTGCGGGAGCTCATCGAGGCTGTAGCGACGAAGGAAGCGGCCTATCGGCGTGACGCGGGGGTCCTCCATCATCTTGAAGAGGATCTCGTTCCCCGCATCGCGACCGGTCTCGACTTCAGCCAGCCGCTGTTCTGCGTCGGTCACCATCGTGCGGAACTTGACCATCGGAAAGGAACGGCCGTCCAGTCCGACACGGGTCTGCCAGAACAGCGCGGGGCCCGAGGTCGTCGCCCGGACGGCGAAGGCCAGCGCCGCCATCAGCGGCGACAGGAGGATCAGGGCCAGGCCGCTCACCAGGATGTCGGCGGCCCGCTTCAGGAAGCGCTGGCCCTTGCTGTAGCGGGGCGTCTCGACATGGATCAGGGGGAGTCCGGCCACGGGGCGCGTGTGGATGCGCGGGCCGACGATGTCGGCGATGTTCGGGGCCAGGATGAGGTGACGGCGATCGGCTTCGAGGGCCCACGAGATGCGCTTGACCCCCGACGGAGGCAGCTCGTCGGTGCTGGTGACGGCGACGGTATCGGCGTCGACCGCGTCGAGCACATCCAGCACGCTCCCGATGTCCCCGCACACGGGGATGTCGGTCCCGGGCACCACGGCTCCGGCGACGCCCTCGGGGACGCACGCGCCGACCACCCGGTAGCCCGCACTCGGTGTGCGGCGCAGAGCCTCGGCGATCTGCGCGACCGACGCGCGCGACCCGACGAGGAGCACCCGCGCACTCCACCCGCCATTGGCGCGCTCGGCGATCAGCCACCGCCGCCAGACCCAGCGCTCGATGAGGAGGATGGCGACGCCTGCGGGGAAGCTGATCAGGAGATATCCGCGGGCGACGTCGACACGCAGGAGGAACGCGAGGATGGCGATGATGCCGAACAGGCGGGTGCTCACCGAGACGATCCGGGTGTATTCGCTGGAGCCGCTGCCGACGATCCTGGCGGCGCGGGAGTCTGCCAGGCTCAGGGCCCACATCCAGGCCACGAGCAGGCCCGTGGAGAAGCCCCAGTACGACAGCTCGCTGAGTACGGAGTCCTCGCGGACGACGACGTCCGTGGTGCCGAGGCCGAACCATGCGATCTGCGTGCCGAACACGACCGCGGCGAGCACCGCAAGATCGCTCAGCCACAGGCGGCGCGCGTACCGGTCGCGCCAATGGTCGCTCGCGCGGCTGTAGCCCGCAGGTACGCCGATGGTGCCAGAGCCGCCCTCCCCGGTGGACCCTCGCTTGGTCGAACGACCTTGATATGCGTCGCCGTACGGCTGCTGTGCCGCGTCGACGAAATTCGACGCCACTGCTCCCCTTCCCCAGCGCAACCCCGCGCAGGATTCGGGTCACTGCATGCCGGCGAAATTTCCCAGTTCGCCGCGGGTTGCGTGAAGTCATTCTGCCACGACCTCGCGAATGCGGGAAGCGCGGGTTGAGACGGTCTCCGGCCGAGAGGGAGCGCCGGCTGAGAAACGGCCGAGCATACCCGCGTCGCGACACGCCCGAGTTTGCGACACGCCCGGGCCGCACGTAGACTAGTGAGGTTCCACATTCCAGTGCCCCTCTTGGCGTGCGCTGGATCACTGCCAGGGCAGTGCATAGGCAGCGCAACGCGCAGGGTCCTAGGCCGCGGGCAGCAGAACCACCACATCCAGAATCCACTTCCAGCGGAGCCCTGCTTCGCGCGGGCGGAGAACGGATGCCGGGGAGCAGCGCTTCGGCGCGGCATCCGGATTGACAGCAGAACAGCGGTGCAGCACGCCCCGCGCAAGCGGTGCAGAAGTGCCAGGGCGCTCAGCGCCCACGTGCGTCCAATGCCACAGGGGTATGACGCGAGAAAGAGAGTGAGCAGACAATGGCGGGACAGAAGATCCGCATTCGCCTGAAGTCGTACGACCACGAGGTCATCGACTCGTCGGCGCGCAAGATCGTCGACACCGTGACCCGTGCGGGCGCGACGGTCGTGGGCCCGGTGCCCCTTCCGACCGAGAAGAACGTGATCGCCGTGATCCGTTCGCCTCACAAGTACAAGGACAGCCGCGAGCACTTCGAGATGCGCACCCACAAGCGTCTGATCGACATCATCGACCCGACGCCCAAGGCTGTCGACTCGCTGATGCGTCTCGACCTCCCGGCCGATGTCAACATCGAGATCAAGCTCTGAGGTTCGACATGGCTGACATCAACTCCAAGGTTTCCAAGGGCATGCTGGGCACGAAGCTCGGCATGACCCAGGTGTGGAACGAGAACGGCAAGCTCGTTCCCGTCACCGTCATCGAGCTCGCGCCGAACGTGGTCACGCAGATCCGTACGCCCGAGAAGGACGGCTACAACGCCGTGCAGATCGCGTACGGCCAGATCGACCCCCGCAAGGTGAACAAGCCCCTCTCGGCTCACTTCGAGGCAGCCGGCGTCACGCCGCGTCGCCACGTGACCGAGATCCGCACGGCCGACGCCGCCGACTACTCGCTGGGCCAGGAGCTCACGGTGGACGGCACGTTCGAGGCCGGCCAGCTCGTCGACGTCGTCGGCACGAGCAAGGGCAAGGGCACCGCCGGTGTCATGAAGCGCCACAACTTCAAGGGCGTCTCCGCCTCGCACGGTGCGCACCGCAACCACCGCAAGCCCGGTTCGAT
>NZ_JBQCIP010000108.1:0-3150 GCF_051953575.1 Microbacterium sp.
GGAGTGGACCGCTTCGCCGACAGCGATCAGTGGTCACGACTCGTCACCGGCGAACCCGTGTACCACGACGTCCGCGCCTGGGTGCGCTGCGCCGTCATCGGCCGCATGGATGCCGGGTCGTCCACCGTCATCGCCGCCCACGCGCTCCAGTCGCAGGTCGCGCGCGACGTCACGCCCGGCGAGCCCGGCGACGCCCTGGTGTACCACAACCGCACGTGGCACCGCCTCGGCGAGCACTCCCGCATCGAGTCCTGACCCTGGCGAGTCCTGGCCCGGCGAGTCCCGGCCCGGCAGCCGTGAACCCGGCTCCACCGCCGAGGCCGCCCGCACTCACAGCGACTCCTGAAACTGCCCCGATACGGTCAGACCATGGAAGCGACGCCGCAGCCCCTGTCCGTCCTCACCGAGGAGGGCGTCGCGACCTTCTCACCCGAAGAGCTCCGCGCGATGCGCGACGAGTTCCAGCGGTTCCTCCTGGGCTATCAGTTCGGTCTGCGTGAAGTCGAGACCAAGATCGGCATCCTTCGCGACGAGTTCCACCTGACGCACGACTACAACCCGATCGAGCATGTGTCGAGCCGCGTCAAGTCGCCCGACAGCCTCGTCGAGAAGGTGCAGCGCAAGGGCATCGACGGCGACTTCGACTCGATCCGGCGCCACATCACCGACATCGCCGGCATCCGGGTGACCTGCAGCTTCACGGCCGACGTCTACCGTCTGTTCGACCTGCTGACCGCGCAGGACGACGTGCGGGTCCTTCAGGTGAAGGACTACATCGCGGAGCCCAAGGCCAACGGCTACAAGAGCCTGCACGCGATCCTCGAGGTGCCGGTGTTCCTGTCGACGGGGCGCATCGAGGTGCCCGTCGAGGTGCAGTTCCGCACCATCGCGATGGACTTCTGGGCGAGCCTGGAGCACAAGATCTACTACAAGTACGCGACGCGCGTGCCCGATGAGCTGCTCGAGAGCCTCAAGGACGCCGCGGTCACCGCGGCCGAGCTCGACGCCCGCATGGAGCGCCTGCACCGCCAGATCCGGGGCGCGTCGGCTGCTGCCCCGTCGGCGATGACGGTGCGCGAGATCACGGCGGTCGCCGAAGCGGATGCCGCAGCCCCGGGTTCCGGTGACCCCGGGGTCCGCGCGGTCTGACCCCTAGCTCTCCAGCACGGCGATCGCGCCCGCGATGTAGTCGTCGATCCCGCGCGGGCCGAAGACGGCCACGTTGGCGATGTATCCCTGCGCGAGGGCGGCGATGGAGCGTGCGGCGGAGGCGGCGAGGGCCGCGGCCTCTTCGTCGTTCCCGGCCTGCGCGGACGCCCACGGTCCGATCGCGATCTCGAGCGAGCCGCGGAGGCGGCCCGCGGTCGTCACGAGCTGTTCGCGCAGCCCGGGTTCGACCATGGCCTCGCCCCAGAACTGGAGGACGAGGGCGGCCTTGAGTCCGGCTTCGTCGAACACTCCCAGCATGGCGCGCAGCGCTTCGCGTGGCGGCAGGACGTCTCCTCGCGCTCCGGCCGCTTCGAGTCCGTCGAGCCGGGGGAGCAGGTAGCGGCCCACGATGTAGCGCGCCAGCTCGCCCTTGTTCGTGAAGTGCGAGTAGATCGCGCCGGTCGACAGCCCGGACTCCTCGACGATGTCGGCGATGGACGTGTCGCGCACGCCTTTGCGCTCCAGCACGCGCAGCGCCGCGCGGGCGATCTCGTCGCGGCGGGCCTCCCGATACTCCTCCGACACCTTGGGCATGGAAACAGAATAGCGATTCTGTTATTCTCCAAAACAGAATACCCATTCTTTTTAGGAGGACGCGATGAGCACTCATCGTGCAGACGCGGGCGAACAGGCGCCCGCCCGGCCCACCAAGTGGATCGT
Source organism: Microbacterium sp. (assembly GCF_051953575.1). Classification (GTDB taxonomy): domain Bacteria; phylum Actinomycetota; class Actinomycetes; order Actinomycetales; family Microbacteriaceae; genus Microbacterium. Next base: position 1,870 of record NZ_JBQCIP010000108.1, read on the forward strand.
CGCCGCGGCGTTCGGCCTGCTCGGCTCGCTCGTCGTCGCGGTCATCGTGATGGCGTTCGTGTGGCCGGCCGCCACCGCGCAGCCGCAGAACCTGCCGGTCGGCATCTCGGGCCCGTCCGAGATGGTGAGCGCCGTCGAAGACAAGCTCGCCGAACAGGACCCGTCGCCGTTCGCGCTGTCGGAGGTGGACGACCGCGACGACGCCGTGAGCCGCATCGAGTCCCGCGAGCTGTACGGCGCGATCCTGCTGGGAGACGAGACCGAGGTGCTCATCGCGACCGCCGCGAGCCCCGTCGCCGCGCAGGCACTCCGCGGCGTCGCCACGCAGCTTCAGGCGCAGATCGATGCGACGGCGCAGACGGCGCTCACCGACCAGCTCACGGCCATCGTCGGGGCGCTGAAGTCCGGGCAGCCGCCGCAGCTTCCCGCCGGGGCGACGGACGGCGCGGCCCCGTCGATCCCGAAGGTGACGGTGACCGACCTCGTGCCCCTCGCCGACGGCGACAAGACCGGCGCCGGGCTGGCGGCATCCGTCTTCCCGATGGTGCTCGGCGGCATGGTCGGCGGCATCCTGCTGACGCTGCTGGTGCAGGGCGTCGTCCGGCGCCTGCTCGGCCTCCTCGTGTTCGGGGTCGTCGCCGGCGCGCTGATCGCACTCGTGATGCAGACGTGGTTTGGCATCCTCACGGGGGACTGGCTGCTCAACGCTGCCGTGCTCGGACTCGGCGTCACCGCGACCTCGTCGCTGATCGTCGGCCTTGCCGCGCTGATGGGCCCTCCCGGCATCGGAGTCGGCGCCGTCATCACGATGTTCATCGCCAACCCCATCGCCGGCGCCGCGACGCCGCCGCAGTTCCTGCCCGAGCCGTGGGGCGCGGTCGGCCAGTTCTTCGTGCCCGGCGCGTCCGCGAACCTGCTGCGCTCGGTGATGTACTTCCCGGATGCCGCGACGGGCGCCCAGTGGATCATCCTCGGCGCCTGGACTCTCGCCGGAGTGCTCCTGGCTCTCGTCGGTCACTACCGCAACCGTGCCGAGGTGACCCCGCCGGTCCGGCAGCTGGAGGCCTGAGCCTTCGGGGAGGGCGGGTGGCGGCATCCGTCCCTCCCCCTGTTCGCGGTCGACGCGACGCGCCTCGGGCAGGGGCCCCGCGTCGCTAGTCTGATCGCGTGGAAGACGTGCATCCGCTGACCCTGCTGATCATCCCGCTGCTGGCGGTGCTGGCGCCCCTGCTCGCCCGCGGGCTCGGGCGCTGGGTCCGCATCCCGGTGGTCGTGTTCGAG
>NZ_JBQCIP010000109.1:0-5984 GCF_051953575.1 Microbacterium sp.
GAGCGGTTCATGGAGCGCTACGCGCCGACCATCAAGGACCTCGCCCCCCGCGACATCGTGAGCCGCTGCATGGTGCAGGAGGTGGCCGAGGGCCGCGGCGCCGGCCCGCACCGCGACTACGTGCTGCTGGACTGCACGCACCTGGGCGCCGAGGTGCTCGAGACCAAGCTGCCCGACATCACGGAGTTCGCCCGCACGTACCTGGGCGTCGACCCCGTCGTCGAGCCGGTGCCGGTCATGCCGACCGCGCACTACGCGATGGGCGGCATCCCGACCAACACCGCCGCCGAGGTGCTCTCCGACAACGAGACGGTCGTCCCCGGCCTGTACGCCGCCGGCGAGTGCGCGTGCGTGTCGGTGCACGGCTCGAACCGTCTCGGCACCAACTCTCTGCTCGACATCAACGTCTTCGGCAAGCGCGCCGGCCGCAACGCGGTCGAGTACGTCAAGACCGCCGAGTTCGTGCCCCTCCCCGAGGACCCGGCCGCCGAGGTCCGCAGCCTGATCGAGGGCCTTCGCAGCAACCAGGGCACCGAGCGCATCGCGGTCCTGCGCAAGACGCTGCAGGACGAGATGGACCGCAAGGCCCAGGTGTTCCGCACCGACGAGTCGCTCGGCGAGGTGCTCGAGGTGATCGAGGAGCTGCGCGAGCGCTACAAGAACGTGCACGTCGACGACAAGGGCAAGCGGTTCAACACCGACCTGCTCGAAGCGGTCGAGCTCGGCTTCCTGCTCGACCTCGCCGAGGTCGTCGTCTACGCCGCCCGCAACCGCAAGGAGAGCCGTGGCGGTCACATGCGCGACGACTTCCCGACGCGCGACGACGAGAACTACATGAAGCACACGATGGCGTACCTGACGGGCGACCCGCACTCGTCCGACGCGGCGGATCACATCAGCCTGGACTGGAAGCCGGTCGTCTTCACCAGGAACGAGAAGGGCGAGTTGAACTACCCGCCGATGGAGAGGAAGTACTGATGACGCTCGTCGCCGACGCGGACTCCGCCACCGAGACCACGAACGACACCGGCATCCAGTCGTTCCTCGTCACGTTCATCATCCGCCGCTTCGACCCCGAGGTCGACGAAGAGCCGCGCTGGGTGGACTACGACGTCGAGCTGTACTCGACCGACCGCGTGCTGGACGCCCTCCACAAGATCAAGTGGGAGGTCGACGGCTCGCTGACGTTCCGCCGTTCGTGCGCCCACGGCATCTGCGGGTCCGACGCGATGCGCATCAACGGCCGCAACCGCCTGGCCTGCAAGACGCTGATCAAGGACCTCGACATCTCGAAGCCGATCTACGTCGAGGCGATCAAGGGCCTGCCGCTGGAGAAGGACCTCGTCGTCGACATGGAGCCCTTCTTCGCGTCGTACCGCGAGGTGCAGCCGTTCCTCATCGCGAACTCGAAGCCCGAGCCCGGCAAGGAGCGCATCCAGTCGATCGTCGACCGCGAGGTCTTCGACGACACCACGAAGTGCATCCTGTGTGCCGCGTGCACCTCGTCCTGCCCCGTGTTCTGGACCGACGGCCAGTACTTCGGGCCGGCGGCGATCGTCAACGCGCACCGCTTCATCTTCGACTCGCGCGACGACGCGGGCGACGTGCGCCTCGACATCCTCAACGACAAGGAGGGCGTGTGGCGCTGCCGCACGACCTTCAACTGCACCGAGGCGTGCCCGCGCGGCATCGAGGTGACCAAGGCGATCGCCGAGGTCAAGCAGGCCGTCCTGCGCGGCCGTCCCTGACGTAGAAAGCCCCCGATGACCACGTCGCAACGGAGCGACCGGGAACAGCAGGACGTCGGGCGGATGCCTCGTGCCTCACGTGTCGCCGTCACCGCCGCCTACGCCGCCCAGGCTCTGGGCTACGCCGTCCTTGTGACGTCGCTGCCCGCGCTCAAGGAGCGCCAGCAGGTCGACGACATGACGATCTCGCTGATCCTCCTCGGAGTCAGCGTGGCTGCCGCCCTCGGTTCGGTGCTCGCCGATCTCGTGTCGGTGCGCTGGGGCAGCCGGGCGGCGCTCGCGACGGGCCTCGTCATCGAGGCGGCGCTGCTGCCGGTGGTCGCGTTCGAGACCCCGTTCGCGGTGTTCGTCGGCGCGCTGGCGGTCTACGGTGTCGGCCTCGGCTGCGTCGACGCGGCGTCGGCGATGCAGGGCGTGCTGGTGCAGCGGTCGTACGGCCGGCCGCTGATGGGCGGGTTCTTCGCGGGCTACACGGCGGCGGCGATCGCCGGGGCGCTCCTGGTGTCGGGGGTGGCGGCATCCGCCGTCGGCGCGGGTGTCGCGATGACCGTCGCGGCGGTCGTGATCCTCGCCGTCGGGCTGGTCGGCACGCGCCTGTTCGCGCGGGACGTGCCGGTGGACGAGGCGCTGCCCGAGTCGGAGCGCGGCAGGCTGCCGCGCGCAGGGATCTGGGCGTTCGGCGTCGTCATCCTCGCGGTCTTCGTGGTCGACTCGTCGGTCAGCACCTGGAGCACCGTCTACCTGCAGGACAACCTGTCGGCGCTGGCCTGGGTCGCGCCGCTCGGGTACGCCGTCTATCAGGCGTGCATCCTGGTGACGCGGCTCGCGACCGACCGTCTGCTGCCGGTCGTCGGCCGGGTGCGGCTCGTCCTGATCGCGACGCTGGTCTCGGTCGCCGGATGCCTTCTCGTCGCGCTCCTCCCCTTCGCCGCTGCGGCCGTGGTGGGCTTCGGGCTCGCGGGCGTCGCCGTCGGCGTGGTCGTGCCCGTCACCTTCGGCGCGGCGGGCGAGCTCGACCCGGCCCACAGCGACCAGGTCATCGCCCGCGTCAACATCTTCAACTACGCCGGCGTCATCGTCGGTGCGGTCCTCGTCGGTGTGCTGGCCGGCGGGCCGAGCCTGGGCCTGGGGTTCCTGATCCCGGCCGTGGTGCTGCTGGCCGTGCTGTTCGTGCTGCGCTGGTTCCGCACGACGCCGTCGGCGAGGGATGCCGCCGCGCGGCCCGCGGAGAGCCAGGGCGCGGCACCCACCGCGTGACGCGGCATCCGTCGATACTCTGTGTTCCGTGACCGACAAGCGCCCCGGCGACACCCGCTCCCAGGCGGACGCGGCCGAACGCGAGGAGGAGTCGCTCCGCGCGCGCTGGGAGGCTCGGCAGGAGGAGCTGCGCGAGCGCTTCGACGAGCCGATCTCCCGCGCCACCGTGCTCACGCAGAAGACCCTCGCGTGGTTCCCGGTGCGGGTGTGGCGGCACTTCCTGCAGCACAACGGCTTCCTCCTGGCGGCCGGCGTCAGCTACCAGGCGCTGTTCGCGACGTTCGCGGGGATCTACGTGGCGTTCGCGATCGTCGGGCTGTGGCTCGGCGCGAGCGAGCAGGCGATCGACTGGCTGGTCGACCTGCTGAACAGCTACATCCCGGGGCTGATCGGTCCTCAGGGGGTCTTCACCGAGTCCGAGGTCTCGGCGATCGCGACGGGAAGCACCACAACGCTCGGGGTCACCGGCGCGATCGCGCTCGGCACCTTGCTGTGGACGGCGATCGGGTTCATCACGTTCGCCCGCCGCGCGGTGCGTGACATCTTCGGGCTGCCGCCGGATCTGCGCAGCTACTTCCTGCTGAAGGCGCGTGACTTCCTCGGGGCGCTGCTGTTCGCCCTCGCGCTGCTGCTCGGCTTCGCCGCGACCTCGGTGGGCACCTGGGCGCTGGAGGCCGTGTTCAACTGGCTCGGGTGGACCGGCGTCTCCAACGGCTATCAGTACGCCGCCACGGTCGGCACCGTGCTCATCTCGTTCGCGATCTTCAGCGGCGCACTCGCGGCGCTCATCCGATTCCTGACCGGCACCCAGCTCAAGTGGCGTCGCATCTGGCCGGGAGCCCTGCTCGGCGGCGGCGCGATCACGGTGCTGCAGTTCTTCACGGGGTGGCTTCTCGTCTACACGCCGACGAATGCGCTGCTGGCGACGTTCGCGGTGTTCATCGCGCTGCTGCTGTGGTTCCGGATCATCGGCATCATCATGCTCGTGGCGGCGTCGTGGATCGCGGTGGCCGCGAAGGATGCCGACGTCCCGCTGATCCCCCAGTCCGAGGCCGAGCGGCTGGCGGCCGAGCACCAGGCGCTGCTCGTGGCGGCGCGCGTGCGGCTGCGCACCGCGCAGGACGCCCGCGACTCGGCGACCTGGTTCCAGGCGTGGGCGGCCGATCGTGCAGTGCGCGCGGCGGAGCAGGAGCTCGCGCAGGTGGAGGCATCCGCTCCCGCGGTCGCGACCGCGGCGGGCAAGCACCCGCACGCGGGCTGAATGTCGGCGGCGCCGGATAGTCTCGAAAGCATGCCCCGCCGCGTACGCATCGCCTCTGTCAACGTCAATGGAATCCGCGCAGCCGTCCGCAAGGGCATGCTCGAGTGGATCGAAGAGGCCGACGTCGATGTGATGGCGCTGCAAGAGGTGCGCGCCACCGAGGAGCAGCTGCGCGCAGCCCTCCCGGGGTGGGAGATCGTCAACGACGAGGCCCTCGCCAAGGGGCGGGCCGGTGTCGCGGTGGCGAGCCGCATGCCGTCCGTCGAGGTGCGCCGCGTGCTCGGCCCCGAGCCGCTCGACAGCGCGGGCCGCTGGATCGAGGCCGACTTCGACATCGACGGCGAGAAGCTCGTCGTCGTCAGCGCCTATGTGCACACCGGCGAGGCCGAGACGCCCAAGCAGGACGCCAAGTGGGCGTTCCTCGACGCGATGGAGAAGCGGATGCCGCAGCTCGCCGCCGACGCACCGCTCGCGCTCATCATGGGCGACCTGAACGTCGGGCACCGCGAGCTCGACATCCGCAACTGGAAGGGCAACCTCAAGAAGGCGGGGTTCCTGCCGCGCGAGCGCGCGTATTTCGACCGATTCCTCGGCGAGCACGGCGCCGAGGTGACCGGTGTCGACGGCTCCACCGGAACGGGCCTCGGCTGGGTCGACGTCGGACGCCGATTCCACGGAGAGGTCGACGGCCCGTACACATGGTGGTCGATGCTCGGCCGCGCGTTCGACAACGACACCGGGTGGCGCATCGACTACCACCTCGCGACACCGCAGCTCGGTGACCGGGTGACGGATTACCGCGTCGTGCGGGCACCCTCGTGGGACACGCGGTGGAGCGACCACGCCCCGGTCGTCGCGGACTACACGATCGGGCTCTGACCGGCGCCGGACCGGTCCTGCCGCGCGGGGTGGCGGCATCCGCCTCATAGACTTGAGCGATGAGCAAACCGCGCCTGTACTCCGGCATGCAGCCCTCGGCCGATTCCCTTCAGATCGGCAACTACATCGGGGCTCTCATGCAGTGGCGCGATCTGCAGCAGTCCTACGACGCGTTCTTCTCGGTGGTCGATCTGCACGCCATCACGGTCGCGCAGGATCCCGCGCACCTGCGCGAGAAGACCCGGCGCACGGCGGCGCAGTACATCGCCGCCGGCATCGAGCCCTCGAAGTCGACGCTGTACGTGCAGTCGCATGTGCCCGCGCACGCCGAGCTGGCGTGGATCCTGTCGACGGTCACGGGCTTCGGCGAGGCCGGGCGCATGACGCAGTTCAAAGACAAGTCCTCGCGCTACGGGTCGGATGCCACCTCGGTGGGCCTGTTCACGTATCCGGTGCTGATGGCCGCCGACATCCTGCTGTACCAGACCGACATCGTGCCGGTCGGCGACGACCAGAAGCAGCATGTCGAGCTCACGCGCGACCTGGCCGAGCGGTTCAACAGCCGCTTCGGGCAGACGTTCCGTGTGCCGATGCCGGTCATCCAGCAGGAGACGGCGCGCATCTACGACCTGCAGAACCCGACGTCGAAGATGTCGAAGTCGGCGGAGTCGGATGCCGGTGTGCTGTGGCTGCTCGATGACCCGGCGAAGTCGGCCAAGAAGGTCATGCGCGCGGTGACCGACTCCGAGGGGTCCGTCCGCTACGACCGCGAGAACAAGCCCGGCGTGTCGAACCTGCTGGTGATCTACGCGGCCCTGACCGGCCGCCAGATCCCGGCG
>NZ_JBQCIP010000110.1:0-8272 GCF_051953575.1 Microbacterium sp.
CGGCTTCGGCCGGGGTAAGGGTGAAAGGGCGGTGTAAGAGACCACCGGGGTCGTGGTGACACGACCCGCACGGCAAACCTCGCCCGGAGCAAGGCCAGACAGGGGATGTTGACGCGGCCCGCCGAGTCCCCGGGTAGGCCGCTGGAGCGGCACGGCAACGTGTCGCCGAGAGAGATGACCGTCCACGGGGCATCAGCCCCCGGACAGAACCCGGCGTACAGGCCGGCCCATTCGCCCGCTCTCACCTCATCGGTGATCTCGCGATGCTTCTCCCGCGGAACTCCCGAACCTCCGCCGACTGGGCGCAACCGTCTCCCGCGCCCAGTCGCCCCTACCCGGCATGGGGCGGTCACGTGTAGTCTGCCGGCAGGGGAGGCCCGACCTCGGCGGTGGGCGATTCCCGACGTCTCCCACCGCCGAACCGGGGCACTGTCACCCGGTGAGCGTCACTGTGTCGGTGACGCTCTTCGCACCGTCACTACCGAAGACGGTGGAGACGAGCGTGTATTCGCCGGCCGGCATCGGAGGCTCGCCGTAGAGGATGGGGCCGGTGATCTCCGCAGCTCCGTAGGCGGGGATGGCCACACTGCCGGAACGAAGCGTGGTTTCGGTGCCGTCCGGGAAGATCGCGACGATCGTGTAGGACACGTTCGCGACCGATGGGTCGCCTGCGGTGTAAAGGATCTGCCCGCCAGCCCACTGCAGTGGGCCGACGCCCTGCCCCCCGGCGTCCGTGACGCCGTACGACTGGATCTCGAGGACCGCGATCGGCACGTCTCCTGTGGAGGCGGCGACGCCAGGAGCCGCGGCCGCAAGCACGATTACGGGCGCCGACCAGGCGGCGGCTTTCACCACGCTTCGTCGCGACAGGCCCTGGTTGGGGGTCCTCGTATCCATGTCGTGTCCTCAGATCTGCAGGTGATGGGAGGTCTGCATATTCATCCTCGCGACATGCGGTCGGCTCGGAGGGTCGTGGTCGCGCAGTGAATCTGTTACGACCGTTGGTGCAAGCGACGGTTGTCCGGAGATCCATCGAAGAGGCCGACGGGCCCGCCGGACGTCGGCGCTGCCGGCAGCCGAAGGGAGAATGCGGCCCAGGGCTCGGTTTGTGCGTGCTCTCCGCCTGTCGCGTGCCCGTTGAGCGCCCGGAGTCAGTCCCGCGCGAGCGCCGCGGCGCCGATGATGCCGGCGTTGTTGCGGTGCACCGCAGGCACGATCGGCGTGTTGAGGTGCAGGAGGTGCAGGAACTGGTCGGCGTGCTTCGAGACCCCGCCCCCGACCACGAACAGGTCCGGGCTGAACAGGAACTCGATGTGGCTGTAGTACCACTGCAGCCGCTTCGCCCACCTCTCCCACGACAGGCTGTGGCGCTCCATCGCCGAGTAGGCCGCGTACGACTCGGCGTCGCCGCCGTGCTTCGCGCGCTGCACGTGCCCGAGCTCCGAGTTCGGCACCAGCACGCCGTCGTACAGCAGTGCGGAGCCGATGCCGGTGCCGAGCGTCGTGAGGATCGTGAGCCCCGGCTGATCCTTCGCCGCTCCATAGCGGACCTCGGCGACGCCGGCGACGTCGGCGTCGTTGGCGAAGTGGATGTCCCGCCCGAGTCCGTCCTCGAAGAACTTCTCGGCCTCGAACCCGATCCACTGGTCCGAGACGTTCGCCGCGGACAGCGTGCGCCCGTTCTTGATGATCGCCGGGAACGCGACGCCGAGCGGCACCGAGGCGTCGTCCGCGACGCCGAGCACGGAGAGCACTTCCCGTACGGCGGCGAGCACGTCCGGCGGGTGGGCTCCCGGAGGAGTCGCGACCTTGATCCGGTCGCTGATGAGCTCGCCTCGCTCGAGGTCCACGATCCCCGCCTTGATGCCGGTGCCACCGATGTCCACGCCGACGGCGCGTGCCGCGTCAGATGCCATGCCCTCAGCCTATCCAGGACGCGCGGTCGAACCGGAGTCCGCGTCAGTAGGATCGTCCTGAGACGACGAGTCCCCGCGATCCGAGGAGCAGCGCCATGACTGACGGCAGCGAGAAGTACTGGTACAACCTCAAGACCGGCGAGGTCGAGAAGGGGTTCGAATCGCCCGCTCCCGACCGGGCCGGCCCGTTCGACACGCCTGAGCAGGCGGCGAAGGCGCCCGAGGTCATCCGCGAGCGCTCACGCGCATGGGCCGATGAAGAGGCTCGCGAGGACTCGTGGGGCAGTGCGCCCGTGTCCGACGAGCCCGGCGCCGACCAGTAGTCTGGGCTGGATCCCGCTCATCCGGACGAGCGGGATGGATCGGGCACCGGAGAGGACGCGATGGACAAGCAGCGTGACTTCGTTCTGAGGACCATCGAGGAACGGGGCGTCAAGTTCGTCCGCCTGTGGTTCACGGACGTGATCGGAACGCTCAAGTCGGTCGCCATCGCCCCGGCCGAGGTCGAGGGCGCGTTCGCCGAGGGGCTGGGCTTCGACGGCTCGGCCATCGAGGGCCTCACGCGCTCGTACGAGTCCGACCTGCTGGCGCACCCCGATCCCACGACGTTCCAGACGCTCCCGTGGCGCGGCGAGATCGATCCGACCGCGCGCATGTTCTGCGACATCACGACCCCCGACGGGGAGCCCGCGGTGGCCGACCCCCGCCACGTGCTCAAGCGCACGCTCGCGAAGGCCGCGGACGCGGGCTTCACGTTCTACACGCACCCCGAGATCGAGTTCTACCTGCTGAAGTCCTCGTCGTTCGGCACCGAGGGCCCGGAGCCCGTCGACTCGGCGGGCTACTTCGACAATGTGCCCGGCGGCACCGCGCACGACTTCCGCCGCCGCTCGGTGCGGATGCTCGAAGATCTCGGGATCTCGGTCGAGTACAGCCACCACGAGGGCGGTCCCGGCCAGAACGAGATCGACCTCAGGTACGCCGACGCCCTCACGACGGCCGATAACATCATGACCTTCCGCACGGTCATCAAAGAGGTCGCGATCGAGCAGGGCGTCTACGCGACGTTCATGCCCAAGCCGATGACCGGCAAGCCGGGCAGCGGCATGCACACCCACATGTCGCTGTTCGAGGGCGACGTCAACGCGTTCTACGAAGAGGGCGCGCAGTACCAGCTGTCGAAGGTGGGCCGTCAGTTCATCGCGGGTCTGCTGCGTCACGCGAACGAGATCTCCGCCGTCACCAACCAGTTCGTCAATTCGTACAAGCGCCTCTGGGGCGGCGACGAGGCGCCGAGCTTCATCTGCTGGGGCCACAACAACCGGTCGGCGCTCGTCCGCGTACCCCTCTACAAGCCCAGCAAGGGCCAGTCCTCGCGCGTCGAGTACCGCGCACTGGACTCCGCCGCCAACCCCTACCTGGCCTACGCGCTCATGCTCGCGGCCGGCCTCAAGGGGATCGAAGAGGAGTACGAGCTGCCCGCCGAGGCCGAAGACAACGTGTGGTCGCTCACCGACGCCGAGCGCCGCGCGCTCGGGTACGCACCGCTGCCCGCGAGCCTCGACCACGCGCTGGAGTACATGGAGGAGTCCGAGCTCGTCGCCGAGACGCTGGGTGAGCAGGTGTTCAACCACGTGCTGCTCAACAAGCGCCGGGAATGGCAGGAGTACCGCTCCCAGGTGACGGCGTTCGAGCTCAAGAGCAACCTCGAGCTGCTCTGAGGGCCGTCGGACGGATGTCTGCGAGCGACCGGCCGAGCTCCCTCACCCCGCTCGCGCGCGTCGGCTTCAGCAGGCTCGGTGACGCCGAGCAGCTGCTGGACGAGCTCGGCGGGCTGACCGGCATCCTTCGCGAAGACGTCCTCGAGCGGGCCGCGACCGCGGCCGACCCCGACGAAGCGCTGCTCGCCGTCACGAAGCTCGCCCGCCGCGACGATCAGGCGGTGCGACGCACGCATCGGCACCCCGGTGCCTGGCGGGCACTGTGGGCGCTGCTGGGAGCGTCCACAGGCTTCGGCGACTTCTTCTTGCGGCATCCCGCAGAACTCGACGAACTCGTCCACGCCGGCGAGCGTCTTCCGACCGAGGGCGAGCTGCTCGCTTCGCTGCTGGAGTCGGTCGGCGCCGAGGACGGCTTCGCCGCGGACGGCGGGGAGAGCGCCTGGGTCTCGCTGCGCGTGCGGTACCGACGACTGCTCGCACGCATCGCCGCCTACGACCTGCTGAGCGCTTCGCCCGTGGACGAGGTCGCCGCGGTGTCGGCACGGCTCGCGGATGCCGCCGGCGCGGCGCTGGAGGCATCCCTCGCCGTTGCGCGCACGCGCGTGTCGGGTGGGGCGGCCGGTGCCGGGCTGTTCCCGCGGGAGCAGGTCGCCGAGACCGGACTCGCGATCATCGGAATGGGCAAGACCGGCGCCCGCGAGCTCAACTACGTCAGCGACGTCGACGTGATCTTCGTCGCGGGCGGCTCCGACACCGCGGTGGAGGAGTACGGCGAGAGCCGCATCGTCGACATCGCCACCCGGCTCGCGGTGCAGACGATGCGCGGCATCTCGGGCGTCGAGATCGAACCGCCTCTGTGGGAGGTCGACGCCAATCTGCGGCCTGAGGGCAAGCAGGGCGCTCTGGTGCGCACCGTCGAGTCCCATGTCGCGTACTACGAGCGCTGGGCCAAGAGCTGGGAGTTCCAGGCGCTGCTGAAGGCGCGTCCCATCGCCGGCGACCCGGCCCTCGCCGCCGAGTACATCGCGGCAGTGCAGCCGAAGGTCTGGACGAGCGCGGCCCGCGAGAACTTCGTCGACAGCGTCCAGCGCATGCGCGAGCGCGTCACCGAGCACATCCCTGCCGCCGACGTGCCGTACCAGCTGAAGCTCGGGCCGGGCGGCATCCGAGACATCGAGTTCACCGTGCAGCTGCTGCAGCTCGTGCACGGCCTGTCGGACGACCGCATCCGCCAGCGCGGAACGCTCGAGGCCCTCGACGCCCTCGTGACCGAGGGCTACATCGGCAGGACCGAGGCGTCCGCGTTCGCCCGCGACTACCGCGTACTGCGCCTGCTGGAGCACCGGGTGCAGCTGCGGCACCTGCGCCGCACCCACCTCATGCCCGAACGGCCGGACGACCTGCGGGTCCTCGCGCGCGCGAGCGCCCTGGCCGACACGGGCCAGGGCGTCTGGGAGCTGTGGGAGTCGGTCAAGCGCGAGGTCCGCGACATCCACGTGCGGCTGTTCTACCGCCCCCTCCTGTCGGCGGTTGCGGCGCTTCCCGCGGACGAGCGCGTGCTGTCGACGGCGCAGGCCCACGACCGGCTCGCCGCGATCGGCTTCGCCGACCCCGCGGGCGCGCTTCGGCACATCGCGGCGCTGACGAGCGGTCTCAGCCGCAAGGCGACGATCCAGCGCCACCTCATGCCCGTGATGATCCGCTGGTTCGCCGACGGCGTCGATCCGGACTACGGGCTGCTCGCGTTCCGCCGCCTGAGCGAGCGGCTGGGCGACACGCACTGGTTCCTGCGGATGCTGCGCGACTCGTCGGGCGCCGCCGAGAGCCTGTCCCGCGTGCTCTCGGGTTCGCGCTACGTGGGCGAGCTCATGGAGTGGATCCCCGAGTCGGCGGCGTGGCTCGATGATCCCGACCTGCTGCGGCCTCGGTCGGGCCGCGCTCTGCAAGAAGAGGCGCGGGCGATCCAGACCCGCCACGCGACGGTGCTCGAGGCGATGCGCGCCGTCCGGGCGCTCCGCCGTCGCGAGCAGCTGCGGCTCGCGCTGGCGGCGATCCTCGGCGCCGTCACGATCGAAGAGGTCGCCGAGGCTCTCACCACCATCACCGAGGTGACGATCCAGGCGACGCTCCGTGCCGTGCGGCGCGACATCGTGCCGCCCGAGGACGCGGCGCTCGACTTCTCGGTCATCGCGATGGGCCGGTTCGGGGGCGCCGAGCTGGGCTTCGGATCGGATGCCGACGTCATGTACGTGTATCGCGCGAACGGCGTCGATCCGCAGCGCGCTCACGAGCTGGCGCTCAAGCTCGTCGCCGGACTGCGGACGCACTCCGAGGATCACCGGGTTCCGCTCGAGCTGGATGCCGACCTTCGCCCGGAAGGGCGCAACGGCCCCCTCGCGCGGTCTCTGGACGCCTATGCCGAGTACTACCGGCGATGGGCCCTGTCGTGGGAGGCGCAGGCGCTGCTGCGGGCTCGCGGCGTCGCGGGGAGCGTCAAGCTCATCCGCGACTTCATGCAGCTGGCCGATCAGGTGCGTTACCCCGAGAAGGTCGATCCGACCGCGTTGCGCGAGATCAAGCGCATCAAGGCGCGCGTCGAGAGCGAACGGCTGCCGCAGGGCGTCGACCCGTCGCGTCATCTGAAGCTCGGGCCGGGCTCGCTCAGCGACGTCGAATGGCTCGTGCAGCTGCTGCAGCTCCAGCACGCGCACGACGTGCCCGCAATGCGGACCACGTCCACGCTCGACGCATTGCGTGCGGCGGTGGACGCCGGCCTTCTGCCGGTGACGGCGGCGGACCGGCTGGCCGAGGCGTGGCGCCTCGCGAGCCGACTCCGCTCGGCGAACACGCTGCTGTCGGGCCAGACCAGCGATGTGCTGCCGGTCGACCGCAACAAGCTCGACGGCATCGGTCGCCTTCTGGAGTATCCGCCGCGCTCCGCCACGCGTGTCGAGGAGGACTATCTCGGCACCACCAGGCGCGCACGTCGCGTCTTCGAGAAGCTCTTCTACGGCTAGCGGATGCCGGGCGCCCGGCATCCGCTGACCCGGGGCCGCGTCACGGGACGGGGCACTGCGGGATGCCGTCGCTGCTGTCGCCCGCGAGCGGCGCACCGCTGACGGCTGCCACGACACGCACCGCGCGGTCCCAGAAGCGCGCGTAATGCAGCGGATCCTGATTCACCTGCGTGCGGTGGGCGACCAGAGTCGGCTCGACCGCTGCGCGATCGGGCACCCGTTCAGCCATCGCCCGGTAGAAGATCGAGGCCGACGTGTACGGGTCGAGGCGCGCCTCCCGCGAGCCCCACGAGTCCTGCTGCTGGAACAGGCCGATCGAGGTCGTGGGGGAGCCGTCGGGGTTCGTCGCCCCGCTCGTCTCCCAGTCGCCGTAGTCGATGTTGCGCAGCGAGGACTCGCCCATGGCCGTCATGACCGCGATCGTCTGATCGCGCTGGTCGAAGCCCAGGTCCCTGCCTGCGGCGAGGATGGTGCAGGCGTTCTGGAGCTGCTCCGACCGGTATCCCGCGACGACGGGAACGCGCACGTGGGAGCTGTAGTCCGGGAACGTCCTGTCGAGCGATCCCGCGAGATACGCCGTTCCGAGAAGGAGGGCCGCGACGAGCACGACCGGCACCGTGATGGCCCATGCGATCCTCAGCCGGCGCGTGCGCGAGCGCGTGCGAGCACGCCGCGCCGGCCGACGTCGTGCCGCTGTTCGCGTCGGGCGCGCCCGACGCGAACGGGTCGTCGCGGTGGTGCGGGTGGGCATCGTCATCGCCTTCGATCGGGAGCGCGGGACGTCGTTCCAGCCTAGGACGCACACCGGGATGCGGCATCCCCTCCGGCGACGGCATGCAGAAGGGCCCCGGTCTCCCGGGGCCCCTGTGCGGTGCTGGAACGTACGTCAGACGCCGAAGTACAGCTCGTACTCGAACGGGTGCGGACGCGCCGCGAGCGGCTTGATCTCGTTCTCGATCTTGTACTCGATCCACGTCTCGATGAGCTCGGGCGTGAAGACGCCACCGGCGAGCAGGAACTCGTGGTCGGCGCGCAGTGCCTCGAGCGAGTCGAGCAGCGAGTTCGGCACCTGCGGGATGTTCTTCGCCTCCTCGGGCGGCAGCTCGTAGAGGTCCTTGTCGACCGGCTCGTGCGGCTCGATGCGGTTCTTGATGCCGTCCAGGCCCGCCATCATCTGCGCGGCGAAGGCGAGGTACGGGTTGCCGGAGGCGTCGGGCGCACGGAACTCGATGCGCTTGGCCCTCGGGTTCGAGCCCGTGATCGGGATGCGGATGGCCGCCGAGCGGTTGCCGGCCGAGTAGACCAGGTTGACCGGGGCCTCGTAGCCCTTGACGAGGCGCTTGTACGAGTTCAGCGTCGGGTTGGTGAACGCGAGCACCGCGGGCGCGTGCGCGAGCAGGCCGCCGATGTACCAGCGCGCCGTGTCGGACAGTCCGCCGTAGCCCTTCTCGTCGTAGAACAGCGGCTTGCCCTCGAGCCACAGCGACTGGTGCGTGTGCATGCCCGAGCCGTTGTCGCCGAACAGCGGCTTCGGCATGAAGGTCGCGACCTTGCCCCACTCCTCGGCCACGTTCTTGACGATGTACTTGAACTTCAGGATGTCGTCGGCCGCGTGCAC
>NZ_JBQCIP010000111.1:0-16613 GCF_051953575.1 Microbacterium sp.
GGCGGGTTCCCGAAGGACCCGCCCCACCGTCGAGGGTTCCGCGCGACGTGCCGGATCAAGCCGTGCCGGCGCGCTCCAGAACGAGTTCACGGACACGCGCGGCGTCCGCCTGACCCCTCATCGCCTTCATCACGGCGCCGATGACGGCGCCGGCGGCCTGCACCTTGCCGTCGCGGATCTTCTCGAGCACGTCCGGCTGGGCCGCGAGCGCCTCGTCGATCGCCGCGATCAGCGCGCCGTCATCCGATACGACGGCCAGCCCGCGGGCGTCGACGACCTCCTGGGGGGTGCCCTCGCCGCCGATGACGCCCTCGAGTACCTGACGAGCGAGCTTGTCGGTGAGCGTTCCCGCGTCGATGAGCCCCTGGAGGGCCGCGACGTTCGCCGGAGTGACGAGGTCGGCGGCGTCGGCCTGCTGCGCGTTCGCGATGCGGGTGATCTCGCCCGTCCACCACTTGCGGGACGATGCCGGCGTGGCACCGGCCGCGATCGTCGCCTCGACCGCGTCGATGAGCCCGCCGTTGACCACGTCCTGGAACTCCAGGTCGGTGAAGCCCCAATCGGCCTTCAGCCGGCGGCGACGCGCGGCCGGCTGCTCGGGCAGTGCGGCACGCAGCTCCTCGATCAGCTCCGGCGCCGGTGCCACCGGCAGCAGGTCGGGCTCCGGGAAGTACCGGTAGTCGTCGGCGTCGGACTTGGGACGACCGGGCGACGTGGTCCCGGTGTCTTCGTGCCAGTGGCGCGTCTCTTGCGTGATCGTGCCGCCGGCGGCGAGGATGGCCGCCTGGCGCTGGATCTCGTAGCGCACGGCGCGCTCGACAGAGCGCATCGAGTTGACGTTCTTCGTCTCGGTGCGGGTGCCGAGCTTCTCCTGGCCCCGCGGACGCAGCGAGACGTTCGCGTCGCAGCGCAGGTTGCCGCGCTCCATCCGGGCCTCCGAGATGCCCAGCCCGATGACGATGTCACGGATCGCGCGCACGTAGGCCGCAGCCAGCTTGGGGGCGTTGGCCTCGGCTCCGAAGATCGGCTTGGTGACGATCTCGACGAGCGGCACGCCCGCGCGGTTGTAGTCGACGAGCGAGTACTCGGCGCCCTGGATGCGACCGGTCGAGCCGCCGACGTGCGTCAGCTTGCCGGCATCCTCTTCCATGTGCGCGCGCTCGATGGGGATCTGCACCAGAGTGCCGTCGTCGAGCTCGACCTCGACCTGACCTTCGAACGCGATCGGCTCGTCGTACTGCGAGATCTGGTAGTTCTTGCCGAGGTCCGGGTAGAAGTAGTTCTTGCGCGCGAAGCGGCTCGACGGTGCGATCGAGCAGCCGAGTGCCAGACCGAGGCTGATCGAGTAGCGCACGGCCTGCTCGTTGACCACGGGCAGCGCACCGGGGAGGCCCATGTCGACGGGGGCGACCAGCGTGTTCGGCTCGGCGTCGTGCTGCGACGGGTGCGCCGGGTTGGGCGCGGACGAGAACATCTTGCTCTCGGTGTTGAGCTCGACGTGCACCTCGAAGCCGAGCACGGGCTCGTAGAGTTCGAGCGCCTCGTCGAAGTCCATCAGCTTGTCCTTCGCCATCAGCGGGCACCTCCGTTCGCGCCGAGGACCGGCGCCCTGTCCAGGAGCGGTCCACCCCACGAGTCCACGAGCAGGGCCTCGAGGGCGGCACCCACGCGGTACAGGCGCGCGTCCTCGTACGCCGGGGCGAGGAACTGGATGCCGACGGGCAGTCCGTCTTCGGCCGCCAGACCCGACGGGATCGAGATGCCCGGGACGCCGGCGAGGTTCGCAGGGATCGTGGTGACGTCGTTGAGGTACATCTGCAGCGGGTCGTCGATCTTCTCGCCGAGCTTGAACGCCGTCGTCGGCGCCGACGGCGTCGCGATGACGTCGACCTGCGCGAACGCATCGGCGAAGTCGCGCTGGATGAGCGTCCGCACCTTCTGGGCCGAGCCGTAGTAGGCGTCGTAGTACCCGGCCGACAGCGCGTACGTGCCGAGGATGATGCGTCGCTTGACCTCTTCGCCGAATCCGGCGTCGCGGGTGCGGGCCATGACGTCCTCGACGGTGCCGCCCGGCACGTCGACCCGCATGCCGAAGCGCACGGAGTCGAACTTCGCCAGGTTGCTGGATGCCTCGGCCGGGAGGATCAGGTAGTACGCGGCGACACCGTACTCGAAGTGCGGAGCGCTGATCTCGACGATCTCGGCGCCCTGCGCCTCCATGGCGGCCAGCGCGGCGCGGAACGACTCCGACACGCCCTGCTGGAAGCCGCTGTCGGGCAGCTCGCGGATGACGCCGACCTTCAGGCCCTTCAGCACCTCGCCCGTCGCGCCCTCGCGCGCCGCGGCGGCGAAGGACGGCCAGGCGTGGGCGAGGGAGGTCGAGTCGTGGGGGTCGTGGCCGCCGATGACGTCGTGGAGCAGGCCCGAGTCGAGCACCGTACGGGTGACGGGGCCGACCTGGTCGAGGCTCGAGGCGAGTGCGATGGCGCCGTACCGGCTCACGGCCCCGTAGGTGGGCTTGAGCCCGACGGTGCCGGTGACGTGCGCCGGCTGGCGGATCGAGCCTCCCGTGTCGGAGCCGAGTGCGAGGGGTGCCTCGAACGCGGCGACCGCGGCGGCGGAACCGCCGCCCGAGCCGCCGGGGATGCGGTCGAGGTCCCACGGGTTGCGGGTCGGGCCGTAGGCGGAGTGCTCGGTCGAGGACCCCATGGCGAACTCGTCCATGTTGGTCTTGCCGAGCGGCACGAGGCCGGCCGCACGGGCGCGCGCCACGACCGTCGCGTCGTAGGGCGACAGGTACCCCTCGAGGATCTTCGAACCGCTCGTCGACGGCATGTCCGTCGTGACGAGCACGTCCTTGATCGCGAGGGGCACGCCGGCGACGGGACTCAGCTCCTCGCCCGCGGCGCGGCGACGGTCGATGTCGGCCGCCACGTCCAGCGCGTGGTCGCTGACGTGGAGGAAGGCGTGGATGTCGGCGTCCACCGCGGCGATGCGGTCGAGGTGGGCCTGGGTGGCCTCGACGCTCGAGACCTCGCGGGCGGCGAGCTTGTCTGCGAGCGCAGCGGCGCTCAGCGTTGTGAGATCGGTCACGGATCGCCCCTCTACTGTTCTTCGCCGAGGATCGCGGTCACCCGGAACCGGCCGTCCGCCGCATCCGGCGCGTTCTGGAGCACTTGGGCCGTGGTGAGCTGGCCGCCCGCGGCATCCGGGCGGAACACGTTCTGGAGGGCGATCGGGTGGCTCGTCGCGGGAACGTCGGGCGTGGCCACCTCGGACACCTTTGCGATGTTGTCGACGATGACGTCGAGCTGACCGGTGAGACGCTCGACCTCCTCGTCGCTCAGCTGGATCCGGGCGAGCACACCGAGATGGCGCACGAGATCGGGGGTGATTTCAGACACCTGTCAAGACTACCGGCGACCGCCCGCGCCCCACTCCGCCGCCCGGCGACGACCCGGCGGCGGACCGAGGCCGCGGCGTAGGCTGATCGCCGTGACGACATACGACCCGCCGCGCCCGTGGACCGCCAGCTACGCAGACGGGGTCCCCGAGAACCTCGCGCCCGTGACCGGATCCCTCGTCGACATCGTCGACGCGTCGGCACGGGACTACCCGGATGCCGCCGCCCTGCAGTTCTTCGGCCGCGAGACGTCGTACCGCTCGCTGCACGAGCAGATCGAGCGCGCCGCCGCCGGGCTCCGCGACCTCGGCGTCAAGGCCGGCGACCCGGTCGCGATCGTGCTGCCGAACTGCCCGCAGCACATCGTCGCGTTCTACGCGATCCTGCGCCTGGGCGCCGTCGTCATCGAGCACAATCCGCTGTACACGCCGCGGGAGCTGCGCAAGCAGTTCGAGGACCACGGCGCGAAGCACGCGATCGTGTGGACCAAGGTCGTGTCGACCGTCCAGGACTTCCCCAGCGACCTCGCGCTCACGAGCCTCGTGTCGGTGGACGTGACCAAGGCCATGCCGTTCGGCACGCGGGTGGCGCTGCGGCTGCCGATCGCGAAAGCGCGAGAAGCGCGCGAGGCGCTCACCGAGCGCGTGTCGGGCACCGTGCCGTGGGAGCAGGTCGTCGGCGCGGCTGCGCTGCCGGCATCCCACCCGCGCCCCGCGACCGACGACCTCGCACTGATCCAGTACACGAGCGGCACGACCGGGAATCCGAAGGGCGCGGCGCTCACGCACCGCAACCTGCTGTCGAACGCGGCGCAGGCCCGGGCGTGGGTGCCGTCGATCGTGCGCGGCGACGGCTGCGTCGTGTACGCCGTCCTGCCGATGTTCCACGCGTACGGCCTCACCCTGTGCCTGACGTTCGCCATGTCGATGGGCGCACGCCTCGTGCTGTTCCCCAAGTTCGACCCCGACATGGTGCTCGAGGTCACCAAGAAGCACCCCGCGACGTTCCTGCCGCTGGTACCGCCGATCGCCGACCGACTGCTGCGTGCCGCACAGGAGAAGGGTGTCTCGCTCGCCGGCACCGAGGTGGCGATCTCGGGAGCCATGGCGCTGCCCCACGAGCTCGTCGTGCCGTTCGAGGCCGCGACCGGCGGCTACCTCGTCGAAGGCTACGGCCTCAGCGAATACTCGCCGGTGCTGATGGCCAACCCCGTTGCCGACAACCGCGTGCCCGGTACGGTGGGACTCCCCCTCCCGGGCACCGAGTGCCGCGTGGTGGACCCCGACGATCCCACCCGAGACGTGCCGCGCGGCGAGCGAGGCGAGCTCGTCGTCCGCGGACCCCAGGTGTTCTCGGGCTACTACGGCAAACCCGAAGAGACCGAGGCGGTCTTCGTCGCCGGCTGGTTCCGCACCGGTGACATCGTCACGATCGACGAGGCGGGCTTCGTGCGCATCGTCGACCGCATCAAGGAGCTCATCATCACGGGCGGCTTCAACGTCGCGCCGACCGAGGTCGAGAACGCGCTGCGTCAGCACCCGAACGTCGAAGATGCGGCCGTCGTCGGCTTGCCCAGCGACCACTCCGGCGAGGAGGTCGTGGCAGCGGTCGTCCTCACCCCGGGCGAGGAGATCGACGTCGAGGCCATCCGCGAGTTCGCGCGCGGCATCCTCACGCCCTACAAGGTGCCCCGACGCATCTTCGTCGTCGACGAGCTGCCGAAGTCCCTCATCGGCAAGGTGCTGCGCCGGCAGGTGCGGGACCGCCTGCTCACGCTCACCACCGGGAGCTGATCCCGCCCGCCGCCGGGCATGACGCCTCATGCGCGGAACGTGCCCGGGCGCGGCTGCAGCCACGCGGCGGTGTCGTAATCGTCCTCCCACGGGAATCGGCCGTCGCGGTCGTCATAGGTGAGCTGAAAGACCGGGACGGAGCGGTCCGCGCGCCGGTCGTAGTAGCGGTTGGCCGCGAACACGATCTCACCCGGATTGGGCACGTCCTCCACCGCGACTCGGTGACGCCACCCGGCGAACGAGAGCACCTGCCCGGCACGCAGATCCTCGCCGCCGCGCACTCGCGCGGCGACATCGTCCAGCAGCAGCGACGACGTGCGAGGGTCGAGCCCGAACACGAGCAGCTCCGGATGCCCCAGTCCGAACAGACCGATCGTGTAGGCGAACGGCGCCTCGCGCTTGGGCAGGTCGCCGAACACGTACTCGTTTCGGGTGCCGTGGGCGCGGATGGTCTGCGCCGTCCGCCGCTCCTCCTCGTCCAGTCCGGCGAGCGACGACGGCGTGAGAGCGGTGATCATGGGGGTCCTTTCGTCGATGGGATCGACGTTAGAACATACCTACGACACTGAGCCGGTCGGTCCGGCGAGATCCGCCCGCGCCACCGCCACCGCGTACGGGTGCAGGCTCGCCGCGAACACGCCACCGGCCACGGCCGGATCCGCGGCCAGGACAGCCCGCGCGGCCGCTTCGTCGTCCGCTTCGAAGATGACGATCCCGAAGGTCCCGTCGACCTCCTGCGTGCGACCCGCGAGGATCAAGACGCCCTGGTCACGGAGGGAGACCAGATACGCGAAATGGTCGCCGACGAGCCGCGTCTCATCTGCCGTCGCCTCGGTCACCATGGCGGGACGCGTCGGAACGATGCGATACAGCCACTGCCCCACGGTGCGTCCCTCCTACGACGTCGGCTCCCGCTCACGATCCTCAGCCGGCGTCGGGGTCCAGGGCGTCGAGCGCCGCGGGGCCCTCCGTCACGAGGATGCGGAACTGGTCGGCGTCCAGGATGCGGATGCCGAGCTCCTCGGCCTTCGCGAGCTTGGAGCCGGCGCCCGGCCCCGCGGCCACGAAGTCCGTCTTCTTCGAGACGCTCGACGCCGCCTTCCCGCCGGCGTTCAGGATCGCCTCCTGCGCACCCTCCCGGGTATAGCCCTCGAGTGAGCCCGTCGCGACCACGGTGAGGCCTTCCAGCACTCCGCCGACGACCGCCGCGGCGCCGGGGCCCGGATGGCCCGGCGTCGCCCATTGCACGCCGGCACGCGTCCACTCGTCGACGATGTCGCGGTGCCAGTCGAGCTCGAACCACTCGAGCAGCGAGTCCGCGATGATGCCGCCGACCCCTTCGACCTGGGCGAGCTGCTCGCGGTCGGCGGCACGGATGGCGTCCAACGAGCCGAACCACTGCGCGAGCGCACGCGCGGCAACGGGTCCCACGTGCCGGATGTTGAGCGCGACGAGCAGACGCCAGAGGTCTTTCGTCTTCGCCTTCTCGAGCTCTGCCAGGAGCTTCACCGCGGCCGCGGACGGCTGCGGAGTCTGAATCCCCTGCTTCTTCTCGGCGGTCGTGGGATTGCGACGGAACGGCGCGCGCCGCACCGGCTCGCCGGTCTCGTCGTCGACCTTGAGCTCGCCCGTCTCGGCGTCGCGCACGATGACCGAGATCGGCACGAGGTCGTCGAGCGAGAGGGAGAACAGGCCCGCCTCGGTCTCCAGGGGTGCCGTCGCGGGAGGCTCCGCCTGTGTGAGCGCGGCGGCGGTCACCTCGCCGAGCACCTCGATGTCGAGGGCGCCGCGCGAGCCGATGTGCTCCACGCGCCCGCGCACCTGCGCGGGGCACGAGCGCGCGTTCGGGCAGCGGAGGTCGATGTCTCCCTCTTTGGCCGGCCGCAGCGGCGACCCGCACTCGGGGCAGTCCGCCGGCATGACGAACTCGCGCTCGGTTCCGTCGCGCAGCTCGACGACGGGTCCCAGCACCTCGGGGATCACGTCACCGGCCTTGCGCAGCACCACGGTGTCGCCGATCAGCACGCCCTTCGCGCGCACGACGTCCTGGTTGTGCAGGGTCGCCTGGCGCACGACCGAGCCCGCCACGCGGGCGGGCGCCATGACGGCGTACGGCGTCGCACGACCCGTGCGGCCGACCGACACGACGATGTCGAGCAGCTTCGTGTTCACCTGCTCGGGCGGGTACTTGTACGCGATCGCCCACCGCGGCGCGCGGCTGGTGGCACCGAGCTCGTCGTGCAGTGCCAGTTCGTCGACCTTCACGACGATGCCGTCGATCTCGTGCTCGACATCATGCCGGTGCTCGCCGTAGTACGCGACGAAGTCGAGCACCCCGTCGATGTCGTCGGTGGTGCGGAAGTACGGGCTGGTCGGCAGCCCCCACTCGGCGAGCAGGGCGTAGGTCTCGCTCTGCGAGTCGACGGGCGGCCGGCTCCACGCGCCGATGCCGTGGACGAAGAGCCGGAGCGAGTCGAGCCGGGCTTGCCCGGCCTCGAGTTCCAGCCCGTCCTTCTTGTCGAGCTGCTGGCGCAGTCCGCCCGACGCGGCGTTGCGGGGGTTGGCGAACGACGGGAACCGTCGCTCGGCGCTCAGCCGCGCCTTGCCTTCATCGAACGCGCGGCTGCGCGCCCTGGTCTCTTCGACGGCGCGGTCGCGCATGTCTGCCTGGAGGGCGTTGAGGCGGGCGAACGCCGCGACGGGGATGAACACCTCGCCGCGCACCTCGACGAGCTCGGGATGCCCCGTTCCGGCGAGACGCTGCGGGATGCCGGCGACGCGCACCGCGTTGACGGTCACGTCCTCCCCCACCCGGCCGTCGCCCCGCGTCGCCGCGGAGGTCAGCACGCCGTTCTCGTAGCGGAGGCTGATCGCCAGACCGTCGATCTTGAGCTCGGTGAGCCACCGCACGCTGCGGCCGGCCGCGGCCTGGGCCTTGACGCACCAGTCCCGCAGCTCTTCGGGGCTGAAGACGTTGTCGAGGCTCAGCATCCGCTCCGCGTGCTCGACGGGTGCGAACATCGAGCTCTCGGCGGCGCCGACGGTCTGCGTCGGCGAGTCCTGGCCCTGCAGCTCGGGGTGCAGGCGCTCCAGCTCTTCGAGCCGGTGCATCCAGCCGTCGTACGTCGCGTCGTCGACGATCTCGGCATTGCGGCCGTAATAGGCGTCGCGCGCACCGATGATGCGGTCGGTCAGGTCCTGGGCTTCGGCCCGCGCGGCGTCGAGTCCGGCGTCGGCGGGGAGTGCGGCATCCGTCACCCCGCCAGTCTAGGAGGGGGCCCCGACACGCGCCGGGCCGTGGGGTGCGCGGCTCAGGCCGAGACGGGCACCGCCGAGACCGTCGTGGCGATCGTGAACTGGCCGATGACCCGCGTGCCGTCGTACAGCACGGCCGTCTGTCCCGGTGCCACGCCGTCGAACGGGGTCTCGGGGACGACCGTCAGCCGACCGTCGGCGAGCGTCGCCACCGCGGGCACGGGGTCGGCGTGCGCGCGGATCTGGACGTGGCACGCGAAGTCGCCCTCGGCCTGCGGGCGCCCGGCCCAGGAGTACCTCTCCCCCGCGATCTCGGCCGTCGCGAGCGCCTCCTTGGGGCCGACGACGACGGTGTTCGACACCGGACGCACCTCGAGCACGAACCGGGGCTTGCCGTCGGGCGCGGGCACGCCGAGCTGCAGGCCTCGCCGCTGCCCCACGGTGAACGCGTGCGCGCCCTCGTGGGTGCCGATGACGGCCCCCGTGCGGTCGACGATGTCGCCCTGCTCGGCGCCGACCTTCTCAGCCAGCCAGCCGCGCGTGTCGCCGTCGGGGATGAAGCAGATGTCGTGGCTGTCGGGCTTCTGCGCCACCGAGAGCCCGCGCGCCTCCGCCTCGGCGCGCACGAGGGCCTTCGACGGGGTCGACCCTAGAGGGAAGTACGTGTGCGCGAGCTGCTCCGCATTGAGCACGCCCAGCACATAGGACTGGTCCTTGGCGGCGTCCGACGCGCGGTGCAGCTCCAGCCCCTCGGGGCCGTCCACGAGCGTCGCGTAGTGCCCGGTGCAGACGGCGTCGAAGCCGAGCTCGATCGCCCGCTCCAGGAGCGCCGCGAACTTGATCTTCTCGTTGCACCGCATGCACGGGTTCGGGGTGCGGCCGGCACGGTACTCCGAGACGAAGTCCTCGATCACGTCGTCGCGGAACCGCTCCGAGAAGTCCCACACGTAGAACGGGATGCCGAGGCGGTCGGCCGCCCTGCGCGCATCCATGGCGTCCTCGATCGTGCAGCAGCCGCGGCTGCCGGTGCGCAGCGTGCCGCCCGCGCGCGAGAGCGCCAGGTGCACGCCGACGACCTCGTGGCCCGCCTCGACGGCCCGTGCGGCCGCGACGGCGGAATCCACTCCGCCGCTCATGGCTGCCAGGATCCGCATGGGTCCAGTCTACGAAGCCCGGCCTGTGCGAGGGCCGGATGCCGCACGCGCCCGCTCCACGGCCTCGGGAAGAGCTGCGAGCGCGGCATCCACGTCGTCCGCGGTCGTGGTGCGGCCGAGCGTGAACCGCAGCACCTGTCGCGCCTCGACGTCGGTGCGGCCGAGAGCCAGCACCACGTGCGAGGGCTCGGGGACGCCGGCCTGGCACGCCGACCCGGTCGAGACCGAGATCCCCGCACGGTCGAGCAGGAAGAGCAGCGTCTCGCCGGACGCCCCCGGGAAGAGCACGTGTGCGTTGCCGGGCACGCGGTCCGCGGGGTCGCCGAGGAGCTCCGCACCCGGGATGGACGAGCGGATGCCGTCGACGAGCCGCTCCCGCAGCCGGGTGAGCCGCGCCGCCTCGGCCTCGCGCTCGGCGGCGGCGAGCTCGGCGGCCACCGCGAATGCGGCCGCGCCCGCGACGTCCTGCGTGCCCGCCCGCAGTCGCCGCTGCTGCGCGCCCCCGTGGACGAGCGCCGTCAGCTCGGCCGTCCGCGACACCACGAGCGCGCCGACGCCCGCCGGTCCGCCGATCTTGTGGGCCGACACGCTCATCGCGACGAGGCCCGCGCGTCCGCGCGCGGCGCCCCGCCAGCGGCGGAACGAGACCGGCAGGTGGCCGAACGCGGCGACCGCGTCCAGGTGCAGCGGCACCCCTGCGGCCGCGGCCTCATCCGCCAGTCCGGCGGCGTCGTTCACCGTGCCGACCTCGTTGTTCGCGACGAGGGCGGTGGCCAGAGCGGCGCCGGGCAGGGCGGACGCGAATGAAGCGACGGGGATGCGGCCGACGGCATCCAGCCCGACATGCCGCACCGCGGCACCCTGTGCGTCGAGCCAC
This sequence comes from Microbacterium sp., assembly GCF_051953575.1. Lineage (GTDB taxonomy): Bacteria > Actinomycetota > Actinomycetes > Actinomycetales > Microbacteriaceae > Microbacterium. The sequence continues at coordinate 10,483 of NZ_JBQCIP010000111.1, forward strand.
TCGACGGCGTCCAGGGTCGCGTGGTGCTCGCCGTCGGGCAGCACGACGGCGTCGCTCCCGGGCTCCCGCGCCCACCACAGGCCCTTGACCGCGAGGTTCACGGCCTCGGTCCCGCCCGAGGTGAAGACGACCTCGATCGGGTCGGCGTCGAGCACCGCGGCGAGGCGCTCGCGCGCGTCCTCGAGGGTGCGGCGAGCGTCCTGACCGGCGCCGTGGATCGACGAGGCGTTGCCGACGGCGGAGGCGGCCTCGACCCACGCGTCGCGCGCCTCGGGTCGCAGCGGCGCGGTGGCCGCGTGATCCAGATAGACAGGCACCCGGCATCCTCTCGGCGTTTTGACAGCGGACCGCGTCCGTGTGCCGTGGGACCCGGTCCCGTAACGCCACCGACTCGGACCATGGTTATGGTAGTCCGCATGATCAGCCCGGAGTCCGTCATCGCGAACCCCGTCCCGGGGCTGCTCAGCCCCGAGCTCGACGGGCTCGGCGTCGAGCTGCTGCCGGGCGGTGCGCGACTGCGCGTGTGGTCGGGGGCCGCCGACGCCGTCGATCTCGTGGTCTTCGACGACACGGATCTCGACTGGATCACGGCGACCGAGCCGCTCACGCCCGTCGGCGGCGGCGTGTGGGAGGACACCTCGGCGCTGCTGCGCCCCGGCACGCGCTACGCGATCCGGGTCGACGGCCCCCACGGCCCCGGCAACACCTTCAACCGGGGCACGCTCCTGCTCGAGCCCTACACGAAGGGTCTCGTGCGCACCGGCTACGACGGGTGGCGCTCGGTCGTTGTCGAGGGATCCTTCGACTGGGGTTCGTCGCGCAAGCCCGCCGTTCCGCTGGATCGCACGGTGCTCTACGAAGGCCACCTCAAGGGCCTGTCGAAGCGGCATCCCGAACTCCCCGGTGCGCTGCGCGGCACCTACGCGGGTCTCGCGCACCCCGCGATGGTGCAGCACTTCCTGGACCTCGGGGTGACCAGCATCGAGCTGCTGCCGATCCACGCGTTCACCACCGAGCCGAGACTCCTGCAGCACGGCCTGGCGAACTACTGGGGCTACAACACTCTGAACTTCTTCACCCCGCACGCCGCGTACGCCACCGAGGAGGCACGACGGCAGGGCCCGGAGGCCGTGCTGCGCGAGTTCAAGGGCATGGTGAAGCTGCTGCACGAGGCCGGCCTGGAGGTCATCCTCGACGTCGTCTACAACCACACCGCCGAAGAGGGGCTCGGCGGCCCCCGCTCGAGCCTGCGCGGCATCGACAACCGCGCGTACTACCGGCAGCAGGAGGACGGCGCCTACATCGACGTGACAGGATGCGGCAACTCGCTGAACACGTCGACGGAAGCCGCCTCTCGTCTGGTCCTGGACTCCCTGCGGTACTGGGCGAACGAGGTGCAGGTCGACGGCTTCCGGTTCGACCTCGCAGTGACGCTAGGTCGCGACGCGGCGCACGAGTTCACCCCGGACCACCCGCTGCTGCGCGCGATCGTCGACGATCCCGCGCTGGCCGACGTCAAGAAGATCGCCGAGCCGTGGGACGTCGGCTTGGGCGGCTGGCAGACCGGCGGGTTCGGCGACGGCTGGAGCGAGTGGAACGACCGCTACCGCGACCGCGTCCGCAACTTCTGGCTGAGCGACGTCGACTATGCCCGGCGTGCCAACGTGTCTCCGGTCGGCATCGGCGGACTCGCACACCGCCTGGCGGGCTCTGCGAACACGTTCGACGAGGCGCGGGGACCGCTGGCGAGCGTCAACTTCGTGACGGCGCACGACGGCTTCACCCTGCGCGACCTCGTGTCGTACGACGTCAAGCACAACCATGCGAACGGCGAGCACGGCAGGGACGGCGCCGACACGAACCGCTCGTTCAACCACGGCACCGAGGGCCGCACGGGCGACCCTGCGATCCTCGCCACGCGGCGCAAGGCGATGCGCAACCTCATGGGCACCCTGCTGCTCTCCGCCGGGGTGCCGATGATCACCGCGGGCGACGAGTACGCCCGCACCCAGAACGGCAACAACAACGCCTACTGCCACGACTCCGACCTCACGTGGCTGCGGTGGGAGCACACGCCGTGGCAGGAGGACCTCTACGCCCACGTGCGCCACCTGCTGCGGGTGCGCCGGGAGAACCCCGCCCTGCGGCCGAGCCGCTTCGCACGGCTGGGTGAGCACACGCCGTCGGCGTCCGTCATGGAGTGGTACGACGAGAACGGCGAGACGATGTCGATCGAACGCTGGACCGACCCGTCGCACCGCACGCTGCAGTATGTCGCCGCCTCCACCCCCGAGCACGAGGAGTTCAACCGCATCCTGCTGATGATCCACGGCACCGAGCGCCCCATCGACGTCACCCTTCCCGACGCGGACGGCGTGACCCGCTACGTGTCGCTCTGGTCGAGCGCGGACGAGACGCCGTCGGACGACGGGACGGTCTACGCACCGGGCGACACGGTGTCGATGGCCGGCACCTCGATGCACCTGTTCCGCGCCGAGTGACGACACGCGAAGACCGCGTCGCCGTCACGTCGCTGTCGTCCCGGCGACGGGGACGGTAGGTTCGAGACGTGGTCACGACGACGCGCTCCGCGCGCTCCCGCCCGTGGCGGAGCGCCACAGCCCTCCCTGTCCGTGATGCCCGCGCCTGGCAGCCCGACCCCGATACGGTCGCGCGACGAATACCGCTGGCGCAGCCCTTCCCCACCGTGCCGTGGGGCGACTTCCGCCCCACCGCGTACGACGGCGAGGTGGTGCCGTTCCGGGTGACGGCGTTCCGCGAAGGGCACGACCGGATCGGCGTGCAGCTGCGCCTCTTCTCCCCCACGGGCGACGAGTCGCTGCATCGCCTCGACCCGCTGAACGACGGCTTCGACCGGTGGCAGACCGAGGTCGCGCTGCTCGAGCAGGGCGTCTGGCGGTTCCGCTTCGAGTCGTTCGGCGACGACTTCGCGACCTGGCAGCACGCGGCCTCGGTCAAGATCACGGCGGGAGTGGATGCCGCCCTCATGCGCGAGCTCGGCGCCCTCCTGTTCGAGCGCGCCGGTGCCGAGAAGGGCCGCACCGCGGCCGAGAAGACGGTGCTCGCGGCGGCCGCGGCATCGCTCCGCGACGAGACGGTCGACGACGCCGGAGCCCTGGCGATCGTCGACGACCCGCGCATCGCGACCTACTTCCGCCAGCGACCCCTGATGTCGCTCGTGACGCTCGGTGACGATCTCGAGCTCCTCGTCGAGCGCGAACGTGCCGGTGTGGGCGCGTGGTACGAGTTCTTCCCGCGCTCGGAGGGCGCGCGGCGCCTGAAGGACGGCAGCATCAAGAGCGGCACCTTCCGGACGGCCGCCAAGCGCCTGCCTGCCGTCGCGCAGATGGGCTTCGACGTCGTCTACCTGCCGCCCATCCACCCCATCGGCACGCTCAACCGCAAGGGTCCGAACAACACCCTCGACGCCGGGCCCGCCGACCCGGGATCGCCGTGGGCCATCGGGTCCGCGGCCGGCGGCCACGACACCGTGCATCCGGATCTCGGCACCCTCGCCGACTTCCGCGCCTTCGTGCGCGCCGCGCGGGCGGAAGGGCTGGAGGTAGCACTCGATCTCGCGCTGCAGGCGGCCCCCGATCATCCCTGGGTCGCGGAGCACCCCGAGTGGTTCACGACGCTCCCCGACGGCTCGATCGCGTACGCGGAGAACCCGCCCAAGAAGTACCAGGACATCTACCCGGTCAACTTCGACAACGACCCCGACGGGATCCGCGCCGAGGTGCTCCGGGTCGTGCGGCACTGGATCGCTCAGGGGGTACAGATCTTCCGTGTCGACAATCCCCACACCAAGCCCCTGCAGTTCTGGGAATGGCTGATCTCGACGGTCAACGCCGAGCACCCCGACGTCGTGTTCCTCGCCGAGGCCTTCACCCGTCCGGCGCCCATGCAGAGTCTCGCCGCTGCCGGGTTCCAGCAGAGCTACACCTACTTCACGTGGCGCAACACCAAGCCCGAGCTCGAAGAGTTCCTGAGCGGCCTCGCGCACTCGACGGATGCATTCCTCCGCCCGAATCTGTTCGTCAACACGCCCGACATCCTCACCGAGTACCTGCAGTTCGGCGGCCGGCCCGCCTACCGCATCCGCGCCGCGATCGCCGCGACGGCGGCGCCGACCTACGGCGTGTACGCGGGGTACGAGCTGTACGAGAACGTCGCACGGCCGGGATCCGAAGAGAACATCGACAACGAGAAGTACGAGTACAAGGTGCGCGACTGGGCCGGGGCCGTCGAGCGCGGCGACTCGCTCGCCCCCTACCTGGAGAAGCTCAACGCGATCCGCCGGGCGCACCCCGCGCTGCGGCAGCTGCGCAACCTCAGCGTGCACTGGAGCGACGACGATGCGATCCTCGTGTACGTCAAGCACCTCGATGCGGCGCTCTCGCCCGACGGCCGCCGCGACACCGTCATCGTCGTCGTCAACACCGACCCGCACTCGGTGCGCCAGACGATGGTGCACCTCGACACCCGGGTCTGGGGCGTCGAGCCCGGCCTGCCGTACGAGGTCGAGGACCTCGTCACCGGCGCCCGGTGGACCTGGTCCGATCACAACTACGTGATGCTCGACGCGTTCACCGAGCCCGTCCACATCCTGCACGTCAAGGAGTCCCGATGACGCCCTCCGATCAGCTCCTCGACGCCGTCGCGGCAGGCTCACACCACGATCCGCACGCCGTGCTCGGCATCCATTCCGACACCGATGCCGAAGGCACCGCGACGTGGACGATCCGGGCGCGGCGCCCCCTCGCCCGCAGCGTCACCGCCGTCTTCGAGGACGGCACGCGCATCCCTCTGGAGCACGTGCGCGCGGGGATCTGGGAAGGCACCCGCGTCGGCGCGCCCGGGCGCTACGAACTCGCCACGAGCTACCCGCAGGGTCCGGACTACGTGGCCGACGACCCTTACCGCCACGCGCCGACGATCGGCGAGCTGGACCTGCATCTGATCGGCGAAGGCCGCCACGAGGAGCTGTGGCGCGTGCTCGGCTCTCACGTGCGCGTGGACGACGGCGTCGCGGGCGTCTCGTTCGCGGTGTGGGCGCCCAACGCGCGCGCCGTGCGCGTGGTCGGCGACTTCAACGGCTGGGACGGCCAGGGCCACGCGATGCGCTCCATGGGCGCGAGCGGGGTGTGGGAGCTGTTCATCCCCGGCATCGGCCCTGGCACCGCGTACAAGTACGAGATCCGCGGCCGCTCGGGCGAATGGGCGCTCAAGGCCGACCCGATGGCCCGGTTCGCCGAGGTCCCGCCGGCGACCGCCTCGGTCGTGGTCCACGCGTCCCACACGTGGGGCGACGCGGCCTGGCTGCAGCAGCGCGCGCGCAGCACGCCGGTCTCGCAGCCGATGTCGATCTACGAGCTCCATCTCGGTTCGTGGCGGCAGGGGCTCTCGTACCGCGACGCCGCCGACCAGATCATCGACTACGTGAGCGCACAGGGCTTCACGCACGTCGAGTTCCTCCCCCTCGCCGAGCACCCGTTCGGGGGGTCGTGGGGCTACCAGGTCACGGGGTACTACGCCCCGACCAGCCGCTTCGGGCACCCCGACGACCTGCGATACCTGATCGACAGGCTGCACCAGGCGGGAATCGGCGTGATCATGGACTGGGTGCCCGGCCACTTCCCCAAGGACGCGTTCGCGCTCGCGCGCTTCGACGGCGAGCCGCTGTACGAGCACCCCGACCCCCGCCGTGGCGAGCACAAGGACTGGGGCACCTACATCTTCGACTACGGCCGCAACGAGGTGCGCAACTTCCTCGTGGCGAACGCGCTGTACTGGTTCGAGGAGTTCCACGTCGACGGGCTGAGAGTGGATGCCGTCGCCTCGATGCTGTACCTCGACTACTCGCGCAGCGACGGCGAGTGGGAGCCGAACATCCACGGCGGTCGCGAGAACCTCGAGGCGATCCGCTTCCTGCAGGAGGTCAACGCCACCGCGTACAAGCGCTACCCCGGCATCGCGATGATCGCCGAGGAGTCCACCAGCTTCCCCGGCGTCACCGCCCCCACGAACCAGGCCGGGCTCGGGTTCGGGTTCAAGTGGAACATGGGCTGGATGAACGACTCGCTCGAGTACATCAAGCGGGACCCGAT
>NZ_JBQCIP010000112.1:0-12245 GCF_051953575.1 Microbacterium sp.
GCCCCCGTGGGCAGCGAAGCGTAGGATCGTACCCATGACCGCTACTCTCACGCCCGAGAAGTACGACGAGGTCACAGAGGCCCTCAAGGACGTCATGGACCCCGAACTGGGGATCAACGTCGTCGACCTCGGCCTCATCTACGACCTCGCGTGGGACGACGAGAACGACGCGCTGGTCATCCACATGACGCTGACCTCAGCCGGCTGCCCGCTCACCGACGTGCTCGAAGAGCAGACGGCGCAGGCGCTGGACGACGTCGTGGAGCGGTTCCGCATCAACTGGGTGTGGATGCCGCCGTGGGGCCCCGAGCGGATCACCGACGACGGGCGCGACATGATGCGCGCGCTCGGCTTCGCGATCTGACCGGCCAGGGTTTCGGCGGGTGACGCCGCGACGCTCGCCTGCCCGAGTGATCGATAGGCTCGGAAGGTGAGCGTCACCCCCCTTCAGGCCTTGCCCATCGACGAGCTGCGTCAGCGTTCCAGCACGAAGTGGCGCAAGTACGGGCACGACGTCCTGCCGTTCTTCGTCGCCGAGACGGACTACCCGCTCGCTCCGGCGATCACCCGGGTGCTTGCTCGCGCCGTGGAGCTCGGCGACACCGGCTACACCCCTCCGGAGCCGGGGCTCAGCGCGGCGTTCGTCGGCTTCGCCGACCGCCGGTGGGGCTGGACCGTGGATCCGTCGCACGTGTTCTGGACCGGCGATGTGATGATGGGCGTCGTCGAGATCCTCCGCCTCGTCATCGAACCCGGTGACCGTGTCGTCGTGATGCCCCCGGTGTATCCGCCCTTCTACGACACGGTGGAAGAGGCGCGCGGCGTCGTCGAGCGCGTCCCGCTCGTCGCGGGCGAGACGGGCTGGGAGATCGATCTGGCCGGGGTGGAGGCATCCCTCGCCGACGGCGCGCGCGCCGTCCTGCTGTGCAACCCGCACAACCCGACGGGCACCGTGCACTCCGCCGAGCAGCTCGCCGCCCTGGCCGACCTCGCCGAGCGCTTCGGTGTGCCCGTCATCAGCGACGAGATCCACGGCCCGCTGGCGTACCCCGAGAAGCCCTTCACGCCGTTCCTCACCGCGTCCGAGTCTGCGCGCCGCGTCGGCTACGCCGTCACCAGCGCCAGCAAGACGTACAACCTGGCCGGCCTGAAGTGCGCGGTGATGGTCGCGGGCGGCGATGCGCAGGCGAAGCTGCTGCGGACGCTGCCGTGGGAGGTCGAGTGGCGCACCGGACTTTTCGGAGCCCTGTCGAACGTGGCCGCCTACGGACCCGAGAGCGACGAGTGGCTGGAGAGCCTGCTCGCCGCGCTGGCCGCCAACCGCCTCCTGCTCGCCGAGCTGCTGGCCGCCTCGCTCCCGGAGGCGCGGTATCTGCCGCCCGACGCGGGATTCCTGGCGTGGGTCGACCTGTCGGCGTACGGCTGGGGCGACAACCCTGCGGTCAAGGTGCTGCGCGAAGCGAAGGTGGCGCTCCACCACGGGCCGCTGTTCGGCGCCGAGGGCAAGGGGTTCGTCCGCATCAACTTCGCCTGCGCCCCTGAGCTGCTGCGCGAAGCGGTGGAGCGCATGGGCGCGCTCGCGCGATCGTGACCGACCCCAGCGATCCCGGCATCTGGCACACCCGCTACGTCTGGGTGACGGTCGGCGCCGTCGCGCTCATCTTCCTCGCGGCGATGCAGTCGCTCGCCGTCACGACGGTCATGCCCGTCGTGAGTGCCGACCTCGACGGCGACCGGCTGTATGCGGTCGCCTTCGCGGGCACGCTCGCCACGAGCGTCATCGGCATGGTCGTCGTCGGGGCGTGGTGCGACCGCGGGGGAGTGCTCGCCCCGCTCACCACGGCGGTGGCGCTGTTCGTCGTGGGCCTCGTGATCGCGGGCGTCGCCCTCACGATGCCCGTTCTCGTCGCCGGACGTCTCGTGCAGGGGCTCGGCACGGGCGGGCAGACCGTCGCCCTGTACGTCGTGGTGGCGCGGGTGTACCCGAGCATCCTGCACGGCCGGGTGTTCGCCGCGTTTTCGGCGGCGTGGGTCGTGCCGTCGCTGATCGGACCCTTCCTGGCGGGCGCGGTGACCGAGTTCCTGCACTGGCGGTGGGTGTTCCTCGGGGTCGCGGGGCTCACGGTCATCGCGTTCGCGATGGTCGTCGCACGCCTGTACGGACTCCCGCTGCACACCGACCAGCCGGCCACCGGGCGCATCGCGCCGCGCGTCGCGTGCGCCGTCGCGGTGGCGGTGGGAGCCCTGGGCCTCAGCCTCGCCGGAGAGCTCGGGGCGTGGGCATGGGCGGCGGTGGCGGCATCCGTCATCGTCATCGGGCTGGCCGCGAGGCCGCTGCTGCCGCGCGGGACGCTGCGGGCGGTGCGAGGCCTGCCGAGTGTGGTGCTCATGCGCGGCCTCATCGCGGGGGCGCTGTTCGGCGCCGAGATCTACGTGCCGTACCTGCTCATCGACGACTATGACTTCTCGCCGACGTTCGCGGGCCTGGGACTCACGGCAGCCGCGCTCGCGTGGGCGGCCGCGGCCGACGTGCAGGGGCGCTTCGGCGATCGCATGGGCAACACCCGGATCACGCTCATCGGCACGGCGCTGCTCGTCTCAGCGCTGGGCTTCGCGCTGTTCACCGGGCTGCTGGGGCTGCATCCGGCCGTGCTCATCGCCGGCTGGAGCTTGGCCGGCGCGGGCATGGGTCTCATGTATCCACGCCTCACCGTACTCACGCTCGCCTACTCGACGCCGCAGAACCAGGGGTTCAACTCGTCGGCGCTGTCGATCTCGGACTCGGTCGGATCCGCCTCGGCGATCGCGATCGCCGGGCTCGTGTTCACCGCCCTCGCGGGAACGGGCGCCGGGTTCCCGGCCGTTTTCGCCATCACCGGAGTGCTGGCGCTCGCGGCGCTCGTGCCGGGCCTGCGCCTCGGGCATGCACACGAGGCGGCGTCGGTGCGCTGACCCTCGCGACGGACAGCCGGCGGCGCCAGCCAACCCGGCGGCGCTCAGTTCTCGGCGCGCCCGAGACGCCAGTACCCCATGAAGGCCACGGCACGGCGGTCGACGCCGCGCTCCGACACGAGGTGGCGGCGCAGCGCCTTGATGGCGCCGGCCTCCCCGGCGAGCCATGCATAGAGGCGGGCGCTCTTCAGCGCGGCGCCTCCCTTTGCGGTGCGCGGCACCTCCCACAGGATGTCGGCGTCGATGTCGACCTCTTCGACGTCGGCGCCGGCGCCCGCCGGTGCGAGTTCAGCAGCCGCCTCGGCCACCGCCGTCATGAGGTGCGCATGCCGGTCTTCACCCGTGCGCGCACCGATGCGGTAGTCGAATCCGTGATGCCGCGGCAGGTAGGCGGCATCGTCGGGGTGAGGGAGCTCCACGGCCACGACGCCGCGCGCGTCGGGAGGCAGCTGCTCGAGGATCGCCGCGATCGCGGGGGCCGCGGTCTCGTCCCCTGCCAGCAGGATCGCGTCGACCTGCGCGGGCGGGACGAAGTCGATCCCGAAGCTGACGCCCTCGTGCCCCGTGGTGGGGGCGAAGATCAGCACCTCGTCGCCGAGGCGCGCGTGAGCGATCCACTCCGAGGCCGGGCCGAGGACGTCGTGCGACACCATGTCGACGTCGACCTCGCTCACGTGGTTGCGCACGTAGCGCGTCGTGTAGGTCCGGAACGGCAGGCGCCGCTCTTCGGGAAGGTCGCGCCACTGCATGTACCAGTCGTCGCCGGTCGGCATGGCGTCCAAGGACGCGCCGGGGGTCGGGAACACGATCTTCACGCGCTGGTCGAGGCCCGGGTCGCCGTAGTCGGCGAGGTCGGGACCTCCGAAGGTGAAGCGACGGAAGCTCGGCGTCACATCGGTGATCGCCGTGACACGGGCGCGGAAGAAGCGGTAGGGGACGTCGGGCTCAGCCATCGAGGACTCCAGTCAGGATCGGCGCGGCGGGGAACGGACTGCGCGGGGCGGCGTCGGGGGACGCCACGTGGTGACGGCCGCGGGGGAGGACGATGGGCGCGCCCGACACCGGGTCGGTGACCACGAGCGAGTCCAGCTCGAACACCTCGCGGATGAGGTCGGCCGTCATGATGTCGCCGGGGGCGCCACTGGCGACCACGCGACCCGCGCGCAGCGCGAACAGGTGATCGGCGTATCGTGCGGCCAGGTTCATGTCGTGCAGCACCATGACGATCGTCGTGCCGCGTTCGCGGTTGAGGTCGGTGAGCAGATCGAGCACCTCGACCTGGTGCGCGACGTCGAGGAACGTCGTCGGCTCGTCGAGGAGGAGGATGTCGGTCTCTTGCGCGAGGGCCATCGCGATCCAGACGCGCTGACGCTGGCCGCCCGAGAGCTCGTCGACGGAGCGGTCCGCGAGATCCTCGATGCCGGTCGCGCTGAGGGCGTCGGCCACCACCGCGTAGTCCCGCTCGCTCCAGCTCGCGAGCAGCTTCTGGTGGGGGTGCCGGCCACGGCCGACGAGGTCTGCCACGGCGATCCCCTCGGGGGCGACGGGACTCTGCGGCAGTAGGCCGAGCGTCCGGGCGACCTCTTTCGACGGCCGGCTGTGCAGCGCCTTGCCGTCGAGCACCACCTGGCCGGCGGCAGGTGCGATGAGGCGCGCGAGGGCGCGCAGCAGCGTCGACTTGCCGCATCCGTTCGCCCCGACGATGGCGGTGATGAGGCCGGGCGGGACGTCGAGATCGAGGCGATCGACGATGGTGCGGTCGCCGTAGCCGAGGGTGACCGCCTGCGCCGCGAGCGTGTGCGTGGCGGAGGGGGTGCGGGATGCCGTCATAGCGAGCCTCCGGAGCGGTTCGTCCTGATGAGCAGGTAGATGAGATACGGGGCGCCGAGCACGCCGGTCACGACACCGACCGGATAGCGGCTGTCGAAGGCGAACTGACCGAGCAGATCGGCGACGAGCACGAGGAGCGCCCCCACGAGGCCCGACGGCAGCAGCAGTGAGCCGCCCGGACCGACCAGGCGCGCGGCGATCGGGCCGGCCATGAACGCGACGAACGCGATCGGGCCCGACGCCGCGGTGGCGAAGGCGAGCAGGATCACCGCCGCCACGATCGCGACGATGCGGGTGCGCGACACCTTCACCCCGAGGCTCGCCGCGGTGTCGTCGCCCAGGCGCAGCGTGCCGAGGCCGCGACCCTGCGCGAGCAGCAGCGGCACGAGCACGACGCTCGCGAGCGCCAGCGGGAGAACCGCCTGCCAGGTCGCGCCGTTGAGGCTGCCGGCGAGCCAGCGCATGGCCGACTGCAGATCCCACGCCGCGGCGCGGGACAGGACGTAGGTGACGACGCTGTCGAGCATCGCGGCGACGCCGATGCCGATGAGGATCAGGCGCGTGCCGGCGAACCCGCCCTTGTCGGACAGGAGGTAGATCGCGAGCGCGGTGAGGAGGGCGCCCGCGACGGCGAGCACCGACACGAGCGTCTCGGAGAGCGACAGCACGACGATCCCGAAGACCGCCGCGGCGCTCGCCCCGGAGGTGATGCCGATGATGTCGGGCGAGGCGAGCGGATTGCGCAGCATCGTCTGGAACGTGACGCCCGCGATGCCGAACGCGAACCCCGACAGGATCGCGAGGCTGGAGCGGGGGAGCCGCAGCTCGCCGACCGTGAACGAGGCGCCCGGCACGGTCTGGCCGAGCATCACGCGCACGATCTCGTCGAGGCCGTAGAAGGAACGGCCGACCATCAGCGAGACCGCGAAGGCAATGACGATCGCGGCGGCGAGGATCGCGGTGACGAGACCGCGGCGGCGTGCGCGGCGCCGCCGGCCGGCGGCGACCGTCGCGGGGGTCGCACGCTGCGCCGAGGAGGCGGATGACACGGGCAGGAGGGTCGAGGTCACAGTTCCCGCACCTTCTGGCGTCGCACGATCCAGATGAAGAACGGTGCACCGATGAGCGCCGTCACGATGCCCACCTCGATCTCGGGGCGGGCGACCACCCGACCGACCACATCCGCGGCGACCAGCAGCGCGGCGCCGGCGACGGCCGAGAACGGGAGCAGGAAGCGGTGGTCGGTGCCGACGAGCAGCCGGCACAGGTGGGGGATGACGAGCCCGACGAACGCGATCGGGCCGGCGACGGCGGTGGCGGCGCCGCACAGGACGACCGCCCCCGCCGATGCCACGAGCCGGGTGCGCGCCACATGCTCGCCGAGGCCGGCAGCGAGCTCGTCGCCCAGCGCCAGCGAGTTCATGCCGCGCGCGGAGATGAGGCATACCACGGCGCCCAGGGCGAGGATCGGGGCGACCACGGCGATGCGGTCCCATGTCGCCCCGCCGACGCCGCCGATCTGCCAGAACCGGAACGTCTCGACGATGTCGATGCGGGGGAGGAGGATCGCGCTCACGAGCGACATGAAGGCGGCCGATGCGGCCGCTCCGGCGAGCGCGAGCTTGAGCGGGGTCGCGCCGCCTCTGCCCAGCGAGCCGACACCGTAGACGAACACGGCGGCCGCGGCCGAGCCCACGATGGCGACGGCGATGAATGCGTAGGGGTCCGACATGCCGAAGAACGCGATGCCGATGACGACGGCGAGCGCGGCACCGCCCGAGACGCCGAGGATGCCGGGATCGGCGAGCGGGTTGCGCGTCACCGCCTGCATCGACGTGCCCGACATCGCGAGGGCCGCACCCACGAGCACCGCGAGCACCGTGCGCGGCAGCCGCGCGGCGACGGCCGCGGGGGCGATCCCGTCGGTGTCGCCGGCCAGCCCGGCGAGGATGTCGCCGAACGACACGGCGCGCACGCCGATGGCGACGGATGCCGCGCACAGCGCCGCGAGCACGCCCAGCGCCACGACGAGCCACAGCAGCCGGACGGTGGCCGGACGCCGCAGGGCTGCGGCATCCGGCGCACCGGTGGGTGCCTCGGTCGTCTCGGCGACGCTCGTGCGTTCGCGCTCGGTCAGCGACACGGACGGATCAGCCGAGGGCGCCGGCGAGGAGGGCGAAGTACTGGTCGATGCCCCAGCCGATCGACAGCGGGGACGGGTTCGCCGACGCGGCCAGCGGGGTGGACTCTTCGAGGATCGCGATGCGGCCCTCGGCGATCGCCGGGATCTGCGACAGCAGCGGGTCGGCCTGCAGCTGCGGGATGATCGAGCCGTCGGCGTCCCCGTAGGTGACGAACACGTCGACGTCGGCGAAGCGGTCCGCCTCTTCGGCCGAGACGCTGGTGTAGAACTCGCTCGTGCCCGCTGACTCCTCGGCGACGACCTCGGGAACCGGGATGCCGAGGTCGGCGAGGAAGCCGGGGCGCGTGTCGAGCGTCGTGTAGAAGCCGATCTGGCTGAAGTCGGACGGGTCGATGTACGAGAAGAGCACCTTCGCGTCGGCGAGCTGGGGGTGTTCGGCGAGCGCGGCGTCGACGGTGCCGTGCAGCTCGTCGATGAGCGCGTCGCCCTCGGCCGCGAGCCCGAGCGCGGCGGAGTCGAGGCGGATCATGTCTTCGTACGACGTGCCCCAGGCCTTGTCGGGGTACGCGACGACCGGCGCGATCTTCGACAGCGTGTCGTACTCCTCCTGCGTGAGACCGGAGTAGGCGGCGAGGATGACGTCGGGCTGCGTGTCGGCGACGGCTTCGAAGTCGATGCCGTCCGTCTCGTCGAACAGCACGGGCGTCTCGGCGCCGAGCTCGTCGAGCTTGTCTTCGACCCACGGCAGGACGCCGTCGTTGTCGTCGTCGCCCCAGGTGACCTTGGCCATGCCGACGGGCACGACGCCGAGGGCGAGGGGCACCTCCTGGTTCGACCATGCGACCGTCGCCACTCGCTCGGGCCGGGATTCGATGACGGTCTCGCCGTACGCGTGCTCGATGGTCACGGGGAACGCGGCGTCGGTGCCCGACCCGCCGGAGGCGGCGTCGGCCTTGTCTTCGGCGGTGCCGGCGCAGCCGGCGAGGGCGACGGCGGCGACGGCAAGGGTCGTGAGGGCGGCGGCGGGGCGGGACGGGCGCACGGGAGTCCTCCGAAAGAGAGTTAGGTAAGGATGCCCTAAACCAGGGCTAGTAAGGGCAACCTTACCCAGCGTCCTCTCAGATTGCCAATTCGTGACGCAGGCGGACGAGCCCGAGCGCCCACGCCAGCAGGGCCACGGCGATCGCGGCCGTGACGACCGTCGTTCCGACCACGAGCAGCAGCGCCACGCCCGTCACGCCGGCGATGACCGCGAGCGCGACGTGGCGCGCCGAGCCGGTCGCGGGCGGCGGCGTCGCCGCTTCGACGCGTGCGGCGAGCAGCGCGACCGCGGCCGTCGTGGCGAGGGTCACGGCCAGCCACACCGGGCGCGTGAGCCACCACCACGCTCCGTCGACGGTCGGCAGCGGCATTCCCGTCGTGAGCGCCCAGAGGGCCGACAGCCCGGCGAGACCCAGCAGCACCGGCATGTGCCACAGGTAGACGGTCATCGCCCGCGGGGTCACGAAGTCGACGAACCGCTGTGCCGGACGCTGCTCGGCCAGCCGGCCGAGGTCGCCGCGCAGCAGGGAGAACAGCGCGGTGTGCGCGACGCCCACGAGCAGCAGGGCCGTCGTCGGCGGGTTGATGTTCGCGACCAGATCGGGGGAGTGGATGCCGCTCGCGAACGACACAGCGAGCGCGACGATCGCGCCCACCGCTGCGAGGATGCGGGTGCGGCGCGGCAGCGCGTCGATGCGTCCGTCGGCGAGGAAGAAGCCGAGCTGCTGCAGGGTGAGCCACACGAACGCCAGGTTGAAGAAGCCGAGCGCATCGAGTCCCGAGACCGCTCGGCCGACATCCATCGCCGTGGCAGCCCCGGCGAGGATCGCGATCACGGCGAACGGCGCGCGCTCATGCAGTCGCAGCAGCACCGGCACGAGCGCCTGGCAGACCAGGAAAACGCCGAGGAACCACAGCGGCTGGCCGAACCGGTACCCCGCAAGAACGACCAGATCGCCCGGCACGCCGGCCGCCCCGAGCACGGCTAGGAGCGCCCCGACGACCCCGATGGTCACCGCCGCCGGGCGCAGCAGCCGGTGCACCCGGCCCGACACGAAGGCGACGGCATCCGATCCGCGTGTACGTGCCCGCCGATACGCGGTCGCCGCCGAGAAGCCGCCGATGACGAAGAACAGCGGCATCACCTGCAGAACCCAGCTGAGCGGGACGATCCACCACGTGCCGTCGCTCGCGTTGACGAACGAGGGGAGGCCGCCGGCCACTCCGACGCCGACCATCATGGCGTGCAGCACGACGACGCCGAGGATGCAGGCGGCGCGGACGAGATCGATCGCGCGATCGCGGCCGCGCGGTCGCAGTGCGGATGCCGCGGGCGCGGTGATGGCAACGGTCATGGCTCCTCCTCGGGGGACGTCGGTCCCCGAAGGCTAGGAAGCCGGTGCCCGCGGCGGCATCGCACCATGGTGCCGTCGTGGTCTCACCCCGTGGAGGGAGGGGCGTCAGGATGCCGGCTCGACCAGACCCGCGTCGTACGCGAAGATGACCGCCTGAACACGGTCCCGTGCGCCGAGCTTGGCGAGCACCTTGCCGACGTGCGTCTTGACGGTCTGCTCCGAGATGAACAGGTCCGTCGCGATCTCCCCGTTCGAGCGGCCGCGGCCGATGAGCGTCAGCACCTCCCGCTCGCGCTCGGTGAGCTCGTGCAGGACCGCTGCCGCCCGGCCGGCCCTCGGGCGCCGCGCGGCGAAGTGCTCGATCATGCGGCGGGTGACGCTGGGTGCCAGGAGCGCATCTCCGGCGGCGACCACCCGCACCGCGTGCACGAGCTCTTCGGGGAGCGCATCCTTCAGGAGGAACCCGCTCGCACCCGCCTCGAGGGCGTCGTAGACGTAGTCGTCGATGTCGAAGGTGGTGAGCATCAGGATGCGGGGAACCCGGGCGGCCGGATACGAGGGGCCGAGGATGCGCCGGGTCGCCGCGATGCCGTCGAGTTCGGGCATCCGCACGTCCATGAGCACGACGTCGGGATCCGTGCGCGCGGCGAGGGCGACCGCCTGCGCACCGTCGGGCGCCTGGCCGACGACCCGGATGTCCTGCTGGGCGTCCAGGAGAGCGGCGAAGCCGGCGCGCACCATCGCCTGATCGTCGGCGATGAGGACGCTGATGCTCACGTGTGGTCTCCGAGGGTCGGCTCAGGCGGCCGCGGTGCCGGCGGCGGGACCGGAAGCACGGCCTTCACCGTCCAGCCGCCGTCGGCGTCCGCGGCGGCGTCAACGCTACCGCCGACCAGCGCCGCGCGCTCGGTCATGCCGACGAGACCGTGTCCGCGTGGCGCGGCCGGCGCGGCGGTGGCGACGGGGGAGGAGGGCGCATTGCGCACCCGGATGCGCACGGCGTCGGCATCCGCATCCATCGTCAGGGTTATCGCGGCACCGGGGGCATGGCGCACGGCGTTGCTCAGGGCCTCTTGCACGATGCGGAACGCCGCGATGCCCACGGTTTCGGGAACGGCGCGGGGTGTCGCCGGGTAGGTCGCCTCGACCTCCGCGCCGGCGCGCCGCACGGTCTCGACGAGGGCGGGGATGTCGTGCAGCCCCTGCTGGGGAGCGAGATCGGCGACGTGGTCGTCGGTGCGCAGCACGCCCAGCAGGCGGCGCATCTCGGCGAGCCCGGTGCGCGCGGTCTGGGCGATCTCGTCGAACTCGCGCACGGCGTCGTCGGGAAGGCCGGGGACGCGGTACTGCGCCGTGGAGGCCTGCACCTGGATGAGCGACATCCCGTGGGCGACGACGTCGTGCAGTTCGCGGGCGATGCGTGCGCGCTCCTCGACGACGACGCGCCGGTCCTGCTCACGCGCTGCGAGCTCCCGCTCCCGCGTGAGCTCGGCGCCCACCCGCAGCCGACTCGCGACCAGCACGGCGACGAGCAGCGCGGCCCCCGACACCGACGTCACGATCACGAGGTTCACGATGGCCGCGACGACCGGCACGGCGTCCGACAGCGCGATCACGGCCGCGAGGGTGCCGCCGATCACCACGAGCCAGGCGACCAGCGCGAGCCTCCAGCCGTGGACGATGGCGAGCACCGCCACGAACGCGACGAGCACGAGCATCGCCGGCACCGACCACGGCCACGGCCAGGAGGTGCTGCCGTTGCCGGCGATCGGCAGCGGCAGCACGATCGCGGCGACGGCGAACATCGCGATCGCCCAGCGCGGCCACCGCACGGCGATCAGCGGCGCCGCGCACAGCAGCGCGCCGAACAGGAACGTGAAAGCCGCCGGCTGGCCGTACAGCGAGATCGCCACCGGCACCAGCACCGAGAACAGGGCGCCCACGACGACCGCCAGAACGCCGAACGCGATGCTCCGCGGTGCGGGGCGGCGGCGGTGCGCCGGCGCGGGAGGCGCGGCCGGTGGGGCGGGAGCCGGAGGAGGGGTGTCGCTCACGATGTCATCCTGTCAGTCGACGCACACGACCGAGGCGGTCGATGCGCCGGTGGGAGAACCGGGGGCGGCGGCGCGGCGTGCACGCCACACGATCACGCGGTCGATCACGAGACCGAGGGCGAGCGCCACCACGATGCCGAGGCCGGCGCTGAGCAGCGGCTGATCCTTCAGCCACGCGCCCGCCAGCAGACCGATCGCGATGCTGTACGCCGCCCAGCATGCGCCTGCGCACACTGCGAGTCCCGCGAATCGCCGCCACGGGTAGCGCAGCGCCCCGGCCGACAGGTTGACCGCCACGCGGCCCACCGGGATGAACCGGGCGCCCAGGATGAGCCCCGCGCCCCGCCGCTCGAGCGCCGAGCCCGCCCAGGCGAACGCTCCGGCCACCTTGGGCCGCCGCATCCACGCGAATCTCGTCGTGCCCGTGCGCCGACCGATCGCGAACGCGATGTTGTCGCCCGCCGCGGCGCCCGCGGCCGCGACCGCTCCCAGCAGCAGCAGATCGGGACGCCCCGTGGATGCCGCCACCGCCGCCGCGGCGACGAGCACGGTCTCGCTCGGCACCGGCGGGAAGAAGCCGTCGATGAGCGCCACGGCGAACATCGCGGCGTACAGCCACGGTGAGGCGACCGCCTGCAGGATGATGTCGGAGATCAGGTCCACACCGGCACGGTACGCAGCCGTCGGGGCCGGAGGCATCCCTCTCCGGTACCGTCCGCATCCCTCTCAAGTACCAGTCCGTATACTGGATGGCTGGCCAGTCGGCCGCGTACTCACCCTTCGACGGAACGGACATCCGCTGTGCTCGCCGTGCACGACCTCGAGATCCGCGTGGGCGCCCGCGTGCTCATGTCGGACGTCTCCTTCCGC
>NZ_JBQCIP010000113.1:0-4961 GCF_051953575.1 Microbacterium sp.
CAGCATCGTCAGCAGCAGCGTCGTGATGTGCTGGCCGTCGACGTCGGCATCGGCCATCAGCACGATCTTGTGGTACCGCGCCTTGTCGATGTCGAAGTCCTCGCCGATGCCCGTGCCGAAGGCCTGGATCATCGCCTGCACCTCGCGGTTGCCCAGCGCCTTGTCGAGGCGCGCGCGCTCCACGTTCAGGATCTTGCCGCGCAGCGCCAGGATCGCCTGGGTGTGCGGGTCGCGGCCCTGGACGGCCGAGCCGCCGGCCGAGTCGCCCTCGACGAGGAAGATCTCGCTGATCGACGGGTCCTTGCTCGTGCAGTCCTTGAGCTTGTCGGGCATCGCGGCGGACTCGAAGACGCTCTTGCGACGCGCGGTCTCGCGCGCACGGCGCGCGGCCATGCGGGCGGTGGCGGCGTCGATCGCCTTCGTGATGACCCGCTTGGCCTGCACCGGATTGCGGTCGAGCCAGTCGGCGAGCTGGTCGCCGACGACCTTCTGCACGAACGCCTTGGCCTCGGTGTTGCCGAGCTTCGTCTTGGTCTGACCCTCGAACTGCGGCTCCGAGAGCTTGACCGAGATCACGGCGGTGAGACCCTCGCGGATGTCGTCGCCGGTCAGGTTGTCGTCCTTCTCCTTGAGCAGGTTCTTGTCGCGCGCGTACGTGTTGATGCGCGTCGTCAGCGCAGCGCGGAAGCCCTCCTCGTGCGTGCCGCCCTCGTGCGTGTTGATCGTGTTCGCGAAGGTGAAGACGTTCTCGGTGTAGCTGGTCGTCCACTGCATCGCGAGCTCGAGCGAGATGTGACGGACGGTGTCCTCCGACTCGATCTCGATGATCTCCTCGTTGACGACGTCGGCGTGGCGCACCTTGTTGAGGTACTCCACGTAGTCGACGAGGCCGCGCTCGTAGAAGAAGTCGTCGAACGGCTGACGCTCCTCAGAGCCGCCTTCGGGCGTGTCGGTGACGTACGTCGAGCTCGGGCGCTCGTCCGACAGCGTGATGCGCAGGCCCTTGTTGAGGAACGCGGTCTGCTGGAACCGCGTGCGCAGCGTGTCGTAGTCGAAGTGCACGGTCTCGAAGATCGAGTCGTCCGGCCAGAAGGTGACGATGGTGCCGGTCTCTTCGGTCTCTTCGCCCTTGGCGACAGGGGCGAGGGGCTGGCCGCCGTCGCGGTAGGACTGCCGCCACACGTGGCCCTGGCGCATGACCTGCACCTCGAGGCGCGTCGACAGCGCGTTCACCACCGACGAGCCGACGCCGTGCAGACCGCCGGACACCGCGTACCCGCCGCCGCCGAACTTTCCGCCGGCGTGCAGCACGGTGAGCACGACCTCGAGGGTCGACTTGCCCTCCGTGCGGTGGATGTCGACGGGGATGCCGCGACCGTTGTCGTACACGCTCAGACCGCCGTCGGGCAGGATCGTGACGTTGATGGTGTCGCAGTAGCCCGCGAGCGCCTCGTCCACGGCGTTGTCGACGATCTCGTAGACGAGGTGATGCAGGCCGCGCTCACCGGTCGAGCCGATGTACATGCCCGGGCGCTTGCGCACCGCCTCGAGACCCTCGAGCACCTGGATGGCATCGGCCCCGTAGTCGCCGGGAGAACCAGTGGGAGCCTGATCGGGCGTTTCGGGTTCCTCGGACACGTTGTCGGGGTTGTCTGACGTCATCTTCTCGATGGCTCCAAATCCTTCGAAGGGGCCCTGACAGTCTATCGGGTAA
The DNA here is from genome assembly GCF_051953575.1 of Microbacterium sp. GTDB lineage: Bacteria > Actinomycetota > Actinomycetes > Actinomycetales > Microbacteriaceae > Microbacterium. The sequence continues at coordinate 1,715 of NZ_JBQCIP010000113.1, forward strand.
CGACCCGATCACGGCCCCATACGCCCCTGTGACGCCCTGAAATCGTTCTGGACAGCTCCCGAGGTGGCCTAGCCGTAGGTATCGCGCGGACCGCGCCCTGGAATCGTTCTGGGACCCCATTTCCAGGAGGGGACGTCCGGCCCGATGAAACGCACCGCGTCGACACCTGCCTCGGGGAACCGCCGGACGATCTCCGAAAGGATGTGGGCGCGCATCAGCTGGAGCTGCTTGGCCCATGCGGTCGAGTCCGCCTGGACGGTGAGCGTGCCCTCCGAGAACGCCACCGGACGCGTGTGCCGGGCGGTGTCCGCGCCGGCGACCTCGTCCCATGCGCGGACGACGTCCTCGCGTGCGAGCTGCGAGTTCCAGCCGGCCTCGCGGGTCAGGTCGGCGAGCACGTCGGCGACGCCCTTCGGGTCTCGGCCCGGGGCGAACGGGATGTTGTCGTCGTCCTCGGTGCGCCGGCGGCGCTTGCGGTACGACGAGCGTGCCGACGGCTCGAGCCCGCGCAGCCGCAGATAGGTCGCGATCGTCTCGGGAACCCCGACGCCGCCTTCGGGATCGGATGCCGCATCCCGCCGGCCGCCGGCGCCCGACCCCGCCGACGGATCAGACATCGTCCGCTCCCGCGTCCCCGACGATGCGCCCGGCTTCGACGCGCACCATCCGTGCCCGCAGCGCCTCGGGGACGTCGCCCTCGACCGCGGCGGTCACGACGACCTGCTCGTAGTCTCCGGCCAGCTGCGCCAGGCGCGCCCGGCGGTCGGCGTCGAGCTCTGCGAAGACGTCATCGAGGATGAGCACCGGGTCGCCCAGCATGGAGTCGACGCGCAGCAGCTCGGCCGAGGCGAGCCGCAGCGAGAGAGCGACCGACCACGATTCACCGTGCGAGGCGTACCCCTTCACGGGTAGACCGCGGATCCGCAGCAGCAGATCGTCACGGTGCGGCCCCACGAGTGTCAGACCGCGCTCGAGCTCCGAGGTCCGCTTGGCCGCGAGCGCCTGCCGGAAGAGCTCCGCGATGCGCGGGGCTGCGGCATCCCTCGCCGTCTCGAGAGGATCGGCGCCCGAAGCCGCGGGTGCGGCCGTGTCGGTGTCTTCGCCGGTGTCGGCGCCGGCCACCGACAGCGCCCATTCGATCTCGGGGTCGTGGTCGGCGCCGGCGATCGAGGTGTAGGCCGCCGCCAGGGGCGCCGCCAGGTCGTTCGCGAGCGCGAGACGGGCGGTGATCAGCTGCGTGCCCAGGGTCACGAGCTTGTCGTCCCACACATCGAGGGTCGAGAGCGCATCTCCGCGGATGCCGCGTGCCCGCGCCGATTTCAGCAGGGCGGTGCGCTGCTTGAGGACGCGGTCGTAGTCGGCGATCACGCCGGCCATGCGAGGGGCGCGCTGCACGAGCAGCTGATCGGCGAACCGGCGGCGCGAGGACGGATCGCCGCGGACGATCTGCAGATCCTCCGGTGCGAACAGCACCACCTGGGCGTACCGGGGCAGCTCGGCCGGCTTCACGGGCGAGCCGTTGACGCGTGCCTTGTTGGATCCCTGCCGGTTCACCTGCGCCTCGAGCTGCACGCGCCGTTCGCCATGGGCCAGACGGGCCCGGATGATCGCGGCATCCGCTCCGTCCCGCACCATCGGCGCGTCGTTCGAGACCCGATGGGAGCCCAGCGTCGCGAAGAAGCCGATCGCCTCGGCGAGATTCGTCTTGCCCTGGCCGTTGCGGCCCACGAAGACGTTCGGTCCGGGCCCGAGTTCGACGTCGGCGGCCGCATAGTTGCGGAAGTCGACCAGACTCAGGTGCTCCACGATCACCGGACAAGCCTAATGATCGGCACCGACGTGCACCCTGAGCCGGATCTGCCGTGAGGACGGATCAGCGCAGCAGCAGGTTCGGCTGCAGCAGGTAGCGGAACGAGTCCGAGCCGGCCTTGTCGACCGACGTCTGCGGCGTGATGAGCACGGGGCTCAGCTTGTTCGCGTTCTCGCTCGAGGTGAACGTGATGCGCACGAACTCGCTCTTGACCGCGCCGAGCGACTCGAGCAGGTACTGCGGGTTGAGACCGAGAGTGACATCGTCGCCGCCGAGCAGCGTCGCGTCGACCGACTCGGTCGCGCGTGCCTGCTCGGTGCCGGAGGCATCCATCGACACGCTGTCGCTCGTGAACGTGAACCGCAGCGGCGCCGAGCGGTCGAGCACGAGCGACACCCGGCGCACGGCCTCGGCCAGCTCGGCGGTGTTCACGACGGCGTGGTGCTCGGTCTGCGCAGGGAACAGGCGGCGCACGGGCGGGAAGTTGCCCTTGATGAGCAGCGAGGTCACCGTCTTGTTGCCGGCGGTGAACGCGATGATCTCGCGATCGCCCGACCCCGAGAACGCGATCGAGATGTCGCCGCCGTGTGCGAACGTCTTGCCGACTTCGGTGAGCGTGCGGGCCGGGACGAGAGCGGTCGTGGCCTCGTCGGTGGCCGCGCCACCGCCGTCCCACGGGATCTCGCGGAGCGCCACGCGGTAGCGGTCGGTGGCGACGAGGCTGAGGCTCGTGCCCGAGACCTCGAGCTGCACGCCGGTGAGGACCGGGGTCACGTCGTCGCGGGATGCCGCGAACGCGACCTGGGCGATGGCCGTCGCGAAGTCCTCGGCGGGGACCAGACCCGAGTCGCCCGTGACCTCGGGGATCGCCGGGTACTCCTGCACGGGCATGGACGCGAGGGTGAACCGCGCGGAGCCGCACGTGAGCAGGATGCCGCCGTCGTCGTCGACCTCGATCTGGATCGGGGCGTTCGGCAGCCGGCTGGCGATGTCGGAGAGCAGCCGGCCGTGGACGAGGATCGTGCCCGGATCGTCGACGGTCGCCTCGATGGTCGTACGCGCCGACGCCTCGTAGTCGAACGCGGCGAGCGACAGGCCCTGCTCGGATGCCTCGATGAGCACGCCCGCAAGGATCGGCTGAGGGTTGCGCTGAGGCAGGAGCTTGACGACGAACGACACGGCTTCGCTGAACACATCGCGGTTGACGTGGAACTTCACGAATGCTCCCTCTGCAGCAACGGGCCCCTCGACTGCGGGCTCGGGGTTCTCATGCTAGTGGCAGGCCCGGAGAATGCCAGCCCGTCGTCCTCTCGGAGGACTTGTCCACCGCAAAGGTGATCGGACGGGTTTCATCAGAGAGATTTCTTGTCATGGTGTTAACGGCTGTGGAAACTGTGGACAACTCGCTCGAGGGCAGTCGGGAGAGGGAAACCACAC
>NZ_JBQCIP010000114.1:0-3002 GCF_051953575.1 Microbacterium sp.
GCTCGGAGCGCGAGGTGAGCACGGCCGTGATCTCGAAGCCGGGCTCGGACTCGACGACCTCGCGGATGATGCCGCCCAGCTTTCCGGTTCCGCCGACGATGGCCACGCGTGTCGTCATGCCCTCCATCCTAGGCGGCGCCTGGGAACGCCGGACCCCGTGCGTCCCGGCCCCCGTGCGTCCCGGCCGGCCGGCGGAACCGCTTACGCTGGAGCGGTGGTGACACTGCGCCCCTCCCCCGCCGATGCGCCCGACGCGCATGCGCTGCTCGACGAGTACTTCCGCTCCCGAACCGTCGGCTTCGCCGCGCAGGGCGTCGCCTACCGCACGACGTTCCCCGACCCCGCCGCCTTCGTGCCACCCGCGGGGGTCTTCGTCGTGCTCGACGACGACGAGGGAGCGCCGATGGGATGCGGCGGCATCCGCCTGATCGCCCCGGGCCCCGAGGGCGTGCGATACGAGCTGAAGCACCTGTACCTGCGGCCCGAGACGCGCGGTCGCGGGTGGGGGCGCCTGCTCGTCGAGGACCTCGTCGAACGCGCCCGGGGCTTCGGCGCCGCCGAGCTGGTGCTCGACACCCACCACTCCCTCGAAGCGGCAGGCGCCCTCTACGCGCGGACCGGCTTCGTCGCGATCGAGCCCTACAACGACAACCCGAACGCGTCGCGCTGGTACGGGAAGCGCCTCTGACCCCGCGGGATCCGACCGGCCGGCGTCAGACGGGATAGAGCTCGGGCAGACCCGTGCGCAGTTCGACCGGCAGGTGGGCCATGTCGTTGTGCGACAGGAGCGTCCACGGCCGTCCCTGCTTCTGAGCGATCACCGTCAGGCCGCAGTGCGCCTGGTTGAGCGTCATCCAGCGCCACTCCGGCGCCTGCAGCACTTCGCGCACGAACCACGAGATCACGAAGTTGTGCGTGATCAGCAGCTCATGGACCTCGCCGCGCTTGCGCACCAGGAACTCGCTCGTGGCATCGGCCATCTGCGCACGGCCGGCCTCGACCTCGGCCTCGGTGACCGATCCGAAGAACGGCTCGAAGGCGGCCGGCGTCTCGTCCGTCATACCGGTCGGCACGCAGTCGAACAGCAGCGACGACGCTTCGGGCTGCACCGACGGCATCCGCTCCCCCACCGCGCGCGCGGTCTGGCTCGCGCGCTCCAGCGGTGAGTGCCACACCGCGTCGAACGGCACGCCCGACAGCCGGTCCGCCAGGAGCGCCGCCTGGCGCCGCCCTCGGGGCGACAAGGGGCCGTCGGCCAGTCCGTGCTCGGCGTCCTGGTGCTCGCCATGCCGCACGAGATAGATGTAGTGCGTCACACCGCTCACTTCACCATCGAGGTATTCCGGGGGATCATCGGCCCGGTCGTGCGGGCACGCCATCCACACTACGTCACCCCCGGACGGGGAGGGATGCCGCCACCCGGGGACTGTGGAGAACCGCGGCCGAACTACTCCGCGGCTCGCGCGATGTCTGCCAGCTGGCTGCGGCTCAGCCGCACGCCGACGCCCTGCACGAGCTCTTCGACGTGCGCGGGCGCATACGCGTTGACGATCGGCGCCGTGACGAGCTTCTGCGCGAGGAGCCATGCGACCGCGACGGCGGCATCGGGCACGCCGAGCTCGGCGCCCACTGCGTCCAGCGCCCGCAGGGTGCGTCCGCCGCGGCGGTTGAGGTTCGCCGCCAGCTGCGCTCCGCGCACTGAGAGCGCGCCGCGCAGCTTCGAACGCTGCCGGCCCGCGAGGAACCCGTGCTCGAGGGCGTGCGACGGTGTGACCGCCATGCCCTGCGCACCGGCGACCAGCCGCAGATCGGCGTCGAACTCATGACGGCGCAGCACGTTGAACGGGACGTCGAGCACGGTGATGCGGGGGTAGCCGGCAGAGGCGAAGATGCGCGCCTCGACCAGCTGGGCCGCCGTGTAGCCGATCGCACCGAGCGCGCGGGCCTTGCCGGCCTCGACGAGCCATTCCGCCGTGGCCAGCGTGTCTTCGAGGGACGCGGTGCTGCCCGCCGTCGCGTCGAGGTAGAGCACGTCGATGCGGTCGGTCCTCAGCCGCGTCAGCGATGCCTCGACGGCGCGCACGAGATTGACGGGGTCGAGACCGGGGTTGTCGGCGTGCCCGCCGACCCGCACTCCGAGCACGATGTCGTCGCGGAGTCCGCGCGAGTGCAGCCACTGGCCGATGATGTGCTCGCTGCGCCCGCTGGCGAAGCTGTCGGAGGTGTGCACCGCGTTGCCCCCGAGCTCGACGTACGTGTCGAGGATCGCGTGGCTCGATTCGAGGTCGACGTTCCAGCCGAACTCCGCACCGCCGAGGATCAGCGGGAAGACCTGGGGTCCGCCGTCGCCGAGGGGGACCCGGACGCTGCTGCCGACAGCCGGTCCCTGCACCGGGATCGGCGCGGACGGGTGCTGCCCGCGGACGGGGGTGTCGCCGGACGCGGCAGGGGCACCGGCATCCGGACTCGCCGAACCGAGCGCCGAGTCAACGCCGAAATAAGCCATGTGCCACCCCCTCACGACGACCCTCGCCTGGCGGCTCGGAGTTCCTCGTGATCACTTGTTCGCACCCCCCGGCGCGTACTAAGAGGGTAGGCCAGTCCGGACAGCGCACCGTGCACTGAGGCGAACTGCCGATAAACATTACATAACGCTTTGGTCACGACGCCTTGATATCCGGCGTTTTGTCCCCCGTTCGGAGGACAGCCGACCTGGAATCCCGACCGGACGACGGATGCCCGCGCCCACCATGAAGGAGGGAACGGGCATCCGCGTGATACGAGACGATCAGCCTTCGGCGGGAGCCTCCGGGCCCTCGCTGGCCGCTGCGCGGCCTTCCTGGTCGGCAGCCTCTTCGAGGACGGGCTCGAGCGACAGCTTGCCGCGGTCGTCGATCTTGGTGATCTTGACGAGCAGCTTCTGGCCGACCGACAGGACGTCCTCGACGTTCTCGACGCGCTTGCCGCCGGCGAGCTTGCGGACCTCGCTGACGTGCAGCAGG
>NZ_JBQCIP010000115.1:0-24972 GCF_051953575.1 Microbacterium sp.
ACCTATCGGTTAACAGCCGATTGCTCTGCCAATTGAGCTATGGAGGAATGTTCCGCACTCTCGTGCGGGCAACCAGTCCATACTAGCAAAGCTCAACCCGTGCTCATGACCATCGACGCCATTTCACGATCCGACGAGGCGTCGGTCGGCGTCGGCGCTGGGGGTCCAGAGCAGGTCGTGCGTGCCGTGTCCGTACGCGACGGTGAGGCCGCCGCGCAGCACGAGCACATCGGCATCCAGCTCGGTCACGACGTCGGGCTCGTTGGTGACCACGAGGGCTGCCATGCCGAGCTCGTGGCGGCGCCGCAGGATGGCGTCGCGCGCCGCTCTGCGCACCTCGACGTCCATGTTCGCGAACGGCTCATCCGCGATGAGCACCCTCGGCTGCAGCACCAGCGCCCGCGCGAACGCGACGCGCTGGCGCATCCCTGCGCTGAGCTCGTACGGATACTTCGCCGAGGCGCCGAGCGGCAGCATCATCTCGTCGAGGAGCGAGGCGATGCGCACCGCGAGCCCGCGCGGGCTCACCCGGCGGTCGCGGCTCGTGATCGGCTCGCCGATGACCTCTGCCACGGTGAGCCGCGCCGGCAGCTGCGCTCCCGCGGACTGCGGGAGGTAGCCCGCGTAGTACGTGAGGTACCGGTGCGCGCGTCCGGGATGCCGCACCGGGATGCCCTCGACGGTGCCGCTGCCTCCCACGACGGCGAGACCGTGCTCCTCCGCGCCGGCCAGCACGGCGGCGAGCGAGGACTTGCCCGATCCCGTCGGCCCCATCACCGCGAGCGTGCCGCCGTGCGGCACACGGAAGGTGACCCCGTCCACGACGCGCTGCGCCGGTCCGCCGCGTCCTGCCCGGGCGATCGACAGGTCGGAGCAGTCGATCGCCATCTCTGCATCTCGTCGGCGAGCCATCCCCTCATCCTGCCCTGCGGCGCCGGGACGCACCACCCGAGGGGGATGATCGGGCGTCAGGAGCCTTCGTCGGCGATCGTCTGGCGGCGCGCGTCGAGCTCCCGCAGGCGCAGGCGGATGCTGCGACCCTCTTCGGAATCCGCCGGCACGCGCTGGATCGCCCCGAGCAGCTCGGCCTTCTCGCGGTCGAGTCCGCGCAGCACCAGCCGGCGCAGGAGATCGCTCGTGGATGCCACGGCCGCGTCGTCGTCGAGCGCCGGGAAGTTGCCCGCGAGCAGCTCGGCCGCCAGGGACCGGTAGGGCTCCCGCACGGTGGCGACCGCATCCACCGACCATCCCGGCCGCTGCATGGTCCCCGCCGCGGCCACGACCGCCGCCCGGACGGCCTCCAGCGGAGGAAGCCGGAACGGCAGCTCGAGCGCCCGGGTGACGAGCGTGGGGTCGGTGCGGTGGCCGAACTGCAGGACGCCCATGAGCGCATCCCGCTCCAGCGCCGCCTCGGGCGTGCGGGGCAGCGTGGCCAGGGTGACGCGCAGAGCGGTGTCGTCGCCCGACTCGGGTGCGGCCTCGGCCGGGGAGGCGTCGCGGCGGCGGTCGTCGCGGGGACCGCCGCGCCCGGCCCGTTCGACCTCGCGCCTGACGTCCTCGGTGTCCATGCCCAGGCGGCGGGCGAGCACGCGGATGTACTCGGGCTGCAGCAGCGGGTCGCGCAGCTCGGCGACGACGGGGGCCGCCGTGCGCAGCGCGCCGACGCGTCCTTCGACGCTCGCGAGGTCGTAGCCGCCGATGCGCTGGTCGAGCACGAACTCGACCATGGGCACCTTGGTCTCCAGCAGCGCCCGCACCGCGCCGTCGCCGCGCGCGAGCCGCAGGTCGCAGGGGTCGAGGCCTTCCGGGCCGGTGGCGACATACGTCTGGGCGTTGAAGCGCTTGGCATCGGCGAACGCCCGCAGCGCAGCCTTCTGCCCGGCCGCATCGGGGTCGAACGTGAAGACGACCTCGCCGGCTGTCGAGTCGTCGCCCATGACGCGGCGCAGCACCGTGATGTGGTCGGCTCCGAACGCCGTGCCGCACGTCGCGATCGCGGTCGTGATGCCCGCGAGGTGGCACGCCATGACGTCGGTGTACCCCTCGACGACCACGACGCGGTGCTCGCGGGAGATGTCGCGCTTGGCGAGATCGAGCCCGTAGAGCACGTTCGTCTTCTTGTAGAGCGTCGTCTCGGGCGTGTTGAGGTACTTGGGACCGTTGTCGTCGTCGTAGAGCTTGCGCGCGCCGAAGCCGATGACCTGGCCGGTGACGTCGCGGATAGGCCACACCACGCGTCCGCGGAACCGGTCGTACACCCCGCGCTGACCCTGAGACACGAGACCGGCCGACGACAGCTCCTCGTCGGTGAAGCCCTGGGAGCGCAGAGCCTTGGTCATGCCCTCCCACCCCTTGGGGGCGTAGCCGACCCCGAAATGCCCCGCGGCACCCGCGTCGAACCCGCGCTGCCCGAGGAAGCGCCGCGCCGTGTCGGCCTCGGGGGTCATGAGCTGCGACCGGAAGAACTCGGCGGCCGCGGAGTTCGCGGCGAACAGCCGCGCACGGCCGGTGTGCTCCGGCGCGGCACCGCCGTCCTCGTAGTGCAGGGCGTAGCCGATGCGTCCGGCGAGGCGCTCGACCGCCTCGGTGAAGGTCACGTGGTCCATCGCGCGGAGGAACGAGTACACATCCCCCGACTCCCCGCAGCCGAAGCAGTGGTAGAAGCCGGCCTGCGGACGGACGTTGAAACTCGGGCTGCGCTCGTCGTGGAACGGGCACAGACCCTTGAGGGACCCGACCCCGGCGGACTTGAGGGCGACCCGCTCGCCGATGATGTCCGCGATGTTGGTGCGCGCCTTGACCTCGTCGACGTCGGCCTGACGGATGCGTCCGGCCATCAGCGGACTCCGTGAGAGGGCACGTCCATGGGGCGGGCGCCGGGTGCCCAGACGCCGACGGATGCCGCATCCACGGGCGCGACCAGCGAGCCGTGCCAGGTGATGGCGAGCTGATCGGTGAGGCTCGCGACCTGGTCGACGACGACACGACGGCGGGCGGCATCCGATCCGGCCGCGGCGAAGTCCCGCGCGTGGATCGCGTCGAGCGCCTCCGGCTGCTCCCACAGCGCCGTCGCCAGGCGCTTGAGCAGGCGGCGCTGCTCCTTGTAGAGATCCTTGCGACCCTCGATCGACACGACGGCTGCGCCGATGATCCCCTTCAGCACCGCCATCTCGGCCTCGACGATGCGCGGCACGACGAGGTGGCCGCGGTATCTCGTGAGCACGGCGAGGTCGTAGGACTCGCGGGTCGCGGTCGTGGCGGCGCGGGCGAACCGCCCGATCAGGTCGGAGGTGAGGTTCTTCAGGCGGGCGAGCGCGGCACGGGTGCCGTCGAACGACCCGATCCACTCCGGCATCCGGGTCAGCCGGAACAGGGCGTCCTCGAGCTCGTCGCGCGCGAAGTCGAAGCCCACCCAGGACTGGATGGCAGTCAGCAGCGCCTCGTGCTCGCGGGGGTCGACGAGGCGCGCGGGGTCGAGGTAGCCGTTGACGATCGCGTCCTCGAAGTCGTGGACCGAGTAGGCGTTGTCGTCCGAGAGGTCCATCACCTCGGCCTCGATGCAGCGCACGCGACCGGGGGCGTGGGCACGCAGCCAGCGGAAGACGTCCTCGTCCTCGGGGTATACGCCGAACTTCAGGCGTCCGCCGGGGTCAGGGAGCGGATGGTCAGCCGTCCACGGGTACTTGCACGAGGCATCCAGGCTCGCGCGCGTGAGGTTCAGGCCGAAGCTGCGGCCCTCCGCATCGATCACCTTCGGCTCGAGGCGGGTGAGGATGCGCAGCGTCTGCGCGTTGCCCTCGAAGCCGCCGAAGTCCTCGGCCCACTCGTTGAGCGCCCGCTCGCCGTTGTGCCCGAACGGCGGGTGACCGAGGTCGTGGCTCAGGCAGGCCGTGTCGACGACGTCGGCGGCCAGGCGCAGCGCCGTGGCGAGCTCGCGCCCGACCTGCGCGACCTCGAGCGAGTGGGTCAGCCGGTTGCGCGCGAAGTCGGCGGGGCTCGCCGGGCTCAGCACCTGCGTCTTCGCCGCGAGCCTGCGCAGTGCGGCCGAGTGCAGCACCCGGGCGCGGTCGCGCGCGAAGTCGTCGCGCTGGGACCTGTGGCGTTCGGCGTGGAACCGTGCGGCATCCGCGTCGTCGTACCCCAGGGGTCGCTCGGACGCGCCCGCCCCGTCACCCGCCACTGTGGTCGAGTTCCGCTTCGGCGAGGGCGATGGATGCCGCGGCCCCGAGCTCGCGGGAGTTCAGCCAGCCGTCGGGGAGGGCGGGGCGCTTCGGCGTGCCGGCACGACCGCGCTGACCCTCGGCTGCCGCGCCCGGGTACGGCGCGTCGAGGTCGAGGGTGGCCAGCAGATCGTCGATCTCGGCGAGGCTGGAGGCGGTGGCGAGGCTGGCGCGCAGCTCGCCGCCGACCGGGTACCCCTTGAAGTACCACGCCACGTGCTTGCGGATGTCGCGGCAGCCGCGATCCTCGTCGTCGAAGAACTCGACGAGCAGCTCCGCGTGGCGCCGGAACGCGGCTGCGACGAAGCCGAGCGTCGCGTCCACCGGCTCGGCCGGTGCAGCGTCCGGTCCCCCGAGCGCGCGGGCGAGATCGCCGAACAGCCACGGCCGCCCGAGGCAGCCGCGACCGACCACGACGCCGTCGCAGCCCGTCTCGGCCATCATGCGGACAGCGTCCTCGGCCGACCAGATGTCGCCGTTGCCGAGCACCGGGACGCTCGTGACGGTCTCTTTGAGCTTCGTGATCGCCGACCAGTCGGCGTTCCCCGAGTAGAACTCCGACGCCGTCCGCGCGTGCAGTGCGACGGCGGCGACGCCCGCGTCCTCGGCGATGCGACCGGCGTCGAGGTAGGTCAGGTGGTCGCCGTCGATGCCCTTGCGCATCTTCACCGTCAGCGGGATGTCGCCGGCCGCGCGCGCGGCGCGCGTGACGATCTCGCGGAACAGCCCGAGCTTCCACGGCAGCGCCGCTCCCCCGCCCTTGCGGGTGACCTTGGGGACGGGGCAGCCGAAGTTGAGGTCGATGTGGTCGGCGCGGTCCTCCTCGACGAGCAGGCGCACGGCCGCCTCGGTCGTGGCGGGATCCACGCCGTACAGCTGGATCGAGCGCGGCTTCTCGGACTCGTGGTGCGTGATCAGCCGCATCGTGGTGGCGTTGCGCTCCACGAGCGCCCGGGTCGTGATCATCTCGCTCACGTAGAGGCCCGCTCCGTACTCGCGGCACAGCCGGCGGAACGCGGTGTTGGTGATGCCGGCCATCGGCGCGAGCACCACAGGCGCGTCGAGTTCGATGGGCCCGATGCGCAGCGTGGGCGCGGGGGCGATGGCAGTCGTCACGACTCCATTCTCTTACAGGAACCCGACGCTTGGCTGTACACGGGGGCACCGCACTCGGAAGGACACAGGCGAACGGCCCGCCACGAGTGATCGTGGCGGCCCGCTCGCGCGTCGTTCTGCGGGATCAGGCGTCGATCTCTGCGGGCTCGCGGTGCTCGGCCCACACCTGGCGCACGATCTGCGCGAAGGCGTCCGCGGGCTGTGCGCCCGACACGCCGTACTTGCCGTCGATGACGAAGAACGGCACGCCGTTGATGCCGTACGCGGCCGCCTGCGCCTGGTCGGCGCGGACGGCGTCCAGGTAGCGGCCGCTCTGCAGCGCGTCGCGCGCGGCGTCGGCGTCCAGTCCCGCGTCCGCGGCGAGCGCGACGAGCTCGTCCTCGCGGCCGAGGTGGCGGCCCTCGGTGAAGTAGGCGGCCATGAGACGCTCGGCGAGCTCGTGCTGCCGGCCCTGCTCCTTCGCGAAGTGCAGCAGCTCGTGCGCCTTGACGGTGTTGGTGTGCTTGAGCAGGTCGAAGCGGTACTCCAGGCCTGCGTCGGCCGCGACGCCGGTGACGCGCTCGAGCATCTGCTGCACCTGCTCGCGCGGCATGCCCTTGTGCTTCGCCAGGAAGTCGAGCTCGTCACCCTCGAAGTCCACGGGGGTGTCGGGAGAGAGCTCGAACGAGTGGAAGGTCACCTCGACGGCGGGGGCGTCCTCATCGGTGGATGCCGCGGCCAGGCCGTTCTCGAGGTTGCGCTTGCCGATGTAGCACCACGGGCAGGCGATGTCGCTCCACACGTCGATCTTGATGGCGTCTGTCATGCTGAGGACAACCCCTGGTGGTGCGCCTCGTATTCCATCGACCGGCGGGCGAGCACGGCGGCGACAAAGAAGCACAGCGCCCCGAGGAAGGTGCCGAGGTTCACCCAGCGGGGGTCGTAGATGGTCCCGGTGGCCGGGACCACGTAGGCGCCGACCGCCGAGAAGCCGAACGCGACCGAGCCGGCCATGTTCAGCCACGTCCCATGGGCGGTGCGGGCGTCCGGATCCCATAGCTCGTGCCTGCGCCGCGCGGCCACGAGGGCCAGGACGCTCGCGATCAGGAACGCGGCCGAGCCCCAGGCATCCGGTGTCCATCCGGTCGACGGGGTGGATGTCGCACGGATGGCGCCGATGAGGACGGCCGCGGTGCTCACGTTGAACAGCAATGTGCCGACGAACTGCACGGCCGCCGACCACCAGTCGGCGAAGTCCGCGGTCGACGAGGAGCGTCTGGGCGGGCGGCGGCCGCTCAGTGCGAGCTGGATGAAGCCGCCCAGGGTGAAGAACACCGACCCCGCGAAGAACGTCGCCGCATCCCACACGGGTCCGACCGCGTCCACGTACCAGGGCACGACCCCGACGGCGAACAGGACGGAGCCGACGGCGAAGCCCCAGGACTCCCGGCGCAGCCGCATCGCCCGCGTCCGCTGCGGTCGGGCGGGCCCGTCGTGGTGGGTGATCACCTTGGTGCCGGTCTCGCCGCGACTCAGTGGTGGAACGACCCGGCCTCTTCTTCGCTCATGGGCACGGTGATGGGGTGCCTGTCGAAGTGCTCGATCGCGTCACGGTAGTCGTCCATGAGCAGGGATGCCTCATCCCGGCCGAATCCGACGCGGACGAGGATGCGCTGGATCGCGAGGTCCTCCCGGTTGGCGGGCATCGTGTACGCCGGCACCTGCCATCCCCGGGCCCGCAGCCGGTCGGCGAGATCGAAGAGGGTGAACGGGTGCTCCACGCCCTCCTTCAGCTTCCACGACACCGCAGGGATGCCGGACTGCGGGCTGCCGTCGTTGATGATGTCGAAGTGCTCGAGCTTGCCGATCTCGTCGGCGAGGTACATGGCCGTGTCGTAGCAGGCCTGGTGCACCTTGCGGTAACCCTCTCGCCCGAGCCGCACGAAGTTGTAGTACTGCGCGACGATCTGGCCCCCGGGGCGCGAGAAGTTCAGGGCGAAGGTGGGCATGTTGCCGCCGAGGTAGTTCACGTCGAAGATGAGCTCCTGGGGCAGGTCGGCCGCGTCGCGCCACACGATCCACCCCACGCCGAGCGGTGCCAGCCCGAACTTGTGGCCCGAGGTGTTGATGGACTTCACCCGCGGCAGCCGGAAGTCCCAGACGAGCTCGGGCGCGGTGAACGGGGCGAGGAAGCCGCCGCTCGCGCCGTCGACGTGGATCGGGATGTCGAGGCCCGTCTCGGCCTGGTGTGCGTCGAGCGCGTCGCTCACGGCCTGCACCGGCTCGTAGCCGCCGGTGAAGGTCACGCCGAGCGTGGGAACCACGCCGATCGTGTTCTCGTCGACGCGCTTCATGACCTGTTCCGGCGTCATCAGGAACCGGTCGCCCTCCATCGGGATCTCGCGCAGTTCGACGTCCCAGTAGCGGGCGAACTTGTGCCAGCACACCTGCACCGGGCCGGTGATGAGGTTCGGCTTGTCGACCGGCAGCCCTGCCGCGCGGCGGCGCGCCCGCCAGTTCCACAGCAGCGCCATGCCGCCGAGCATGGCCGCCTCGCTGGAGCCGGTCGTGGACGTGCCGAGCGTGTTGGCGGCATCCGGAGAGTTCCAGAGGTCCGCGAGGATGTGCACGCAGCGCTCTTCGATCGCGGCGGTCTGGGGATACTCGTCCTTGTCGACCATGTTCTTGTCGAGCGTCTCGGCCATGATGAGCAGGACTTCCGGTTCGAGCCACGTCTGGCAGAACGTCGCGAGGTTCTGCCGGGAATTGCCGTCCATCATCAGCTCGTCCGAGATGACGCGATAAGCGTGCCGAGGCAGCTGCTCGCGCTCCGGGATGCGGTACTTCGGCAGAGCTCCGGCCAGATCGGACGACGAGTAGATCTCGTCGAGCATCTCGTCACGGATCGAATCGCGCTTGTGCAGCATGCTGACACCCCCATGTCGTGCCGCGCCCCGCACGCGACAGCCCCGATGCTAGCGGGCTATCGGGTCCGTGCCCAGAGTCAATCCGTACGGACGGAAACCGCCGCCGATCAGGCGTCAGGCCGGCGCGGCGCCGGGGGTGTCCACCGCGCCGCCGAAGCGGCGGTCGCGGCCGAGGTAGACGTCGATGCCGTGCCACAGATCGGCGCGGGTGAAGTCGGGCCACAGCGTGTCGAGGAACACGAACTCCGCGTAGGCGGACTCCCACAGCAGGAAGTTCGACGTGCGCTGCTCGCCGCTGGAGCGCAGGAACAGATCGACGTCCGGCATCCCGGGCTGATACAGCCGCCGCTGGATGAGCTTCTCCGACACGGCCGACGGCTTGAGCCTGCCGGCGGCCACGTCGTCGGCGATCGACCGCATGGCGTCGACGAGCTCGACGCGGCCGCCGTAGTTCACGCACATCGTGAGCGTGAGCACGTCGTTGCCCGCGGTCAGCCGTTCGGCGAACTGCAGCTCCTTGATCACCGACCCCCACAGCCGCGGCTTGCGACCGGCCCACTGGATCCGCACGCCCCACTCGTTGAGCTGATCGCGCCGCCGGTGAAGCACATCGCGGTTGTAGCCAATGAGGAAGCGCACCTCGTCGGGCGAGCGAGACCAGTTCTCGGTCGAGAAGGCGTACACCGACAGGTGCTTCACGCCCGCCTGGATCGCTCCTGCGACGACGTCGAGCAGCGCCGCCTCAC
Organism: Microbacterium sp.; assembly: GCF_051953575.1. Taxonomy (GTDB): domain Bacteria; phylum Actinomycetota; class Actinomycetes; order Actinomycetales; family Microbacteriaceae; genus Microbacterium. Next base: position 8,989 of record NZ_JBQCIP010000115.1, read on the forward strand.
CCGCCTTGTGCCCTTCGATGCGGGTCAGTCCGCGGCGGTTCGCCCATCGGCCGTTGCCGTCCATCACGATCGCGACGTGGTTCGGCACAGCGCCCTTCGGATACTCCGGCGGGTACACACCGGTCCAGTCGAGCGGGCGGTACGGCACCGCGTCGCGGTGCGTGTAGGGCTTGGGGGTCACCTGGGGCCTTCCTGCGGGGCTGCCGAGACGTGAGAGAGGGAGCGGATGCCGCGCTCCAGGTGCCACTGGGCGTAGGCGGCGATGAGGCCCGAAGCCGCCGCGGTCGAGCCCGGGGCTGCGGCATCCACCGCATCCCACTCCCCCGCCATGAGCGACTGCAGGAGAGACACGGTGGCGGCGTCGACGCGGGCTGCGCCGACCGGGGCGCAATCGCGGCAGACGATGCCGCCCTGCTGGGCGACGAACGTGTCGTGCGGGCCGGTGCGTCCGCAGCGGGCGCATTCGCCGAGGCCGGGAGCCCAGCCCGACAGGGCCATCGCCCGCAGCAGGTACGAATCGAGCACGCTGCGCGACGCGTGCTCGCCGCGCGAGAGCGCACGCAGGCCGCCGACGAGGAGCAGGTATTGCTGCGGCGTCGCCTCGGCCTCATTGAGCCGGTCCGCGGCCTCGACCATCGCGTGCGCGGACGTGTAGCGGTCGTAGTGGGCCACGATGTCGGCGCCGTAGGAACCGAGGGACTCCGCCTGCTGCACGATGTCGAGCGAGCGGCCCTGGTACAGCTGCACGTCCGCGACCATGAAGGGCTCCAGGCGCGAGCCGAACCGCGACGAGGTGCGGCGCACGCCCTTGGCGACGGCGCGCACCTTGCCGTGACGACGGCTGAGCATCGTCACGATCCGGTCGGCCTCACCCAGTTTGTGGGTGCGCAGGACCACGACTTCATCGCGGTAGGTGGGCACCCTACGATTATCGTCGCGTCGCCCGCTCGCAGGCGCCGCGCACCGCGAGAATGGACAGGTGAACGAGCCTGTCTTCGTGATTCCGCTGTGGGCGGACCTCACCGCCGTCGGTCTCGGCGGGATCCAGGGCGCACTGTTCGCGTCGGGGTTCCGCGGCGAGCGGCGCCTCGACATGCTGGGCGTCGCGATCATCGGCGTCGTCGTCGGCATGGGAGGCGGACTCATCCGCGACCTGCTGCTGAACGTCGCCCCCACGACGCTGCAGAGCAACTGGTACCTGCTGACGGCGACGGGCGCCGCGCTGTTCGGGATGCTGCTGGCCGGCGTCTTCCAGCGCCTGAACGCCGTCATCGTCGGTCTCGACGCACTCGTCATCGGCATGTTCGGCGCGTTCGGAACGAGCAAGGCGCTCGTGCTCGGGCTGCCGCTCGTGCCGGCCGTGTTCGTGGGCGTCTGCTCGGCCGTGGGCGGCGGCATCCTCCGCGACATCATCATGGGACTGCCGGTCGCCATCATGCACGTCGGCTCGCTGTACGCCGTGGCGGCGGGTGTCGGCTGCCTGGTCCTGGCAACCGCGCACGACCTCGGCGCGAACATCGTCGTCGCCGCGGTGGTCGGCATCGTCGTGACAGCGGTCATCCGCCTGCTCGCCGTGATCTTCGACATCTCGCTGCCCGAGCAGCGCGCGCTCTATCGGCGCAAGGTGGCGGTCGAGACCTCGACGATCCCGATCGTCAAGCCCTGACGCATCCGTCGGACCCCGGCAGTGTCACGTCGTGCCACGGTCGGCGCACACCGACGGGTGCACGCGGGGATCGCCCGCGCACACCCGTCGACGGTCAGCGCTCAGACGCCCGCGAGGGCTTCGGAGCGCTCCCGCGTACGGATGGCGCGGTTCACGCCCGACACGATCGCCTTGAGCGAAGCGGTCGAGATGTCTGAGTCGATGCCGACGCCCCACAGGCGCTCGCCGTCGACCTGCAGTTCGATGTAGGCGGCCGCCTGGGCGTCGCCACCGGCGCTGAGTGCGTGCTCGACGTAGTCGTACAGCGTCACCTCGAAGCCCTGGGCGCGCACGATCTCGAGGAACGCGGCCACCGGACCGTTGCCACGGCCGGAGGCCTCGCGGCGCTCGTCGCCGTCGCGCAGCGTGATGTCGAGCGCGACATCGCCCGACAGGTCGCTGCGGGTGCTGGTGGCCAGCAGCTCGAAACGGCCCCAGCGCTCGTCGGCGATCTCGGACGGCAGGTACTCGTCCGTGAAGATCTTCCAGATCTGGTCGCTCGTGATCTCGCCGCCCTCGGCATCGGTCTTGGCCTGCACGACGCCCGAGAAGTCGATCTGCAGCTTGCGCGGCAGATCGAGCGAGTGGTCCGTCTTCAGCAGGTACGCGACGCCGCCCCTTGCCGGACTGCGAGTTGACGCGGATGACGGCTTCGTACGAACGGCCCAGGTCCTTCGGGTCGATCGGCAGGTACGGCACGGCCCACTCGATCTCGTCGACGGTGACCCCGGCCGCGGCGGCGCGCGCCTCCATCGCCTCGAAGCCCTTCTTGATGGCGTCCTGGTGCGAGCCGCTGAAGGCTGTGAACACGAGGTCTCCGGCCCACGGGCTGCGCTCGTGCACGGGCAGCTGATTGCAGTACTCGACGGTGCGCTTGACCTGGTCGATGTCGCTGAAATCGATCTGCGGGTCGATGCCCTGGGTCAGCAGGTTGATGCCCAGTGCGACGAGGTCGACGTTGCCGGTGCGCTCCCCGTTGCCGAACAGGCACCCCTCGATGCGGTCGGCGCCGGCCATGTAGCCCAGCTCCGCTGCGGCGATCGCGGTGCCGCGGTCGTTGTGGGGGTGCAGCGAGAGGATGACGTTCTCGCGATGCGCCAGGCGACGGCTCATCCACTCGATCGAGTCGGCGTACACGTTGGGCGTGGCCATCTCGACCGTCGCGGGCAGGTTGATGATGACCTTGCGCTCGGGCGTCGGCTCGAAGATCTCGATGACCTGGTTGCAGACGTTCAGCGCGAACTCGAGCTCGGTGCCGGTGTAGCTCTCGGGCGAGTACTCGTAGAACACCTTCGTCTCGGGGATGCGCTTCTCGAACTCGCGGCACAGGCGCGCGCCCTCGAGCGCGATGTCGATGATGCCCTGCTCGTCGGTGCGGAAGACCACTTCACGCTGCAGCACGCTCGTCGAGTTGTAAAGGTGGACGATCGCCTGCTTGGCGCCCGCGATCGACTCGTACGTGCGCTCGATGAGGTGCTCGCGCGCCTGAGTCAGCACCTGGATCGTGACGTCATCGGGGATGAGGTCCTCTTCGATCAGCTGGCGCACGAAGTCGAAGTCGGTCTGGCTCGCCGAGGGGAACCCGACCTCGATCTCCTTGTAGCCCATCTGCACGAGCAGATCGAACATGATGCGCTTGCGCTCGGGGCTCATCGGATCGATGAGCGCCTGGTTGCCGTCGCGCAGATCGACGGCGCACCAGCGCGGTGCGGTCGTGATCCGCTGGTCGGGCCAGGTGCGGTCGGGCAGGTCCACCCGGATCTGCTCGTGGAACGGCCGGTACTTGCGGATCGGCATGCCCGAAGGCTTCTGGGTGTTGTCCATGGTTTCGTCGCTTCTCTCGTTGCCGACGCCCCGATGGGGCTGTCGATGCCTGATGGTGCGGGCCAACAAGAAGCTCCGCGACGAGGAAGGCCCTAGAACGAGGTCTCGTCGCGGCGGCTAAGAAGAAGGAGCCCGCCGAAGCGCATGGAGCCAGAGTACACCCGTGGTCGGCGGCGGCGCGAACCGGGCGACACAGGATGCCGCACCGCCGCTCCTGAGACGATTCGCCCCGCACCGACACCAGCAGGGTATGAGACGTGTTCCCGGACCGCTCGGCATCGTCGCCGCCGGTGCGTTCGTCCTGCTCGCGGCGACGGCCTGCGCCGCCTCCTCCTCCGGTCCCGGAGCCTCCGGCGCCTCGTTCGGTGCGGTGACGCCGGTGCCGCCCGAGGGCGAGGTGACCGCCACCGGGACCGTTCTCGACATGGGCGGCGAGGTGCAGCTGTGCCTCGGACCGGTCGCCGAGTCGTACCCGCCGCAGTGCACCGGCATCCCGCTCGACGGATGGTCGTGGGACGGGCTCGACGGCGCCGAGACCTCCGGCGAGACGACCTGGGGCGCCTACGCCGTCCGCGGCACCTACGACGGCGAGTCGTTCACGTCGACCCAGCCCCCCGTCCTGCTCGCACTGTACGACCCGATCCCCCTGCCGGATCCGACCGACGGCCGCCCCGGAAAGGGCGACGAGGCGACGCTTTCCGCCATCCAGAACGAGCTGCCCGATCGGCTGGGCGATTCGTACCTGGCCTCTGCGCCGCAGGACGGCCGGCTCTGGGTCGACGTCGTGTGGGACGACGGCACGTGGCAGGATGCCGCGAACGCGGAGTACGGCGAAGACCTCGTGGGCGTCCGCTCCGCGATCCGCGACATGGACGGCTAGGGCGTGTTGCTAAAGGCCCGTGACTCTATCCCTTGACTCGGGAAGTCATTTCCGACGGACTCAGCTGAAGGTCGATTGTTCGTAGCGAGTGGCGCGTGTCCGCTGGCAGAGTGGGTCGCATGACGTCGCATCACAATTCGGCCAGCTCATTCATCGTCGATCAGCAGCGGAGAGTCCTCGACGCGCTGCCGTTCGCAGACAAGCAGGACTTCGATGACGCGGAGCGCGGCTTCATTGCAGCGCGCACGCCTAACGCGATCCAGGATGCGGATGGCGCGGTGATCTGGGACAACGACACGTACGACTTCATCACCGGCGATGCCCCCGAGACGGTGAACCCGAGCCTGTGGCGTCAGTCGAAGCTTGTCGCGAAGCAGGGCCTGTTCGAGGTCGTCGAGGGCATCTATCAGATCCGTGGATTCGATCTGTCGAATATGACCCTCATCGAGGGCGAGGCCGGTGTTCTGGTGCTCGACCCGCTGGTCACCGAAGAGGCCGCTGCCGCGGGCCTCGCGCTGTACCGTGAGCATCGCGGTGACAGGCCCGTGACCGGCGTGCTCTACACGCATCCGCACGTCGATCACTTCGGCGGCGTCAAGGGTGTCGCCACGCAGGAGGATGTCGACGCGGGTCGTGTGCCGGTCATCGCACCCGAGGGGTTCACCGAGCACGCGGCGTCCGAGAACGTCTATGCCGGTACTGCCATGGCGCGCCGTTCGGCGTACATGTTCGGCGCAGCCCTTCCCCGGGGAGTGCAGGGCGCCGTGGGCGCCGGCCTCGGCCAGACCGTCTCGACGGGCAACATCACACTTATCGCCCCGACCCTCGACATCACGCACACCGGTCAGGAAGAGGTCGTGGACGGTGTGCGGATGGTGTTTCAAATGGCGCCTGAGACTGAGGCGCCGGCCGAGTTCCTCGTCTACTTTCCCGACCACAAGGCGCTGTGCGCGGCGGAGGACGCGACGCACACGCTCCACAACCTGCTCACGCTGCGTGGTGCGCTGGTGCGCAACCCGCACGCGTGGACGCACTACCTCACCGAGACGATCGACCTGTTCGGCGGCGACCTCGAGGTCGTGTTTGCGTCGCACCACTGGCCTACCTGGGGTCGCGAGCGGGTTGTCACGTTCCTGTCGCAGCAGCGGGACCTCTACGCGTACCTGCACGACCAGACGTTGCGCCTCATCAACCAGGGCTGGACCGGGATCGAGATCGCCGAGCACCTGCAGCTGCCGCCGGCGCTGGAGAACTCGTGGCACGCACGGGGCTATTACGGGTCGGTCAGCCACGACATCAAGGCCATCTACCAGCGGTACATGGGCTGGTTCGACGGCAACCCGGCGCACCTGTGGCAGCACCCCCCGGTCGAGCAGGGCAAGCGGTATGTCGAGTTCGGCGGCGGTGCAGATGCTGTTCTCGAAAAGGCTCAGTCCGCATTCGACTCGGGCGACTATCGGTGGGCGGCCGAGATTGCCAGCCACCTCGTGTTCGCTCAGCCCGACAACCAGGCTGCCCGTGACCTGCTCGCTGACATCCTCGAGCAGCTCGGTTACGGTTCCGAAAACGGGATCTGGCGCAACTTCTTCCTGTCGGGCACCACGGAGCTCCGCGATGGCCAGTTCGGCACGCCGACGGTGTCGGCGTCGGCGGATGTCATCTCGGCCCTCACCCCGGAGATGCTGTTCGACGCGATCGCGATCCAGATCGACGGCCCCCGCGCGTGGGACGAGAAGCTCAGCATCGAGATCGTGCTCACCGACGTCGACAAGCGCTACCGTCTGTGGCTCAGCAACGGCGCGCTGATCTACAGCGCCGCCCCGCAGGCCGGCGACGCCGACATCACGCTGACGACCACGAAGCGATCCCTTCCGGCGCTGGCGACCGGCGCACTCACCGCCGAAGGCCTCGCTGGTGCAGGTATCGAGGTCGCCGGTGATCCGACGGTGCTCGGCAGGCTCGCAGCGCTGCTCAGCCCCGGTGATAAGGACTTCGCCATCGTCACACCCTGAGCGCCGAGCACGATCGAGGCCGGTTGCTGCTCCAGAGGAGCGCAGCAGCCGGCCTCGCTAACGGACGCGGGACGGGCGTGTCGGTGAGCAATTCACCCGGCGCGGGTGCTGGAGAGGACGCAATCCCTCGCGCAGCAGTCCGGTGACCTGGACTGGGTCGCGTCGATCGACTCCACGATCGTGCGCGTGCACCAGCATGGCGCGACCCTTCCCCGCATCACAGGGGGCTCTGTCGAACCACAAGAAGTTCGGTGAGTAGCCGCCAGATCACGCGATCGGCCGCTCCCGCGGCGGGTTGACGACGAAGAACCACCCGGTCTGCGACGGGAAGGGCAGAGCTCTCGCGTTCATCCTCACGCCGGGGCAAGCAGCGGACACCAGCATGCTGGCAGGCCGATCGACTTCGGCGACCAGCAGCCGGCCCGCTACCGCGGCCGCAACGTCGTCGAGCGGTGCTTCAACAAGCTCAAGCAATGGTGCGGAATCGCGATGCGCTCGGACAAGACCGCCCGCAACTACCACGCCGGGCTCTGCCTCGCCGCGACGCTCCACTGGCTCAGCAGCTCCTTTAGCAACACGGCCTAGGCGCTCAGAAGCCCAGGCGTCCGAGCTGCTTGGGATCGCGCTGCCATTCCTTCGCGACGCGGACGTGGAGCTTCAGGAAGACCTTCGTGCCGAGCAGCGGCTCGATCTGCGCGCGTGCCCGTGTGCCGACATCGCGCAGGCGTGAGCCCTTGTGGCCGATGATGATCGCCTTCTGGCTGTCGCGCTCGACCACGATGTTCGCGTAGACGTCCGTGAGCCCGCCGTCCTCGCGCTCCGCGATGTCGTCGATGGTGACGGCGATGGAGTGCGGCAGTTCGTCGCGCACCCCCTCGAGGGCCGCCTCGCGGATGATCTCGGCGATGCGGTCCTCGGTCGACTCGTCGGTGACGACGTCGTCGGGGTACAGTGCCGGCCCCACCGGCATGAGCGCCAGCAGCTCGTCGCTCAGGACGTCCAGCTGCTCGCGCGTGAACGCCGACAGCGGGATCACGGCTGCCCAGTCCTCGCGCAGACTGTCGACCTCCATGAGACGCTCGGTGATCTGGTCACGCGACGCCGCGTCGGTCTTGGTGACGATCGCCACCTTCTTCGCGCGGCCGTAGCCGTCGAGCGACTCCGCGATCCGGCGGTCGCCGGGGCCGACTTTCTCGGTCGCGGGCACGCAGAAGCCGATGACGTCGACGTCGCCGAGCACCTGCTCGACGAGGTCGTTGAGACGCTGACCGAGCAGCGTGCGCGGCTTGTGGAGTCCCGGCGTGTCGACGATGACCAGCTGACCGCCGGGACGGTTCAGGATGCCGCGGATGGCGCGGCGGGTCGTCTGCGGCTTGTCGCTGGTGATCGCGACCTTCTCGCCCACGAGCGCGTTCGTGAGCGTCGACTTGCCGACGTTGGGCCGGCCGACGAACGTGACGAAGCCGGATCGTCCTTCGGCGGATCCGTCCGGGGCGCCGGTCCCTTCGGCGGGCTCGGGGACCGGGGTGGTCGGGGACTCGCTCACGGCGTCTCCTCCTTCTTCGGCAGCCGGATCTCACCGGTGCGCGTGGTCACGATGCGGATCTCGCCGGTCCGCGGGGAACGGCCGACGTCGGCCGGGGTCTCGCCGCGTTCGACGAACACGGTCGAGATGCCGCGGCCCCGGCCGCGTGAGGCCCCGCCGGTCATGATGAGACCCGCGAACTCGGCCGTCGCGCCGGGTTGCGGAACGCGCCCGAGGGCCTTGCCGAGCAGACCGCCGATCGAATCGACGTCCTCGTCCTCCAGCTCCAGGCCGAACAGATCGCCGACCTCGTCGAGACCCAGTCGGGCGCTGACCCGGTAGTGGCCGGGCTCCAGCTCGGTGACCTCTTCGGCGCGCGGGTCGTACTCGTCCGAGATCTCGCCGACGAGCTCCTCGATGAGGTCCTCGAGCGTCACGAGACCCGAGACGCCGCCGTACTCGTCGACGACGAGGCAGACGTGCACGGCGTCGCGCTTCATCTGCTGCAGCAGCGTTTCGGCCTTCATGGACTCGGGCACGAAGACCGCCGGCCGTGCGATGCGGGCGATCGGCGCATCCCGCCAGCCGGACTCGTCGCGGAAGCCGAACTGCACGAGGTCCTTGAGGTAGAGCACCCCCACCACGTCGTCGGCGTCGTCGTCGACGATCGGCATGCGCGACACGCCCTTGTCGAGGAAGATCGTCATCGCCTCACGGGTGGAGGTCGAGGCATCCACCGTCACCATGTCGGTGCGCGGCACCATCACGGCGCGCACGAACGTGTCGGTGAAGTCGAAGACCGAGTGGATGAGCTCGCGGTCGTCCTGCTCGATGAGCTCGTTCTCGGCAGCCTCGTCGATGATGCTGAGCAGCTGCTCCTCCGAGGCGAAGGACGACCCGCGGGATGCCCCCGGGGTGATGCGCGTCCCGAGCGCGACGAGGCCGTGGGCGAGCGGGCCGAGGATGATGCGGACGCCCCGGATGACCGGCGCCGCTCCGCGCAGGAGCCGCTTGGCATGAAGCCGGCCGACGGTGCGGGGGCTCGCCCCGACCACCACATACGACACGCCGGTCATCAGCACCGCCGCGGCGAGCATCGCCCACCAGATGTTGGAGAACAGCAGCGTGAACGCCACCGTGACGAGCACGGCGGCCGTCGTCTCGGCGAGGACGCGGATGAAGAGCACCGCGTTGCTGTGCGCCTCGGGGTCGGCGGCGATGCGCTGCAGCGTCTTCGCGTTGCGGCCGCCGGCACCCAGCTCGGCGAGGTCGGCGCGCGAGGTGACCCCCATCGCCGCGTCGATCGCGACCATGAGGGCGCCGAACGCGAGCAGCAGCGCTGCGGCGACGAGGAGGAGAGCAGCGGTCATGCGCGGGGTCGTCGGCGTTCGGACGCCTGGAACGACGCGATGAGCTCGCGCTGCAGGCCGAACATCTCGCGCTCCTCTTCGGGCTCGGCGTGATCGAACCCGAGCAGGTGCAGCAGCCCGTGCGTGGTCAGCAGGATCAGCTCGTCGAGGGTCGAGTGCTTCGCGGCGACCGCCTGGGCCTCGGCGACCTGCGGGCACAGCACGATGTCGCCGAGCAGGCCCGCGGGGGTGGGCATGTCCTCGGTGCCGGGGCGCAGCTCGTCCATCGGGAAGCTGAGCACGTCGGTGGGGCCGGGCTCGTCCATCCACTGCACGTGCAGCGACTCCATGGCGCCCTCGTCGACGAGCAGGATCGCCACGTCGGCATCCGGGCTCACGTGGAGTTCGGCGAGGTTGTGCTCCATCAGACGCAGCAGCACCGCCTCGTCGACGGCGATCCCCGACTCGTTGCCGATCTCGATGGTCATGATGAGCGTCCTCGCTTCGGAAGGTGGTCACGGGGGCCGGCAGCGCGCGGCATCCCGGCGCGCCGCTCGGCGCGGTTGGCGAACTCGGATGCCTCGTCCCGCTCGCGGCGGGCGGCGAGCCGCAGCTCGTCGTACTCGCTGTACGCGTCGACGATGCGGCCGACCAGGTTGTGACGCACGACGTCGTCGCTGGTGAGATACGAGAAGTGGATGTCGTCGATGTCCTTCAGCACCCGCGTGACCAGCCGCAGGCCGGACGCGCCCTGCGGCAGGTCGACCTGCGTGATGTCGCCGGTCACGACCATGCGCGTCCCGAAGCCCAGCCGCGTGAGGAACATCTTCATCTGCTCGGGCGTGGTGTTCTGCGCCTCGTCGAGCACGACGAACGAGTTGTTGAGGGTGCGGCCGCGCATGTACGCGAGCGGGGCGACCTCGATCGTTCCCGTGGCCATGAGCTTGGGGACGATCTCGGGGTCCATCATCTCGTTGAGCGCGTCGTACAGCGGGCGCAGGTACGGGTCGATCTTGTCGGTGAGCGTGCCGGGCAGGAACCCGAGCCGCTCCCCTGCCTCGACGGCCGGACGCGTCAGGATGATGCGATCGACCTCCTTGCGCTGCAGGGCCTGCACGGCCTTCGCCATCGCCAGATAGGTCTTGCCCGTGCCGGCCGGGCCGATGCCGAACACGATCGTGTTCTCTTCGATCGCGTCGACGTACGCCTTCTGGCCGAGCGTCTTCGGACGGATCACGCGGCCGCGCGACGACAGGATCGCCTCGCCGAGGACCTCGGAGGGACGGGGCCCGCCGTCGGGGGTGCTGCGCAGGATGCGGTTCGACGACGTCACGTCGGACTCGCCGAGCGCGTGCCCGGCCTTCGTCATCGCGAGGAGCTCGTCGACGAGCGCGCGTGCAGCGGCCACGGCATCCGCCTCACCGGTCAGGGTGATCTCGTTGCCGCGCACATGGACGTCGACGCCCGGGTGCTCGCGCTCGACCACGCGCAGCAGGCGGTCCTGCGGGCCGAGCAGCTGGACCATCGCCACGCCGTCGGCGTAGACGACGTCCGTGACGGCGTTCTCAGAGGGATGTTCAGGCACCGAGGCTCTTCTCATCGAGGCCGCCTGCGAGCACGTGCGCGTGCACGTGGAAGACGGTCTGGCCCGCGTCGGGGCCCGTGTTGAATACGAGGCGGAAGTCGCCGTCCGACAGCTGGGCGGCGACGGTGTTGGCAAGGCCGACGACTTCGGCCATCAGGTCCGGGTCGGCCGCGGCGAGCTCGACGACGTTGCGGTACTCCTGCGTGCGAGGGAACACCAGGACGTGCACGGGGGCCTGGGGAGCGATGTCCTTGATCGCCACCGCGTTCTCGGTCTCGCCGACGACCTCTGCCGGGATCTCGCCGTTCAGAATGCGGGTGAAGATCGAGGGTTCGCTCATGCCCGCAAGTCTACCGACGAGGCTCTCCACCCGGCCGGACGGCGCAGGACCGGGCGTTCACCAGCGACCGAGGCGGGCGCTGACGACCGCGATGGCGGCCGGTCCGGCGGTCGAGGTGCGCAGCACCGTGTCGCCCAGGCGCACCAGCCGCGCGCCGCCGGCGACGAGCGTCTCCAGCTCGTCGGCGGCGATCCCGCCCTCGGGGCCCACGACGAGCACGATGTCGCGCGTGTCGGCGGGGTCGAGCTCCAGCGCGCTGAGCGCGACCGAGGCGGTCGGCTCGAGGACGAGGATCGTGGATGCTGCTGCCCGCTGCGCGAGCGCACGCGTGGTGGTGAGCTCCGACACCTCGGGCAGCCACGCCCGATGCGCCTGCTTCGCCGCCTCGCGGGCGATCGTCGCCCAGCGCGCACGGCCCTTGGCGGCCTTGGCCGCATCCCAGCGCGACACGCTGCGCGACGCCTGCCACGGCACGATCTCGTCCACGCCGAGCTCGGTCGCGGCCTGCACCGCCAGCTCGTCGCGATCCCCCTTGGCGAGCGCCTGCACCAGCACGACGCGCGGGCTCGGGGCGGCGGCATCCGTTCGCCCTTCGATGCGCACGACCACCTCGCGCGGCGCGACAGACTCGACTCTGCCCGTCAGCCACGCGCCGCGGCCGTCGCCGAGCGTCACCTCCTCGCCGACGCGGACGCGCCGTACCGCGGCGGCGTGGTGAGCCTCGGCGCCCGTGAGTGTCACGGCGTCGCCGGGACCCGCCGTCGTGGGCCCGTCGAGGTGAGCGCCCGCGGCACCGTCGATCAGAGCGCCTGCGGCCCCGTCGATCAGGAAGTGCAGCGCCACGGTCAGCCGTTGCGGAAGCGGTCGCGGAGCTTCGAGAACAGCCCCTGGTGGAACTCCGCGAGCTTCGGGGCCGGGGCCTTCGTGCGCTTCGCGAACTCCTCGATGAGGGCCCGCTCCTTGTGGTCGAGCCGTGTCGGCGTCACCACGTGCACGCCGACCTTGAGGTCACCGCGCTGCGAGCCGCGCAGCGGCGTGATGCCGCGCCCCTTGATCGTCAGGATGTCTCCGGCCTGGGCGCCCGGGCGCACCTCGAGGTCGACCGGCCCGTCGAGCGACTCGATCGTCGTCGTCGTGCCCAGGATCGCATCGGGCATCGAGACCTCGAGCGTCGCCAGCAGGTCGTCGCCGTCGCGGCTGAACACCTCGTGCGGCGTCACGGTCACCTCGATGTACAGGTCGCCGTTGGGGCCGCCCGCCGGCCCGACCTCGCCCGAGCCCGGCAGCTGCAGGCGCAGCCCGGTCTCGACGCCGGCCGGGATGTCGAGCGACACGGTGCGGCGCGAGCGGACGCGGCCCTGTCCCTGGCACGTGGCGCACGGGTACGGGATCGTCGTGCCGTAGCCCTGGCACACGTTGCACGGCTGGGTGGTCACGACGTTGCCGAGGAGGCTGCGCACCTGGCGCTGCACGTGACCCGTGCCATGGCAGATGTCGCATGTGACGGGCGTCGTGCCGGGTTGGCAGCAGGATCCGTCACAGGTCTCGCACACGACGGCCGTGTCGACCTCGATGTCGCGGTGCACCCCGAACACGACGTCGCCGAGGTCGAGGGTCACGCGCACCAGGGCGTCCTGGCCGCGCTCGCGCCGCGATCGGGGCCGCCCGCCGCGTCCGCCGCCCGCGGCGCCGAAGAAGGTCTCGAAGATGTCGCCGAAGCCGCCGAAGCCGCCTGCTCCGCCGCCGAACGGCGAGTCGCCGCCGCCCATGTCGTACCGCGCGCGCTGATCGGGGTCGCTCAGCACGTCGTACGCGTGGGTCACGAGCTTGAACCGCTCGGATGCCTCCTCGCCGGGGTTCACGTCCGGGTGGAGCTGGCGTGCGAGACGCCGGTACGCCTTCTTGATCTCGTCGGGGGTGGCGTCGCGTGAGACGCCGAGGACCTCGTAGTGGTCAGCCACTTTCGCCTTCCTGCCGCGGATGCGCCGCGGGATCGTGTCTGCGTCTGCCTCAGCGGGAGGGGTCGTCCTGCTCGAGCATGCGCGTGAGATAGCGCGCGACGGCTCGGACCGCCGCGAGGTTCGTGGGATAGTCCATGCGGGTGGGACCCAGCACGCCGATGCGGGCCTTGGAGCCCGTCGCGTCGTAGTCGCTCGTCACGACCGATGCCTCGGCCAGTCCGAACGGCTCGTTCTCGCGGCCGATGCTGGCCGCCAGTCCTTGCTCGTCGGCGACCATCTCTCCCATGAGGCGCAGGAGCGTCACCTGCTCCTCGATGGCCTCCAGCAGCGGGTAGATGCTGCCGCGGAAGTCTGCTTCGCGACGGGCGAGGTTGGCGCTGCCCGCCATGACCAGCTTGTCCTGACGGAACTCCTCGAGCTCCTCGGCGACCGCCCGCACGATCTCGTCGGTCGCGCGCACGTGGGCGGGCGCCTGTGCCGACGGTGCGGCGAGCCGGTCGGCGATGCGCTGCAGCCCCTCGCGGACCGGGCGGCCGACCAGGAGGGTGCCGAGCTCGGCGCGGATGCGGGCGAAGTCGGCCTCGTCGAACTCGTCGCCCACGAACGTCAGTCGCTGCGACACCCGGCCGGTGTCGGTGACGACGATGACGAGCATCCGCCCGCCGCCGAGCTGCACCAGCTCGACGTGGGTCACGTTCGCGCGCGCGAACGACGGGTACTGCACGATCGCGACCTGACCGGTCAGTTGCGTGAGCGCCCGCACCGTGCGCACCAGGACGTCGTCGAGGTCGCCGGAGCCGTCGAGGAATGACGCGATCGCGGCGCGCTGGCCGGTGCTCAACGGGCGCAGCTCGGCCAGATGGTCGACGAAGACCCGATACCCCTTGTCGGTGGGCACGCGGCCCGACGACGTGTGCGGGGCGACGATGAGATCCTCGTCCTCCAGCAGCGCCATGTCGTTGCGGATGGTCGCCGCGGACACGCCGAACGCGTGGCGCTCGACGATCGCCTTGCTGCCGACCGGCTCGCGCGTGTCGACGTAGTCCTGGACGATCGCCCGCAGCACCTGCAGACCCCGCTCGCTGACCATCCCGCCTCCCGCCTCGCCGTGGACGCCGTGCACTGCTGGCACTCACATGTCTGGAGTGCCAATTCTATCCGATCGGCATCCCTGGATCGCCGAGCGCACGGCGCGAGTCGAGGAGGCCGGGTCAGTCGGTCAGCGCCCGCACGACGGCATCCGCCAGCAGCCGGCCGCGGCGGGTCAGCACGATCCGGCCGTGCCGCGCGTCCGCACCCTCGATGAGCCCGTCGGCGATCAGCGCAGCCACCGCGTGGCGCCCCTCGCCCAGCAGCTCCGACACGTCGAGCCCCTCGCGGATGCGGGTGCGCAGCAGCACGCCTTCGAGCGCGCGGGCGGCAGCATCCGGGATCTCGCGGCCGGCGCCGGGCGACTCCCCCGCGGCGAGGCGCTGTGCGTACGCGGCCGGATGCTTGACGTTCCAGAAGCGCACCCCCGCGACATGGCTGTGCGCGCCCGGGCCGAAGCCCCACCAGTCGGCGCCGGTCCAGTATGCGAGGTTGTGCCGCGACCGGTGCTCCACGCCGCGCGACCAGTTCGACACCTCGTACCAGTCGTATCCGGCGCCGCCGAGCAGGTCGTCGGCGAGCTCGTACATGTCGGCCTGCAGGTCGTCGTCCGGCGCCGGCACCTCGCCGCGGCGGATCTGCCGCGCGAGCTTCGTGCCGTCCTCGATGATGAGTGCGTAGGCCGAGATGTGGTCGGGGTCCAGCGCCGATGCGGCCTCCAGCGACGCGCGCCAGTCCTCCAGCGATTCGCCGGGCGCTCCGTAGATCAGGTCGACGCTCACGTCGAGGCCCGCCTCGCGCGCCGCGGCGACGGCGGTGCGGACGTTCTCGGGATCGTGGGTGCGGTCGAGCGCGGCCAGCACGTGAGGCACCGCGGACTGCATGCCGATCGACAGGCGGGTGACCCCGGCGGCGGCGAGCTCGTGCGCGACGGCGGGCGACACCGTGTCGGGGTTGGCTTCGACGGTCACCTCGGCCCCGTCGGCCAGCCCGAACGCGCCGCGCACTCCGTCGAGCATGCGTGCGAGGTCGCCCGGCGGCAGCAGTGTGGGCGTGCCACCGCCGAAGAACACCGTCGACGCGGGCCGCAGACCGCCTGCCGCGCCGAGCACCGACGTCGCGAGGTCCACCTCGCGCAGCAGGGTGTCGGCGTACTGGTCCTGGCGCGCACCGCGCAGCTCCGACGACGTGTAGGTGTTGAAGTCGCAGTACCCGCAGCGCACGCGGCAGAACGGCACGTGGAGGTACACGCCGAACGGCACGGCGGGATCGACGCGGATGCCGTCGGGCAGCGCTCCGTCCGACGGCATCGGATCGCCCAGGGGCAGAGCCGATCCCATCACGCTCTCGCGTTCACGCGGGCGTCGAATACAGCGGCGAGATCGCGCGCAGGTAGCGCGTGAACAGCTCGCGACGGCGGCGCTTGGTCAGAGCGGGGAGCACCTTGTACAGGAACGCGTGCGGGGCATCGAACGCACGGACGGTGAACCACACCTCGTCGTTCTCGTACCACTCGAGCATGAAGGACTCCTCGCCGCTGACCACCGAGTCGCTCACGGTGCCCAGCGCGAAGCCCACGCGTCGCGGCTCCTCGACGGCGAAGATGACCCGCAGCTCGGCGTCGGCCTTCAGCCCCTTCACCCGTCCGTCGAGGCGGACGGTCGCGCCGGCGCCCACGTACGGCGTGCCGTCGGCGTCGAACCGCTGCTCGGCC
>NZ_JBQCIP010000116.1:0-4332 GCF_051953575.1 Microbacterium sp.
AATGCGGACTGGCCGCCGGACTGTGCCACCTGCAGCATGGCGCGCAGGGCGACGAGCGTCTTGCCCGAGCCCACCTCGCCCTGCACGAGCCGGTTCATCGGCCAGTCGCCCTGCAGATCGCGCACGATCTGATCGCCCACGCTCACCTGGTCGGGTGTCAGCGGGAAGGGCAGCGCCTCGTCGAACCGCTCCAGGAGCGAGCCCGGCGTGCGCCGGGTGGCCGACATGGCCCGCACCGACGCCCGCTGCTGCAGCAGCGCCACCTGCAGCACGAACGCCTCCTGCATGCGGAGAGTGGCGCGCGCCTGATCGATCTCGTCGAACTGCTGAGGACGATGGATGCGCTCCAGCGCGGTCCGTGCGTCCAGCAGGTCGTGCCGCGCCCGCACCTCCAGCGGCAACGGCTCGGGGATCTCACCGAGACCGTCGAGCACGAGTTCGACGGTCTTCTGGAGCTGCCAGCTGGCCACCGTGCTCGTGGCCGGGTAGATCGGGATCGGCAGATGCGCGTTCTCGGCCGCCTTCAGCCGGGCGGCGTCCTCATCCTCGAACAGCTCGTAGTCGGGATGCGTGAGCTGCTGCGCTCCGCGGTACACGCCGACCTTGCCGGCGAAGATCCCCTGACGCCCCGGCCGAAGGTCGCGCACGCGCCACGCCTGGTTGAAGAACGTCAGCGACATCTCGCCGTTGCCGTCGCTGATGACGACCTCGAGCAGCGAGCCGTTGCGGTTCTTCATGCGGCGCTCGTTGACGCGGCGCACCTCGGCCACGATCGTGACGGGCTCGCCGATCGGCAGCGTCGAGATCGGGGTGAGCTCGCCGCGCCGCGCGTAGCGCCGCGGGTAGTGCACGAGCAGGTCGCCGACGGTCGTCATGCCGAAGGCGCGTTCCAGTGCCCCCGCCGTCTTGCCGCCGATCGCGCCGCCCAGACGCGAATCCAGCGTGAAGGACGTCATCCACCGAGGCTATCGCGCGACCCCGACAGACGGCGACGCGGCCGACGCGTGCGCACCCGCTCGCGGGCTATCGTGAGGGGGTGACGCGCATCATCGCGGGCCGCGCCGGCTCCCTCGCCCTCGACGTCCCCGACGCCGGGACGCGCCCGACCAGCGACCGGGTGCGCGAGTCCCTGTTCGGAGCGCTCGAGTCGGCCGGGGTGCTCGACGGCGCAGCGGTGCTCGACCTGTACGCCGGGTCGGGCGCGCTCGGTCTCGAGGCGGCCAGCCGCGGTGCGGCATCCGTCGACCTCGTCGAGAAGGCGCCGCGCGCAGCGACCATCGCCCAGCGCAACGCCGGGCGGGTGGCGAAGGCGCTCGGCGACGGCACCGGCATCCGCGTGCACCGGGCCTCGGTCGACGCCTATCTGCGCGCGGCACGCGGACCGTACGACCTCGTGTTCCTCGACCCGCCCTACGACGTGGGCGAGACCGAGCTCGCCGCGACGCTCGCCCTGCTCGTGCCGCTCGTGGCCGCCGGCGCCGACGTCATCGTCGAACGCTCGTCACGGTCACCCGAGCCCGCGCTGCCGGATGGGCTCGTCGCGACGAGGTCGAAGCGCTACGGCGACACGACGCTCTGGTGGGCGACGACCGCGCACTGAGCCTCAGCCGGTGCGGGCGTCCCAGTCGCGATAGGGATCCCACCCGGTGCGACCCTCGTACCGTGCGCCGTCGACCACGACGGGATCGGCAGCCCGCGGCAGGACCCCGCCGATGCGACGGAAACCCGCAGGCAGCGGCCGATCCGGCGCGAACGTCGCGAGGAGCGCGTGATCCTCGCCGCCGGTGAGCGCGGAGTGGACGTCGTCCCCGAGGGTCGCCGAGTCGATCGCGACGGTGACCCCGGATGCCTCCGCCAGACGCGACGCGTCCAGCAGGAGGCCGTCCGATACGTCCATCATGGCCGTCGCCCCGGCGTCGGCCGCGATCGGACCGAGCGCCACGGGCGGAGCGGGCCGCAACTGAGCCGCGAGGTCGTCGCGCTCCGCGGGGGTCAGCACGCTCTCGTCGACGGGGACCGGCGCGTGGGCGGCATCCGTGAACCTCTCGAACAGCACGCGGAGTCCGCGCGCCGCCCGGCCCAGGTCGCCCGCGACCGCCACGACGTCGCCGGCGCGGGCACCGGAACGCAGCACCGGCGCGCGGCCGGCGAGGGCGCCGAGCGCCGTCACCGCGATCGTCAACGTGTCGGACACCGTCAGGTCGCCGCCCTCGACGCGGCAGCCGGGGGCGAGCTCCCGGCACGCCGCGCGCAAGCCGTCGGCGAGACCGGTCACGAACGACAGCCGCGTGGCGTCGGGCATCGCGAGAGCCACCAGGAGCGCCGTCGGCGTCGCCCCCATCGCCGCCACGTCGACGAGGTTCACCGCCGCGGACTTGTATCCGAGGTCGTAGCCGCTCGACCATGCGAGCCGGAAATCGGGCCCATGCACCAGCGTGTCGACCGTCGCGACGACGCGGCCGTCGGCGGCGGCGATCAGCGCGGCATCGTCACCCGGCCCGACCAGGGCGTTCGACTCCCCCAGCCGCTCCAGGATGCTCCGCAGGATCACGCCCTCGCGCAGCTCGCCCACCGTCGGATCCGCGTGCTCGTCGACCATCCGTCCACGCTACCGTCGGCCGGGTCCGGATGCCGTCACGCCCGGGGTTAGCCTGGAAGGGTGCGTGTGATCCCGACCCTGCTCGCTGCCGGACTCTCGGTGGTCGCCACGATCGGCCTCGCCGGCTGCGCGACCACGGTCGACATGACACCGGCGAAGGGTTCGAACGATCCCGCCTGCGCCGAGGTGAGCGTCCGGCTTCCCGGCTCCGTCGACGGACAGTCCCGCATCTGGACGGACGCCCAGGCGACCGGCGCGTGGGGCAACGACGGCTCGGCGATACTGCTGCGCTGCGGCGTCACGCCGCCCGGTCCCACCGAGGCGAAGTGCATCAGCCTCGGCGGCGTCGACTGGATCGTCGACGAGACGCAGGCCCCGAAGTACCTCGTCACGACGTACGGGCGCGAGCCCGCCGTCGAGGTGTTCATCGACAACGAGGCGGTGTCGTCCAACGAGGTGCTCACGCAGCTCGGCGAACGGGTGGTGCAGAACGCCACGACGAGCGTCGCGGCGTGCACGAACGTCGAATCGCTCGAGCAGGACGCGACGGCCGGCTGACGCCCGCCCCCACGTCCCGCGCTCAGGCGGCCGCGCGCTCCAGCGCCGTGTCGATGAGCTCGGTGATCAGCTCGGGGTAGGTCATGCCCGACGCGATCCAGCACTTCGGGAACATCGAGATCGGCGTGAAGCCGGGCATCGTGTTGAGCTCGTTGACGTAGAGGCCGCCCGCGGTGAGGAAGAAGTCCACGCGCGCGAGACCCCGCCCGTCGACGGCGTCGAACGCACGGACCCCCAGCTCCTGGATCGCGGCGATCTCGGCGTCCGTGAGATCGGCGGGGCACACGACGTCGGCCCCGTCGCCGCCGAGGTACTTGCCCTCGAAGTCGTAGAACTCGCGCGTCGTGAGCACGATCTCGCCGGGCAGCGACGCCCGGGCGCCGGCACCGCCGCGACCCTCGAGCACCGCGACCTCGACCTCGCGTCCGACGATCGCGGACTCGATGAGCACCTTGTCGTCCTCGGCGAACGCGAGTGCGAGCGCGGCATCAAGCTCGGAGGCCTCGTGGACCTTCGAGACGCCGACGCTCGACCCGGCGCGCGCGGGCTTCACGAACGACGGCTCTCCCAGGGCTGCGGCATCCGCTCGCACGCCGTCGGGGTCGCTCTCCCACCGGGCACGGGTGACCGTCACCCACGGCGACACGGGCACGCCGGCGGCGGCCAGCACGATCTTCATGAAGTGCTTGTCCATGCACAGCGCGGAGTCGAGCACGCCGCCGCCCGCGTACGGGATCCCGAGCGTGTCGAAGAAGCCCTGGACGGTGCCGTCCTCGCCGTGCAGGCCGTGCAGGATCGGCAGTACGACGTCGAGCCGCCCGAGATCCTCGATCGTGCCGTCGGCGCGGCGCGCGCGCAGCGTGCGGTCCGCTCCGCCCTCGGGCCACACCACGCGGGTGCCGTTGTCGGCCACCTCCGGCAGACGGTCGGCGTCGAGGGCGAACTTGTCGGGGTCGTCGTCCTCGAGGACGAACACGCCGTCGCGCGTGATCCCGATCGGGATCACGCGGTAGCGGTCACGGTCGATCGCCCGGAGCACCCCGCCCGCCGTTGCGGAACTGATCGAGTGCTCGCTGGATCGACCGCCAAAGAGCACCGCCACCGCCGGCTTGTCCATTCTGCGTCCTCTCCCCCTGAGGGGTGTCGTCGTCTGTCGTGAGGTGGGGCGCGATGTC
>NZ_JBQCIP010000117.1:0-18595 GCF_051953575.1 Microbacterium sp.
AGGTTGTGCTCGATCACGACCACGGTGTTGCCCTGCTCGACCATCCGGTCCAGCATCTCGAGCAGTCGCTGGACGTCGGCGAAGTGCAGGCCGGTGGTCGGCTCGTCGAGGATGTAGAGCGTCCGGCCGGTGGCGCGGCGCTGCAGTTCCGAGGCGAGCTTGACCCGCTGGGCCTCGCCGCCGGACAGGGTGGGCGCGGGCTGGCCCAGCCGGACGTAGCCGAGGCCCACGTCGACCAGCGTCTTCAGGTGCCGGTGGATGGCCGGGACCGCCTCGAAGAACCCGGCGGCCTCCTCGATCGGCATGTCGAGGACCTCGGCGATCGTCTTGCCCTTGTAGTGCACCTCGAGCGTCTCGCGGTTGTAGCGGGCGCCGTGGCAGACCTCGCACGGGACGTAGACGTCGGGCAGGAAGTTCATCTCGATCTTGATCGTGCCGTCGCCCGAGCACGCCTCGCAGCGGCCGCCCTTGACGTTGAAGCTGAAGCGACCCGGCTGATAGCCGCGCACCTTGGCCTCGGGCGTCTCGCTGAAGAGCGTCCGGATGCGGTCGAAGACGCCGGTGTACGTCGCCGGGTTCGACCGCGGCGTGCGGCCGATGGGCGCCTGGTCGACGTGCACCACCTTGTCGAGGTTCTCCAGGCCCGTCACGCGCGTGTGCTTGCCGGCGACGCGGCGCGCGCCGTTGAGGCGCGTCGCGAGCACCTGGTAGAGGATCCCGTTGACCAGCGAGGACTTGCCCGACCCGCTCACGCCGGTGACCGCGGTCAGCACGCCGAGCGGGAAGTCGACCGTCACGTTCTTGAGGTTGTTCTCGCGCGCTCCGACGACCGTCACCTGGCGCTTCTTGTCGATCTTGCGGCGCTTCTTCGGCGTCTCGATGGCGCGGCGTCCCGACAGGTAGTCGCCCGTGATCGAGTCCGTGTCGGCGAGCAGCTCGCCGATGGGCCCGGAGTGGACGACCTCGCCGCCGTTGACGCCGGCGCCCGGTCCGATGTCGACGACCCAGTCGGCGGCGTGGATGGTCTCTTCGTCGTGCTCGACGACGATGAGCGTGTTGCCGAGGTCGCGCAACGCGACGAGCGTCTCGATGAGACGCCGGTTGTCGCGCTGGTGCAGGCCGATCGACGGCTCGTCGAGGACGTACAGCACGCCGGTCAGGCCCGAACCGATCTGCGTCGCGAGGCGGATGCGCTGAGCCTCGCCGCCCGACAGGGTCGCCGCGGCGCGGCTGAGGCTCAGGTAGTCGAGTCCGACGCGGATGAGGAAGTCCAGGCGCAGGCGGATCTCGCGCAGCACGGCCGCGGCGATCGTCGCCTCGCGGTCGGTCAGCGTCAGCTGCGCGAAGTACTCCCGGGCCTCGCCGAGGCTCAGGCGCGAGGCATCCGCGATGGAATGACCGTGCACGAGCACCGCGAGCACCTCGGGCTTGAGGCGGTCGCCGTCGCAGACGGGGCACGGCACCTCGCGGAGGTACTCGGACCACCGCTGACGCTGCGTGTCGGACTCGGCCTGCGTGTACTGGCGCTCGATGTACGGCACGACGCCTTCGAAGCCCGACGAGTACCGCATCTCACGGCCGTAGCGGTTCTTCCAGCGCACCGTGACCTTGTAGTTCTCCCCGCGCAGGACCGCCTCGCGCACGGCCTCGGGCAGCATGC
Organism: Microbacterium sp.; assembly: GCF_051953575.1. Classification (GTDB taxonomy): domain Bacteria; phylum Actinomycetota; class Actinomycetes; order Actinomycetales; family Microbacteriaceae; genus Microbacterium. Next base: position 1,661 of record NZ_JBQCIP010000117.1, read on the forward strand.
GCCAAGGGGTGTCGAGCGAGAAGCCGAGGTCGCTCGACAGACCCTCGAGCAGGCGCTCGTAGTACTGGAACAGCCCCTTGCCCTGCGTCGTCCACGGGATGATGACGCCCTCGCGGATCGACAGGTCCTCGTCGCCGAGCATGAGGTCGACGTCCACCGACATGCGCGTGCCGAGGCCCGAACAGGCCGGGCAGGCGCCGAACGGCGCGTTGAACGAGAACGTGCGGGGCTCGATCTCGGTCAGCTGCAGCGGGTGCCCGTTCGGGCACGCCAGCTTCTCGGAGAACGACTGCCAGGCGGCATCCCCCTCCTCGTCCACGAAGTTGACCTGCATGACGCCGCCCGCGAGCGACAGCGCGGTCTCGACGGAGTCGGTGACGCGGTCGAGGATGCCCGGCGCGGCCACGAGGCGGTCGACGACGACGGCGATGTCGTGCTTGTAGCTCTTCTTGAGCGTCGGCGGCTCGGCCAGCTGCACGAGCTCGCCGTCGACGATGGCGCGCGCGTAGCCCTTCGCGCCCAGCTCTTTGAAGAGGTCGACGAACTCGCCCTTCTTCTGGGTGACGACGGGCGCGACGATCTGATAGCGGGTGCGCTCGGGCAGGTCGATGAGCTGGTCGGCGATCTGCTGCACCGTCTGACGCTGGATCTCGGCGCCGCATTCGGGACAGTGCGGAACGCCGATGCGCGCCCACAGCAGCCGCATGTAGTCGTGGATCTCGGTGATCGTGCCGACCGTCGAGCGAGGGTTGCGGTTCGTCGACTTCTGATCGATCGACACCGCAGGGCTGAGGCCCTCGATGAAGTCGACGTCCGGGCGGTCGACCTGTCCGAGGAACTGGCGCGCGTACGCGCTCAGCGACTCCACGTAGCGGCGCTGACCCTCCGCGAAGATCGTGTCGAACGCGAGACTCGACTTGCCCGAGCCCGACAGGCCGGTGAACACGACGAGGGAGTCGCGCGGGATGTCGAGGTCGACGTCCTTCAGGTTGTGCACCCGGGCACCGCGGACGCTGAGCTTTCCGCTGGTGCCGAGGGCGTTCGCGGACGGGCTGGCGGTCGGGTTTCCGGGCAGGGCGACAGGGACGATGGGCACCCGACAAGTCTAGGCGGGGCCTCCGACATCGGCTCCGGATCGTCCTGCCGATGCGCTGGGAACGGCCGGCGCCGCGGCATCCGCCCGGCGCAGCGCGTACAGTCCGGACCCCACCGCCACCACGAGCACCACCGCGCCCGCGAGCGCGGCCCAGGCGATCCCCGCACCCTCTTCGCGCGTCGTGAGCGCCCCGATCCCGAAGGCCAGCGCCTGCGCGACGACCTGGATCGCGATGAACCGGCGAGCGGTCGGCCACAGCGCGCGCACCGAGATCCAAGACCAGGCGGGTACCGTCCACGTCAGCGACGCGAGCACGTGGATCGCATGCACGGCGAGCACGGCGATCGCCGTGTGCGCCGGCGTGGGGTCGGCGAACAGCATCCCCAGCCCCACGACCGCTCCCCCGATCCAGCCCGCCAGCGACCGGGGCACGACCGCGCCGATCACGGCGGCCGTGATCGCGATGCCGCGCCACAGCGGCACCGGGACGACGGCCATCGCACCGGCGGCCGTCACCGCGACGAGCAGCACACGCAGCAGCACGGCAGGCACGCCGCCGCGTACGCGGAACGAGTGGGACCGCCGGTCCGCACGGGGCGGCCTCATCGACGCACCGCCCTCAGGCGCCGCTGTCCGCGCGCCGCGACACGCAGCGCGACATCGGGCGAGCCGTCGGCCCAGGCGACGACGTCGACGCCCGTCGCGTGCAGCTCGGCGAACACGTCCTCGCGCTCGGCGAGCAGCGTGCGCATCGCGAGCAGTTGCTCCCGGCCGAGACGCTCGGTGCGGGGCACGGGCAGCACGTCCACGGCGACGACCGCGTGGCCGGCGGCGCGCCAGTGCGTCGCGAGCTCGGCGGCGGCGCCGTCGAAGAAGGTCGAGAGCACGAACACGATCGAGCCGTGCGCGATGACCGGCGCCCGCCGGTAGCGCACCTCCAGATCACTCGGTCCCGTCGCTGCGATCACGTCGCGCAGGCGCGCCAGCTGCCGCGCGCCCGCACCCGCACGCACCGAACGACCGCCGGACGCGAGCACGTGGTACGCGACGCGGTCGCCGGCCTGCACCGCCGACGTCGCTATCGACAGCGCGGCCTGACGGGCGAGGTCGAGCGACGTCACGCCGCTGTGCTCGGGGTCCTCGGTGCCCCAGGTGGCGACCGCCTCACCGAGGTCGTCGACGGTGTCGATCGCGATCACCACGGTGCTGTCGCTCAGCGCCTGGGTGCGCCTCACCAGCAGGTCGCCGGGTCGCCGGGCGAGGCGAGCGGTGGCCCGCCAGTCGACGCGACGCAGTTCGTCGCCCGGTGCGAACGGGTGGATGTCGCGGAAGTCGCCGCCCTGCCCCGGGCGCGCGCCCTCGTGCCCGCCGTGCAGGCCCGTGAGCCGCAGCGCCAGCGGCAGCTGCCGCAGCGGGACCGCCTCGGGCACAGCGTTCCACGTGAGCGCGGTGCGCGGGCCGATGCCGGTGACCCACGCGCCGTCCTGCGCGACGCCGCGCGCGGTGACCGCGATCAGTTCGCTCGGGCCGGTGTGCCGCAGCCGGGTGCGGGTGCGCAGCGTCCCGGTGCCCGGCGCGGCGTCGGCGAGGCCGCTGCGCAGTCCGCCCTGATCGACGGCGAGCTGCACCCAGTCCCCGGAGATGACGGCATCCACGTCCCCGACGACGAGTCCCTCCTCGGGAGCGCCCGCTCCGGCGCGGGCCCGGAGCGCCTGATGGAGGATGCCGGCGGCCGGCCGCCGCGCGAGCGCCCAGGCCGTCGCGAGCGCGAGCGGAAGCGCGACCGCGACGAGGTCGGGCCGGGAGAACGCCACGCCCGCCGCCGCGAGCAGCACGGCGCCGGCGAGCCCGAGCGCCGTCACCGGCGTGCGCTGCCAGCGCACGGGAGCCTCGCCGCTCGCGCGGACGCCGTCGGTCATCGCGGCTGCGCGACCGTCGGCGGTACGGGCACCTGCGACACGGCGGCCGACACCACCGCGGCGGGGTCGACGCCCTGCGCCCAGGCCTGAGGGGTGAGCGTGAGGCGGTGCGCGAGCACGGGCACGGCGAGGTGCTTGATGTCGTCGGGCCGGACGTACGCGCGCCCGTCGAGTGCGGCGAACGCACGGCCCAGCAGCACGAGCGCCTGCGACCCGCGCGGCGATGCGCCCACCGCCACATGCTGGGCCGTGCGGGTCGCGCGGGCGAGATCGGTGCAGTAGCGCGCGATGTCGGCGTCGACGTGGATGGTCTCCACCGCCCGCTGCACGTGGAGCAGCCCGTCCGCGTCGAGGACCTGGGCGACGACGGCATCCGGGCTCTGCCGGCGCAGCCGGTCCAGGATGATCTGCGTCTCGCCGTCGGCGGTCGGGTAGCCGACCGAGAGGCGCACCATGAAGCGGTCGAGCTGCGCCTCGGGCAGCGCATAGGTGCCCTCGTACTCGATCGGGTTCGACGTGGCGATGACGTGGAACGGCGCAGGCAGCGGGAACCGGGTGCCCTCGACGGTGACCTGGCGCTCCGCCATCGCCTCGAGCATCGCCGACTGCGTCTTGGGCGTCGTGCGGTTGATCTCGTCCGCGAGGAGGAGGCCGGTGAAGATGGGCCCCGGGCGGAACCGGAACTCGCCGGTGTCGGGGGCGTAGACGTACGAGCCGGTGACGTCCCCGGGGAGCATGTCGGGCGTGCACTGCAGCCGGCGGAAGTCCAGGCCCAGAGCGGTCGCGAGGCTGCGCGCCGCGAGCGTCTTGCCGAGCCCGGGGACGTCCTCGAAGAGCACGTGCCCACCGGCGAGCACGGCGGCGAGGGCGATCGTGAGCGGGTCGTCCATGCCGACGACCGCCGTGCGGACGCTGTCGAGGACGCGGCGCCCGAGATCGGCGACGTCTTCGGCCTGCGGAGTGGCGGGTGTGGGTTCCGGGTGCATCAGCGCTCCTGGTTCTGGGGGGAGGGAAGACGGTCGACCGCGGCCATGACCCGTTCGAGGTCGGCCCGCGTGACCTCGGGGCGGCTGAAGGTCTCGCGGATGCCGGGCCCGAGGAGCGTGTCCACCTCGGTCTCCTGGCCCGGATCGTCGAGGTCGAGTCCGAGCCGCGCGAGGCGGTGGCGGAGGACGCGCTGCACGCGGCGCACGATGAGGAACCCCGCCTCGCCCGTGCGGGAGTTGATGTTCCAGCTGAGGCGCGAGACCTCGGACCCTCGAGGACGCCGCTCAGGTCGCGCCGGCGGCCACGAGCCCTCGTCGAGCAGACCGGCGCGGGTGAGCAGGCCCAGCGCGAGCAGGAGCACCAGCCATGCCGCGGCGAACCCGGCGGGCACTCCCATCCGGTCCAGGAGATACACGATCCCGGCGCCTGCCGCGACCGCCAGCATCCCGAGGACGACGCGCTTCAGGATCACCGCCATTCGCGCTCGATCCTCTCCAGAAGACGCCGGGCCTCGGCACGGTCGGGCTCCGTCGCGGCGTAGCCCCCGAAGCGCACGCGTTCATAGAGGGCGAGCAGCCGGCGCGCGTCCGCCTCGATGGCCGACCGGCGGGCGATGATCCGCACCGCAAACTCCCCCGCCGTCTCGCTGACCCCTCGGGCGACACCCGAGTCGGCGGCCGCCTCCTCGACGCCGACCCACGCCGCGACGATGGCGTCGCCCGCGGCTGCGGCCAGGTCGATGCGCTGCAGGGCGGCGACGATGCCCCGTTGGATCACCGCGGCGTCCGGCTGCGCATCGGCAGCCGCCGGTGTCGTGGACGCCGCAGAGATGACGGCGCCTTCGCGCACGTCCAGTTCGCGGTTCTCCCACGCTCGGCGCAGCGCCCTCGTCACGACGACGACGAGCAGCGCCAGCAGCGCGGCGGCGACGAGGCCCAGGAGGATCAGGATGACGGTGCGCACGGCGCCGGGATCGGCGTCGGCGGGCAGCTCGGGGAGCGGTTCGCTCGACGCGGTTGCCGAAGGAGCGGGCTCAGCCGTCTGCGTCCCCTGGGCCGGAGGGACCGTGCGGAACTGCGGAACGCCCTGCACGCTCGCCAGCAGCATGAGCAGCGTCGCCACGACGACGATCGCTCCTCCCGCGGCCAGCCCCCGCAGACGCCCGCCGGCCCGCTCCGTGCGGGAGCGGACGGCGGGTGTCATGTCCCCACCCTACGGCCGCCGGGAACGCCGACGGGGCCTGCCGCATCCGTGGATGCCGCAAGCCCCGCCGCGTGGAGGGTCGCGGGCTACTTGACCTCGACCGTCACCGTCGCGCTCGTCGACGGCTTGACCGTGTCGCTGCCGCCGTACACGACGTACAGCGGGTGCGAGCCCTTGCCGAGCTTCGGCAACTTGACCTGAACGACGCCGCCGCTACTGGCGGTCAGCGTGACCGTGGCGATCGCGTCGCCGCCGTCGTAGATGACCGCCTCGCCGAGAGCCGGTGTGCCGTCCTCGGTCGTGACGGTCGTCGTGTACTGGATGACGCCGTTGCCCTTCGAGTTCGCGAAGGTCTTGTTCGGCAGGCCGACCGTCGTGCTGTCGGCCTTGTCGATCGCGACCGGGACGACGACGGACGTGCCCGTCTGGGTCCCCGTGAGGGTGAGCTGCACCGTCGTGCCGCGGGCGACGGACGCCGGCAGCTGCACCGACACCGCGGCGGTGCCGTAGTTGTCGTACACCTCGGTGCCGATCGTGTTGTCGACCGGGAACGAGCCGAGTGCCACGCCGTCGAGCGACACCGCGATCTGGCTGTCCTTGACGTCGGGAGCCGTGGACATCGCCCACGACTTCACGCCGAAGGCGACGGTGGCACCCGGGTCGTAGGCGCCCGGAGCACCCGCAGGGAAGCCGATCTCGACCGCGTGCTGGGCGTAGTCGACCGGAAGCGGCGTGGTCGCGGCGAACGCGGCCATGTAGTCGACCATCGCCGCGAGGTCGGCCTTGCCGGTGTCGCGCTTGCTCGCGCCGTTGGCCAGCTCGAAGAAGTTGTCGCCGCCGGTCGCGAGGAACGAGTTCACGGTGACCGAGTAGGTCGCCGCGGCATCGATCGGCTCGCCGTTCAGCCACATCCCGGTCACGGTGCCCTTGGGCGCGGTGTACGAGATCGTCGACTCGTCGACGTCGGGTGTCTTCGGGTCGTCCTTCTGGAACTCGGTCACGTTCTTCTGCGAGTACGTGTAGGTGAAGCCGTCCGAGACGCCCAGGCGCAGGAACGGACGCGTCGCCACCTTGTTGAGGGCGTCACGCTGCCACTGCTGCTCGAGCACCTTCTTGATCTGGGCGCCGGTGAGCTGCATGTTGACCAGGGTGTTCGCGAAGGGCTGCACGACGGCCGCCTGCTGGTAGGTCAGCGTCGCCGGGTAGCCGGCGGCGTTGCTGCCGACCATGTCCTGACGAAGACCACCCGGGTTCATGAACGCGATCTGCGCCGACCCCGACTCCGGCTTCTCGGTCGCCCAGCGCTGCACCTCGGCCACCAGGTTGCCGAGGGTGGACTCCCCTCCGCGGTTCTCGGTGGTGCCGTTGGCGAGCTTGGCACGGTTGAACGGCCCGGCGATCTTGCCGAGCTCCACAGCGCCCAGCACCTCGGCCTGCTGCTTGGCGTCGGCGGCGATCTTCTGCACGTCGGGGTCGGCGGGGTAGTCCGCGACCCACGTGGTCGTGGTGCCCACCGTCACCGGGTGCTCCAGAGCGAGGATCTTCTGGGTCTTGGCCGTCACGTTGCCGGCGTCGTCGACCGAGAAGACCAGCTGGTTGAGGTTCGTGCCGTACTGACCGGCCGAGACGACGGGCCGTTCGGTCACGGCACGGCCCTGCCAGGCTGCGACGGGGAACGAGCAGTTGTAGGCGAGGTGGGTGTGGCCCGACACGATCGCGTCGACGTCCGGCGAGACGTTGTTGATGATGTCCGCCCAGGCGCCGGAGTCGTCCATCGTGGCGCAGTCGGTCGACGGCGCACCCTCGTGGACGAGCATGACGACGAGGTCCGCGCCCGAGGCGACGAGGTCGGCCGCTTCGGTGTTCACCGAGGTCACGATGTCCTCTACCGAGATGTCGGCGATGCCGCCGGGGCTCACGAGCGTCGGCAGGTCTTCGGTGACCGCTCCGACGAAGCCGACCTGCACGCCGCCGACGTCCTTGATCCACGTCGCGGGCACGGCGGGGTCGCCGGTCGCCTTCATCTTCAGGTTCGCTGCGATGTACTGCCAGTTCGCCCCGCCGTACGGGTTGGTCGTGGCGTCGTAGGGGGCCATGACGCGGTTCACGAGGTCGCCGTAGCCCTGGTCCAGCTCGTGGTTGCCGACGGCGGACACCTCTAGTCCCGCGGCGTTGAGCGCGTCGATGGTCGGCTTGTCGTGCTGGATGAACGACTCGAACGTCGACGCGCCGATGAGGTCGCCGGCGGCGGCGAACACGGTGTTGGGGTTCGCCGCGCGCAGCTGCTTGACCGCTCCGGCGAGCACGGCCGCGCCGGCCTCGCCGTTGCTCGTGTTGTCGAGGATGCGGCCGTGGAAGTCGTTGGTCGCGAGGATCTGGACGTCGGTCGTGGCCGCGTGGGCCGCGGGGACGACGAGGCCGCCGGTAGCCAGCGCGGCGACCGTGACGGCCGAGGCGCCGAGCGCGAGGCGGCGGCGGGGAGATGGGGGTGCGGAACGCGGACCAGAGCGCATGGGTGCGTGCTTCTTTCTCGAATGCGGTGCAAGACGGTGCGTCGAAGCCGGGCCGGGTTCGGGTGGACCTCGTCGCGCCGATTTCGAGACTAGGAGAAACCTGGACGATCGCCTAGAGCCTGGATGAACGGTCTCACAACGGTTCGGAAAGCGGTGTGCGGTCTCAGCGTGCGCCCGAGAACGGCCGCAGAGCGTCGCGCAGGGCGAACAGCGCCTCGGCGTCGGTGCCGGCCGCGGTCATGACCTGGCCCGGCACGTCGAGCGCGTGCTCGCGCAGCCGGGTCCCGTCGGCGGTGAGGCCGACGTCGAGCACCCGCTCGTCGCCGTCGCGCCGTGCGCGAGTGACGAGACCCTGGGTCTCGAGTCGCTTGACGAGCGGAGACAGCGTGGCAGGTTCCAGGGCGAGCTCGCCCGACAGCTCCCGCAGCGACCGGGGCGAACGCTCCCAGAGCGCCAGCATCACGAGGTACTGCGGATGCGTCAGGCCCAGCGGCTCGAGGATCGGCCGGTACAGCCCCACGACGTTGCGGGCGGCCGTCACCAGGGCGAAGCAGACCTGGTTGTCGAGCTTGAGCAGGTCGTCGGGGCTGAGATCGGCGGTATCCGTCACACCGTTATCCTATCGTGGGCTAATCATTAGTACACTAATGAACATGTCTGATCCGGATGCCACCCCCTCCGACACCCGTCCGCTCCGCGAGCGCGTGCGCGAGGCCGGCGGCTGGTACACGTGGTTCAACACGAAGCTGATCCGGCTCGCCGGTCCTGCCGCCGTGGGGCCGTACGAGAGCAGTCCCCCGCCGTCGCCGGCCGAGCGCGCGGAACGCGCCTGCCCGCTGTGCGGCGCGCCCATCACTCAGCACACGTTCGACCGGTCGGGTCCGAAGCCTCTGATGCACTGTCCGTGAGCCGAACCGGTGTATCTGCACCGCGGAGCGGAGCCTCCTCAACCTGGGACGCGCACGCGTCCCTCGACAAGAGGAGACAGACATGGACGAGGAGACCGACGCCAAGCTGAAGGCAGCCTTCATCGCGGCGATCGACTTCAAGGCCGTCGGCTCGGCGATCGCCGAGTTCGGACCGGCAGCGGCCTTCGAAGACGACCCGTGGTGGCGCTTCTGCGGCAGCGATCTGCGGGTCTACAAATGGCCCAAGTTCCAGCTCGACATCGACGTTCTCGACCGGGTGAGCATCGCCCAGGTGCGCGAACGCGCGGTGCAGGGCGGCATCGGGTGACCGACACCGCCGCACGCGGGGCTGAGATCGGCATCGCCGGTCCCGGTCCCGCGCACCCGTGGACGCGGTGGGTGCATCGCGGGCTCGACATCGCGGAGCTCGCTCTGGATGCCGCCGTCGACGGGCCGGCGCGCGCCCATCTGGACGCCCACCAGACCTCTCTCGCCAAGATCACCGCCGAGACTGCCATCCTCGTCCGCGTGGCCCGCGCCTGCGGCGCTCAGGACGTCGTCGTCCATGCCGAACGCGTCGCCGCACGGCTGCGGCCCCTCGTGACCGACCCGCACATCCGCCTCGGTGCGATCATGCGGCCCGCGGCGGCGCTCGATGTCGCCGCCGCCTACCTCGTGCTCCGAGAAGAAGGCGCCGACCCTGCTCTCGACGCCGCACTGCACAGCGCCCTCGCCGCGCGATCCGCCCACGCGACAGAGCGCCTGCCGCATCGCGAACTCGAGCAGGAGTGGCTCGCCGCACAGCTGGACGGCCGTCCCCCGGTGCCGGAGCTCGTGTTCGCGACCGTGCTCGCGGCCCACCTCGACGTGCTGTGCGGAAGCCGGGACGACGCGTACGCCTTCACACACGCACTGATGTACGCCACCGACTTCGGCCGCCACCCCGACGCGGTGCCCGCCTCTCTGGTCCCCCGCCTGCTGGCGCAGGCGCAGGCTGCGCTGGCGGGTGCCCTCGACGACGAGGACTGGGACCTCGCGGGCGAGCTGCTGCTCACGTGGCCGATGCTCGCCGCCGACGCAGGCCCCGCCGAGTCCACGGCGCTCGCCGTGCTGCTGGACCTCGCCGACGCCGTCGGCACGCTGCCGAGCGCGACGCTGGCCGCGACCCCGCTCGACGGGCTCGCACCCCGCGACCGGGGCGACGCGATCGTTCTCGCGGGCTACCACACCGCCTACGTGCTGGCGATCCTCGCCGCCTCGCTCCCGCGGTGCTCGTGGCAGGGGGCCGACGGCTCGTCCACACGCCTCCGCGACACGTGGTTCGTCGACGACGCCGGACGCCCGGGCTGGCTCGACCTACCCACTGCCGCTCGCGCCGGCTCCGGCGAGGACGCGGCCGGACTCATCAGCGCTGCGCGGCGTCGGCGCCACGTGCGGGCGCGCCGCTTCGCAGACCTCGCCGCCGACGTATCGGTCCACCCGTCTGACGGCGAGTCCGCCGCGCAGAGCCTGGAGCTGCTGGAGCGCCTCGCGAGAGCCGCCGGCTTCTGACGCAGGTGTCAGGCGTGCCCGGCGCGCTCCATCGCTCGCAGCTCCTTCTTGAGATCCTGCACCTCGTCGCGCAACCGGGCCGCGAGCTCGAACTTGAGCTCCCCCGCCGCCGCCAGCATCTGCTGGCTCAGGTCGGCGATCGTCGCCTCGAGCTGCTCGGCGCCCTCGGCCCCGATCCCCTCGCGGCGCAGCTGCGGCGTCGGGCTCTTGCCCATGCCCGACTTCGTCTTCGCCGCCGCCTTGCCGCGCAGCATCCGGTCGGTGTCGGAAGCCTCGCGTGCGAGCACCTCGGTGATGTCGGCGATCTTCTTGCGCAGCGGCTGCGGATCGATGCCGTTGGCCTGGTTGTACTCGATCTGCTTCTCGCGCCGGCGGTCGGTCTCTTCGATGGCCTTGGTCATCGAGTCCGTCATCGTGTCGGCGTACATGTGGACCTCGCCCGACACGTTGCGGGCGGCGCGGCCGATCGTCTGGATCAGCGAGGTGCCGCTGCGGAGGAACCCCTCCTTGTCGGCGTCGAGGATCGACACGAGCGAGACCTCGGGCAGGTCCAGGCCCTCGCGCAGCAGGTTGATGCCGACGAGGACGTCGTACACGCCCGCCCGCAGCTCGCTGAGCAGCTCGACGCGGCGCAGCGTGTCGACGTCGGAGTGCAGGTAGCGCACGCGCACGCCGTGCTCGCCGAGGAAGTCGGTGAGCTCTTCGGCCATCTTCTTCGTCAGTGTCGTGACGAGCACGCGCTCGTCGCGCGCCGCGCGGATGCGGATCTCTTCGAGCAGGTCGTCGATCTGACCCTTCGAGGGCTTGACGATAATCTGGGGGTCGACGAGACCGGTCGGGCGGATGATCTGCTCCACCACGCCGTCGGCGATCCCCATCTCATAGCGTCCGGGCGTCGCCGACAGGTACACCGTCTGGCCGATGCGGTTCTTGAACTCGTCCCACCGCAGCGGCCGGTTGTCCATCGCGCTCGGGAGCCGGAAGCCGTGCTCGACGAGCGTGCGCTTGCGGGAGGCATCCCCCTCGTACATCGCCCCGATCTGGGGCACCGTCACGTGCGATTCGTCGATGACCATGAGGAAGTCGTCGGGGAAGAAGTCCAGCAGCGTGTGCGGCGGCTCGCCCGGGGCGCGACCGTCGAGGTGCCTCGAGTAGTTCTCGATGCCGGAGCAGAAGCCGAGCTGCTGCAGCATCTCGAGGTCGAACGTGGTGCGCATGCGCAGGCGCTGGGCCTCGAGCAGCTTGTTCTGGGACTCGAGCTCCTTCAGCCGTTCGCCGAGCTCGTCCTCGATCGTGCCGATCGCGCGCTGCACCGTCTCGGTGCCGGCGGCGTAGTGGGTCGCCGGGAAGATCGGCACGCTCTCGAGCCGCTGCACCACGTCCCCCGTGAGCGGGTGGAGCATGTACAGCGCCTCGATCTCATCGCCGAACATCTCGATGCGGATCGCATACTCCTCGTACACCGGGATGATCTCGATCGTGTCGCCGCGCACACGGAAGTTGCCGCGCGAGAAGTCGACGTCGTTGCGGTTGTACTGCATCCCGATGAACTTGCGGATCAGGGCGTCTCGGTCGTACACCTCGCCCACCTGCAGCGCGACCATCGCACGCAGGTACTCCTCGGGCGAACCGAGGCCGTAGATGCACGACACCGTGCTGACGACGATGACGTCGCGCCGGCTGAGCAGCGAATTCGTCGTCGAGTGGCGCAGCCGTTCGACCTCGGCGTTGATCGACGAGTCCTTCTCGATGAAGGTGTCGGTCTGCGGCACGTAGGCCTCGGGCTGGTAGTAGTCGTAGTAGCTGACGAAGTACTCGACCGCGTTGTGCGGCATGAGCTCGCGGAACTCGTTGGCCAGCTGCGCGGCGAGCGTCTTGTTGTGCGCGAGGACGAGCGTCGGCCGCTGGACGGCCTCGACGAGCCACGCGGTCGTCGCGGACTTGCCGGTTCCGGTCGCACCCAGCAGCACGATGTCGGTCTCACCGGCGTTCACACGCGCGGCGAGCTCGGCGATCGCCTGAGGCTGGTCGCCCGACGGCGCGTATTCGCTCACGACCTCGAACGGCCGTACGGATCGAGTGGTCTGCACCGATCCAGCGTATGACGACCGTCCGACATCGGGGCCGGGTTCGCGGTGAGCGGAGGGATGCCGCCGCCCGGCGTCCCTGAACGGGCGGAGGCTCGGCGCCGGTCAGGCGCGCGCGGCGCGGCGGGCGATGTGGTCGGCCAGGTCGGCCCACAGCTCGTCGACCTGGCGCAGCGTGTCGTCGACGGTGCCCGCGGTCTCGATCACGACGTCCGCGATCCGCAGCCGCGCCTCGTCGGGCACCTGCGAAGCGAGGCGCGCGGCGGCCTCGTCAGGGGTGAGCCCGCGCAGCTCGACGAGCCGGCGCTCGCGCACCTCGGCGGGCGCGTGCGCGACGACGATGAGCTCCCACGGATCGTCGACGCGCGCCTCGACCAGCAGCGGCACGTCGTACACCACGACGGCGTCGGGGTCATCGGCGAACGCCTCGGCGAACCGCCGCGCCGACTCCGCGCGCACGGCAGGGTGCACGATGGCGTTCAGACGGGCGATCGCCGCGTCGTCGCCGAACACTTCGGCCCCGAGGGCCGCGCGATCGAGCGTCCCGTCCGGGCGCAGCATCCGATCCCCGAACGCGTCGGCGATCGCGGCGAGGACGGGCGACCCCGGCGACTGCACGTCGCGCACGATGCGGTCGGCGTCCACGACGACGGCGCCGTGCTCGGCCAGGCGTGCGGCGATGGTGGACTTGCCGGAGGCGATTCCTCCGGTGAGGGCGACGAGGGGCATGCCTCGAGGATGCCATGTCCGCCGTCCGGGACGGGCGTCCGCCCGCCATGGAACACTGCGCGGTTCCTGAGGCGCCCTTGAGGTCGCCCTGAGCCCTCGGCGGTAGCCTCGGTGAACCGAAGAGACGAGGAAGCGCCAGTGGTGGTACCCGTCTCAGGCCCGACTGATCGGCGGTTGTGGGGGCTCCTGCCGTTCCGGTCGGTGCACCGAGGACGCGCGCGGGGCGGGATCTGGGGAGATCTCCCGCCCTCCGCGCGGCCTGCGGTCCGCCGACACGCGCTCGAGCGTGCGCGCAGGGGTGGGATATCATGACCGACGTCCAGGAATCGGCCGAGTCTTCGCCGGCTCCGGAAGGGGCATCGGTGGAGGAAGCACGCGTCGCCGTCGTCATCGAGGACGAGGACGACATCCGTTCCCTGCTGTCGGTCGTCCTCGCGCAGGCGGGGTTCGAAGTTCACGGCGCGGCCGACGGGGCCGCGGGTGTCGAACTGGTGCGAGCCCACGCGCCGATCGTGACGACCCTCGACGTCAACATGCCGGGCATGGACGGCTTCGAGACCGCCAAGCGCATCCGCGCCATCAGCTCGACCTACATCGTGATGCTCAGCGCCCGCACCGAGGAGATCGATGCGCTGCAGGGGCTCGAGGCGGGCGCCGACGACTACGTGGCGAAGCCGTTCCGCCCGCGGGAGCTCCGCGCGCGCATCGATGCGATGCTGCGGCGTCCGCGTCATCACGTGGCGACGGATGCGGCAGCCGCGGGCCTGTCCGAGGACTCGTGGCTGGAGCACCGCGGACTGCGCCTGAACGTCGGCACCCGCATCGTCGAGGTCGACGACACGGGCGTGGACCTCACGCGGAGTGAGTTCGACCTGCTGGCCGACCTGATGGCCGCCGGGCGCCGTGTGCGCGCCAAGTCGGACCTCGCACTCATGCTGCGCGGCGAACCGTTCGCCGCGAGCTCGTACGTGTCCGACAGCGATGCGCGCGCCATCGAGGTGCACATGGCGAACCTGCGCCGCAAGCTCGGGGAGTCGCCATCGCAGCCGCGCTGGATCGAGACCGTGCGCGGCGTCGGCTACCGCCTGACCGCCTGACCCCCTACTCGGGGTCGCCGATGAGCACCGACGTGTCGACGTTCGCTGCGGCCCGGCTCGCTGCCTCACGCGCGACGCGCAGCATTCCCTTGGGGTCGTAGCCGACCGAGTCGCTGAGCGCGACGCCGACGCCGACGACGGGGATCACTCCCCCGCCGACGCGCCCCAGGTCGTCGAACAGGCCGCGGTAGATGACGGCGGCCTGCCGTCGCGCCTCCTGCGGCGACGACACCGCCAGCGCCACGGCGATGCCCGTCGGGCCGTCCTCGGCGACGATGGCGTTGGTCGGGGCGTGGCGGCGCACCCCGGCGCGCCAGGTCTCGGCGACGCTGCCCGCCACCTCGCTCCCGAACGCGGTGGAGATCTGGTCGAGGTCGTCCACCCGCACGGCGGTCACCGCGATCGTCTCGCTGCGGCGCGCCGCGCGGCGGCAGATTCCGTCGAGGGCGCGCGCGAACGTCTCACCGCCGAGCACGCCGTCGTCGTCCGGGGCGTCGTCGACGCGACGCGCGTAGCCGCGCATCGGGGCCCGCGAGGCGCGCAGCACCGAGGTGACGACGACCGCCACGATCGTGAGGGTGACGGTGAGATAGCTCGTCGTGAGCGTGCCGAAGGCCGTCTCGAACAGCGCGCTGTCGGGACCCGAGGTGACGAACGCGGTCGTCCGCGACACGTAATACAGCGATTGGAATCCCAGCACGGCGCCCAGCACCCACGCGGTGCGAGAGTCGCGCATGGCTCCGCGCAGGCACTCGACCGCGCCGGCGGCGGCGAACACGATGAGCGGCACGAACATCCACAGCGCACCGGCCCAGTCCCCGCCGGCATCCCCCTCCGCGGCGACCGAGATGCCGGCCGCCAGCACCGCGACGGCGACGACGATGGTCGGCCAGTCCATCCGGCGCGCGTTGAAGCGACGGCATCCGAGCCACATGCAGCCCGTCCCTGCGACGAACGCGGCGTTCCCGACCGCCACCGCCCACCAGGCGCCGCCGGTCTGCGCCCACACGGTGTACGCGAGGGTCGTCAGCATCGCCGCCAGGAACGCGACAGACCAGATGCGGCCGGCGCCCTCGTCGCGACGGAGAAGGGTCTCGAGGATGAACAGCACGCCGCTCACGTTGACGACGAGTGCGGTCACGACCAGCACACTGGCAAGATCGAGGCTCATGCCGGTTCTCCTTCCGGCGCCGTCGCCGGCAGCTTGACGATGAACGTCGACCCCACGCCGACGGCGCTGTGCAGACCGAGCTCGCCGCCGTGGGCCCGCACGATGTCGCGCGTGATGGCCAGTCCCAGCCCGGTGCCGGCACGCCGGTCCGCGCCCGCCTTGTAGTAGCGCTCGAACACGCGTGAGCGATCGACCTCTGAGATGCCCACCCCGGTGTCGCGCACGAGGATCCAGCTGGAGGCCCCGTCGCTCGTCGTGCCGACGAACACCGTGCCGCCGTCCTTGTTGTAGGCGATCGCGTTCGACACCAGGTTGTCGACGACCTGACGCAGCCGCAGTGCGTCCGCCCAGGCCGTCGCCGGCTCCAGCCCCGACACGTCGATCGTGATCGCCCGCGCTGCCGCGCGGGTCGTGGCGTCGGCGGCCGCCGCCTGCACGAGCGCACGGATGTCGAGCAGCTGCGGCACGAGGGATGCCTCGACCGCGGACGGCGACGAGCTCGACGCCGTCAGGATGTCGGCGACGATCCGCAGCAGTCGCTCCGCGTTGCGCTCGGCGATGTCGAGCCCCTCGCGGACGGTCGCGGGCGTCTCGGGGTCCTCGATGGCGAGGTCGAGGTAGCCGAGGATCGACGTGAGCGGCGTGCGCAGCTCGTGCGACACCGACGCCACCAGGTCGTCGCGCGCCCGCAGCGCGGTGAGCTCGGCCGTGACGTCGCGCGAGACGACGATCGCGCCCGCGTCCTCGCCGTCGGGATCGATGAGTCGCCGGGCCGTCGTGGTGAGCGCGCGACGCGGCCCCGGCGCGACGCCGAACCACACCACCTGACCGTCGAAGGACTCGCCGCGCCGCGCGCGCTCCAACGGCAGCTCAGCGGTGGGGAGCGGTGTCGTCCCGTCGTCGCGGAACGCCGCCACGCCCGCGGCGTCGTCGGGCTCCAGCCCCTGCTGCAGGCGGCCGTGCGCCTCGTTGGTCACGGCCACGCGGCCGTCGGGCGCGATGCGCACCACGCCGAAGTCGACCGCGTCCAGCACCTCCGTGACGATCTGCTCCTGCCGTCGCGTGCGGTCCAGGATGCTGCGCAGCAGCTGCGACTGCTTGGCCAGCAGGGTCCGCTGCGCGTCGGAGCGGCGGGCGTTCAGATGGCTCGTCGTCGCCACCGCGATCAGCACGAGGGGCAGCAGGAACGTGCGATAGGTGACCTCCGTGGCGTTCTGCACCGTCAGGACGCTGATGACGCCGGCGATGGCGACGATCACGCCGAACAACCCGAGCAGCCCGAAGCCGCCGGCCAGCCACGTCGTGGGGAAGATCCAGAGCAGTCCCAGCACCGAGTCCGGGGCGGCGATCTGCATGATCGTGATGGCGAGGATGTCGACGGCCGGCACGACGGCGACCCACCCGTACGGCAGGCGGTTCCAGGGCACGACGAGCGTCGCCGCCGTGACGATCACCACCACGACGAGGCCGACGAAGAACATCACGGTGTCGCCGTGGAACGGCCCGAGCGCCACGAGCACACCGAGCACGAAGACGACGGCGGCCAGCAGCAGCTGGTTGAGGGTGGCCGTGCGGTCGCGGGTGCGGTCAGCCGCGTCGGGCGCATGCGCGCGCGGGCGCGGCCCGGGCTTGCCCGGATCCCCCGGCGTGACGGCGCTCACACTGCGAACGTAA
>NZ_JBQCIP010000118.1:0-26577 GCF_051953575.1 Microbacterium sp.
GTTCGGTGGCGCCCGCGCCCGACGGGGGCGGCCTACGGTGGTGGGGGTGGGGGGCGGGCCCCCCGCCATCCACTCCCTCACTCAGTCACTCGCTCACTGAAAGTGGCCGTCGTGGTCGCTCGGTCCGGGATGAGAGAGCCACATCTGCCACCTCCTCCTGACCCGTCCGCGCGAAAGTGGCGGGTGTGGTCGCGTCGGGCAGGGCGAGGCAGCCACTCGCGCCGCCTCGGCGACGGCGCGTGCGGAGCGGGCGTCAGTTCCAGGCGGTGCGGCCGAACCGCTCCCACCGCTCGACGACGCGCGAGCCGCCCTCGGCGGGCTCGTAGACCGGACGCCCCTCGATGTAGACGCGCTGCACGCGCGAATCGACGGCCAGCGGGTCGCCCGACCACACGACGACGTCGCCGTCACGGCCGACCTCGAGGGCCCCGACGCGCTCGTTCAGGCGCAGGATGTCGGCCGGGTTCGCGGTGAGCGCCTCGAGCGCGGTCGTCGCGGGGAGCCCGTCGCGCACCGCGAGGATCGCCTGCAGGCGGATCTGGTCGATGGGCACCACGGGGTGGTCCGTCGTGATCGCGACCTTGACCCCGGCCTCGGCGATGAGCGCCAGGTTGCCGATGGCGCGATCGCGCAGCTCGACCTTCGACCGCGAGGTCAGGAGGGGGCCGAAGATGACCGGGATCTGCTTCTCGGCGAGCACGTCCGCGATCTTGTGCGCCTCGGTGCCGTGGTTGACGACGAGCGTGTAGCCGAACTCGTCTGCGATGCGGATCGCCGTGGCGATGTCGTCGTGACGGTGACAGTGCTGGTCCCACAGCAGGTCGCCGGCGAGCACCGCGGCGAGCGTCTCTTTGCCGAGGTCGCGCTCGAAGGGCTCGCCCTTCTCGTTGGCCGCGTCGCGCTTCGCGGCGTACGCCTGCGCGGCGGCGAACGCGTCGCGCAGGACGGATGCCACGCCCAGGCGCGTCTGCGGCGTCTTGCCCTTGTCGCCCCAGACGCGCTTCGGGTTCTCGCCGAGCGCCGACTTGACCGACACGTCGGCGGCGAGGATCTGCTCGTCGACCGTGCGGCCGCCCCACGTCTTGATCGCCACGGTGCGGCCGCCGATCGGGTTTCCCGAACCGGGCTTGATGACCGCCGTCGTCACGCCGCCGCGGAGGGCGTCGCGGAAGCCCTCCTCTTCGATGTCGATGCCGTCGATCGCGCGGAAGCGCGACCCGTTCGGGTCGGTCATCTCGTTGGTGTCGTTGCCCGACCACCCTTCGCCCTCTTCGTGCACGCCGATGTGGCCGTGCGACTCGACGAACCCGGGCACCACCCAGCTGCCGGACGCGTCGACGACCTCGGCGCCGTCGGGCACCGGGGTGTCGGACCCGCCGACGGCGGTGATGCGGCCATCGGTCACGATCACGGTGCCGTTCTCGATGGGGTCGGAGCTGACAGGGACGACGTAGCCGCCGGTGACGGCGAGGATGCGAGCCATCATCCCAACCTACGCCCGCGCCCTCTCGCGTATCGGCCGCCGGTCTGTCATCCTGTGCGTACCGCAGGTTGAGAGCCGTCGTGAAGCCGCCATCAGAGGTTTCTTCGCCGTTCGCGCCAGTACCGCGACCCCGGCGCACGGTCGCCGGGGTGCTCGGCGGCCTCCTCGGGCTGCTGGCGCTCAGCGCCATCACGGGTGTGCTGATCGTGGCGCCTCTCGCACCGGCCATCGCCATCTCGGGCACTGCGGCCAGCACCGCCGTCTCGCTGTTCGACAGCATGCCGAGCTATCTCGAGATCGACCGCCTCATGCTGCCGACGACGATCTACGCCAAGGACCCCGCGAGCGGGCAGGACGTCGAGCTGACCTCGTTCTACGACCAGAACCGGGTGCCGGTCACGTTCGACGAGATCGCGGTCGTGATGTACGACGCGATCCTCGCATCCGAGGACCCGCGGTTCTACGAGCACGGCGGCGTCGACGTCCTCGGCACGACCCGCGCGCTGATCAGCAACCTTCAGGGCGGCGCGACGCAGGGCGGGTCGTCGATCAGCCAGCAGTACGTCAAGAACGTCCTGGTGCAGCGCTGCGAGCGCGACGCCGTGGCCACCGAGACGAAGACCCGCGACGAGGTGCTGCGGGCGTGCTGGCGCGACGCCACCGATGCCAGCGGCACCGATGGCTATGAGCGCAAGCTGCAAGAGATCCGCTACGCCGTGCAGGTCGAGCAGGAGTACTCGAAGAACGACATCCTGCTCGGCTACCTCAACATCGCCAACTTCGGCGGCACGACCTACGGCATCGAGGCGGCGGCCCGCTACTACTTCAGCACGACAGCGGCGCAGCTCACGCTCGGCCAGGCGGCGACGCTGGCCGGCATCGTCCAGAACCCCAACACGTTCCGCATCGACAAGACCGGCGGCTCGATCACGGGCTCCGACGGGACCACGTACAACAAGGCGGCCGACGGCTCCGTCGACGACGTCGATCCCGGCACACTCGCCGGGCTCGACACGCTCCTCGCCGCCGGCCAGATCACGAAGGAGCAGTACCTGGCCGCCGGCGACGCGTACAGCGCGACGAAGGGACGCCAGCTGTACGTGCTCGACCGGATGCGCAAAGACGGGCGGATCACCGAGGAGCAGTACCGCACCGCCGCCGTCGAGCCCATCGCGCCGGTGATCCAGCCGGCCCGGACGGGCTGCGCAGCGACCTCGGTCCCCTTCTTCTGCCAGTACGTCGTCAACACCGTCCGCTTCGACCCGGACTACGCCACCGCCTTCGGCGAGAAGCCCGAGGACCGTCAGCGTTCGCTCACCCGCGACGGCCTGAACATCTACACGACCATGGACTGGCGGATGCAGAACGCCTCGCAAGAGGCGATGTCACGGTACGCACCCCAGACCGTGGCGGCGATGGACTTCGGGTCGGCCTCCGTGAGCATCGAGACCACGACCGGCCGCATCCTCGCGATCAGCCAGAACAACCTCTTCACCGAGGACGCCGACCTCGCGGCGACGAACCCCGCGTACACCTCTCTCGTCTACGCCGGCGATCTGGTGCACGGAGCGTCGAAGGGGTTCTCGGTCGGATCCACGTTCAAGCTCTTCACCCTCGTCGACTGGCTCGAGAAGGGGCACTCGCTCTCCGAGACCGTGAACGGCAACCTGCGCATGATCCCGCGGCTGGCGGACCGCTGCGACGGCCCCTGGGTCAACCTGCAGAAGGACGTCGTCCGCAATTTCGGCGGGGCGCGCGGATACACGGGGACGCCGCTGCAGTTCACTGCGCAGTCCCTCAACAGCGGCTACCTGGGCATGGCGGAGAAGCTCGACATCTGCGACATCGAACAGGTGGCGACGCGCCTGGGCGTGACGACCGGCGACGGCAAGCCGATCGACATCAAGGGTGCCGCGGGGATCATCGGCACGAACAACATCGCGCCCGTCTCGCTGGCCGCCGCCTACGCGGCCATCGCGAACAACGGCGTGTACTGCGTGCCGCGGGCGATCGAGCGCGTCGTCGACGCGGACGGCGCCGAGCTGCCCGTCCCCGGCGACCGCTGCAGCCAGGTCGTGGATCCCGGGGTCGCCGCCGCGGCGGCGTTCGCACTGCAAGGCGTCACGCGTCCGGGCGGAACGGGGGCGGCCGGCAACCCGAACGACGGCACGCCCACGATCGGCAAGACCGGCACCCACGAGCAGTATCAGACGTGGTTCGTCCAATCCAGCACCCGCGTGACGACGGCGGCGTGGGTGGGGAACACCGACGGGTTCGGCGACCTCTTCCACACCTCGTTCAACGGCCGGCTGCTGTCATCCCTGCGCCTGCCGATCGTCCGCGACATCCAGCTCGCCGCCGACCAGCTGTATCCCGGGGGCGGGTTCCCCGCGCCGCCCGCCGAGCTGGTGAGACGCGCTCCGTTCGTCCCGCCGCCCACGACGCCCGCGCCGCCCCCCGACGAGAATCCCGCTCCCGCCCCGGATCACGGCGGTGGAGGCGGCGGCGACGGCCCGGGGAACGGCCACGGCGGCGGGGGCGGTCACGGCAACGGCTGACCCCGGCCGTCGGCCGGTCCCACTCAGTCGATCGTCTGCCGCGGCCTGCTGCTGCGTCCCGTCGTCGATCCGCTGAGTTCGGCGATCTCGATCTGTCAGCGGGCCGGCCCGAGCGGCGTAAGGATGCCGCGCACGGCCGCCGCGGCGCGCGTCAGAGCCTGCCCAGGACGGCCCCGGGGTCGGCCTGGAGTCCGAGCGTCTCGAGCACCTGCAGCAGCTGCCGCTCCTCGTACGCGAAGTGGCTCGCCATGATCGCGCCGACGCCGTCGAGGTGCCGTTCGATCTCGTCCGGCGGGGCGCCGGTGTCGGCCGCGGCGTCGAGCGCGGTCAGCAGGAAGTCGATCATCGAGTGGTCCTGCTCCAGCTTGCGCAGCGCCGGCGCCAGCTCGGGGTGCGTGGCCTCGATCGCGGGGAACAGTGCGGTGTCCTCTCCGCGGTGGTGCTGGTCGAGCGCCGCGCAGAAGCCGCGGCAGTACAGCAGCAGCTCGCGGCTCGCCGTCGGCGCATCCGCTCCTTCGCGCACCGCGTCGCGCGCCGCCTGCAGCGCCTCGCGCAGGCGGGAGTGGGCGCGGCGGAGCTCCGCGCTCCAGGCGATGACTCTCGAATGCTCGGTGCCGCTCATGCGCCCTCGACCCTACCGGGCGAGGGGCACCGACCCGTCAGGGACGCAGCAGCACCTTGCCGACGCGGCCGGGGCGCCCGCTCGCCTCGACGGCTGCGCGCACGTCGTCGAACGAGTGGATGCTGTCGACCGGCAGGGTGAGCCGGCCGCTGCCGACCAGCTGGAACAGCTCGCCGAACAGCGCACGCCGGGTCTCGGACGGCATGGCCGCCGACACCTTGCTGCCCCAGAAGCCCTTCACGACCGCCTGCTTGAAGATGAGGTCGCCCGACGACAGCTCCATGCGGTCCGACGCCATGGCCCCGAACGAGACGAGGGTGCCGCCCTCGCCCAGCAGGTGCAGCAGGTCTCCCGCGGCGGAGCCGCCGACCGAGTCGACGGCGGCGCGGATGGGCCGGTCGCCGGCGAGCTCCCGTGCCCGTTCGCGCCACTGCGGGTCGGCGGTGGCGACGACGTCGGGGATGCCGTCCGCGGCGAGCTGTGCGGCATCCTCTTCTCTTCGCACGATGCCGATGACGCGGATGCCGCGACTCGCGCCGATCTGGGCGACCAGCCGCCCGACGGTGCCGTTGGCGGTGTTCTGGACGATCACGTCGCCCTCGCCGACCTCGAGGAAGTCGACGAGCGAGATCGCGCTGAACGGCATCGAGATGAGCTGGGCCGCGACCTCGTCGGGGATGCCGTCGGGCACGGGCACGACCGCGCCGGCCTTGGCGATCACGTACTCCGCCCAGACGCCGAAGGTGCCGCCGGCGGCCACACGCTGCCCGACGGCGATGCCCTCGACCTCGTCGCCGACCGCGTCGACGATGCCGACGGCCTCGGTTCCGGTCCGTGCGGGCAGCTCGGGCTTGTAGCCGTAGGTGCCGCGGATGGTCCACAGGTCGTGGTTGTGGATGGGCGCCAGCAGGATGCGCAGGCGCACCTCTCGCGGGCCGGGCTCGGGAAGGGGCAGGTCTTCGACGCCGAGCACCTGGGCCGGGTCGCCGAACTCGTGATGAACGATCGCACGCACGGGCCGAGCCTACGCTCGCTTCCTGCCTGTCAGCCGAGCGGCGGGCGGTCGAGCACCGTCGGCACGTACTCCAGCAGCTGGCTGCGCCCATCGAACGTGCGCGCCTCGACGAGGTCGAGCCGCACGTCGGGGTAGCCGTCGAAGATGCGCTCCTGACCCGTCGCGCCCGTGATCACGGGGAACACGACGACCCGGTAGCGGTCGACGAGCCCGGCGCGCAGCAGCGACCGGCACAGCGACACACTGCCGAGGGTGCGCAGCGGCACCTCGGACTCCTCCTTGAGCCGCCGCACGAACTCGACGGCGTCGCCGGGCACGAGGGTGGAGTTCTGCCACGCCAGCGGCTCGTCGAGCGTGGACGAGAACACGTACTTCTGCACGCCGTTGAGCACGTCGGTGCCCTCTTCGCCGCCCGCGGTGAGTTCCGACATGACCCGGTACGTGGTGGCGCCCATGAGGATCGGATGGTCCTGTTCGGGCGACTCGGCCAGCCACCCCAGGTATTCCGGGCCTTCGAGCCCCCACCAGCCCGGCCACCCCTCCGCGGCGCCGTAGCCGTCGAGCGACATGATGAAGTCGATCGTCAAGGTCTGCATCCCGAGCCTCCTTCGCGTGCGGTTCCCCGCGGTGTCGCGCAGGAACACTGGTCGAGCGGATGCTTCGTCTCGCCGGCGCTCGCTCACCACGAGTGCCTCGCGCCCGAGCCTAGGCGGCGTCCTGTCGTGGCGTAACCCCGGTGCGCCGCAGATGCCGACCGGGAGCAGAAGAAGGGCCGTGCGTCGACTGACGCACGGCCCCGTGAGCCGAGCCCTCAGCGAGTCCCGTCCGGCGCCAGCCACACCGTCGTCTCGCCGGCGACGACCCCCTCGGGGCTCTCGCCGCTGGCGAGCAGGACCTCGCCGTCCCCGAGCGGGTACGGGGCGACCCCGAAGTTCGTGACGACGCGCCAGCCGTTGGGCCGCGCGAAGGCCAGCACATCGTCGCGGCCGGTCTCGAGCCACTCCAGGCGCTCATCCGTCTGCAGCTCGTGCCGCAGCCGCAGCGCCCTGCGGTACAGCGCGAGCGTCGAACCGGGATCGGCCTCCTCGACGTCGACGGCGTATGCGCTGAACCACGCGGGCTGCGGCAGGTGCGAGCCGTCGGCGCCGAAGCCGAGCGAGGCGCCCTCGGCGCTCCACGGCAGCGGGACCCGGCATCCGTCGCGTCCGATCTCGGCCCCGGCGGTGCGGAAGAACGTCGGGTCCTGGCGGTCGGATGCCTCGATCTCGACGACCTCGTGCAGCCCGAGCTCCTCGCCCTGGTACAGGTAGGTCGAGCCGGGCAGTCCGAGGATGAACAGGGTCGCGGCCGCGGCCCGGCGCTGGCCCTTCGCCCCGTCGAGCGCGGGCTCGGTGCCGCCCGACAGCAGCCAGGCCCCGCCGGGGCGCTCGTCGTCGTGCCGCCACCCGTCGGCGCCCGCGGTGTTCGGCAGGCCGTACCGGGTCGCATGGCGCACCACGTCGTGGTTCGAGAGCACCCACGTGCTCGACGAGCCCGACTGCGCGGCGAGCGCCAGGTTGTCGGAGATGATGCGGCGGAACTGCCCGGCGTCGAAGTCGGCGACGAGCAGGTCGAAGTTGAACGCCTGGCCGAGGCTCTCGGGACGGGCGTAGAGGTGGATGCGCGACGGGTGCACCCACGCCTCGGCGACCGCGGTGCGCGGGGGGTCGTACGAGTCGAACACCTCGCGCCACTCCGCGTAGATCTCGTGCACGTCGTCGCGGTCGATGAGCGGATGGTTGCCGTCCTGCGGCAGGAGCGCCAGCTCGTCGCGCGAGGGGAGCGGCTCGGTCAGGTCCTTCGTGAGCATGTGCGCGACGTCGATGCGGAACCCGTCGACCCCGCGGTCCGACCAGAATCGCAGCGTGGTGAGGAAGTCCTCGTGCACCTCGGGGTGATCCCAGTTGAGGTCGGGCTGCTCCTTCGCGAAGTTGTGCAGGTACCACTGGCCTGGCGTGCCGTCGGGCTCGGTGACACGCTCCCATGCCGATCCGCCGAACACCGACAGCCAGTCCGTGGGCGGCTGCGAGCCGTCGGAACCGCTGCCCTCGCGGAAGATGTACCGCTCGCGCGCCGCCGATCCCCGACCCGCGGCGAGCGCCTCCTGGAACCATGCGTGCCGATCGGACGTGTGGTTCGGGACGATGTCGACCACGACCTTGATGCCGTGTTCGTGCAGGGCCGCCAGCATCCGATCGAAGTCGTCGAGGGTTCCCAGCCGCGGGTCGACGTCCCGGTAGTCTGCGACGTCGTACCCGCCGTCGGCGAGCTCGGACGGGTAGAACGGGCTCAGCCACACCGCGTCGATGCCGAGCGCGCTCAGGTAGTCGATGCGCGACGTGATGCCGGGCAGGTCGCCGAGGCCGTCTCCGTTCGCGTCGGCGAAGCTGCGCGGATAGATCTGGTACACGACCGCCTGCCGCCACCAGGGTGCGTCCTCGCCGGTCGGGCGGGGGGCGAGGGCGAGGTCGGGAGAGGTTGTCACGAAGGGTCCTTTCGAGTGCGTGACGGACGGAGGGATGATCGGATGCCGCGGCTCAGCCCTTGACGGCGCCCTGGGTGACGCCCTCCATCACCCAGCGCTGGGTGAACAGGTAGGCGACGATCGCGGGCGCCATGGCCATCAGGTACGACGCGAACGACACGTTGTAGTTGTTGCTGAACTGCGTCTGGAACAGGTTCTGCCGAACGGGGAGCGTCTGCAAGGCCGGGTCCGAGATGATGAGCGACGGCATCATGAAGTCGTTCCACGCGTAGAGGAAGGCGAAGATGCCGACCGTCGCGCTCATCGGGGCGAGCAGCGGGAAGATCATGTGCCAGAACGTCTGCCAGGTCGTGGCGCCGTCGATGCGTGCGCTCTCCTCCAGTTCGAGCGGGATCGAGCGCAGGAAGGCCGTGAACAGCAGCACGCTGAAGCTCAGCTGGAACATGGTGGCGAGGATGACGACGCCGACGGGGTTGTCGAGCCCGACCCGGCCGGTGAGCTGGATCTGCGGGAGTGCGACGACCGGGAACGGGATGAACATCGCGCCGAGCAGGTAGAAGAACGAGTACTTGAAGAGCTTCTTGTCCCAGTTGCGCACGATCGCGTACGAGGCGAACGCCGCCAGCACGATGGTGGCGATCACGGTGCCGGCGGTGACCAGCAGCGAGATCGTGGCCCCGACGGGGAACTTCGTCAGGTTCCACGCCGTCACGAAGCCCTCGAAGCTGAACGGCGCGGGCAGCGAGAAGGCGTTCCCGTCGACGGCCTGTCCGGTGGTCTTGAACGCCATCGAGATCGTGACGTACAGCGGCAGCAGCACGGTCACGGCGCAGAGGATCAGGATGATCGTGGTGGACCAGTTGACCCGTTCCAGCTTCAGGCGGGGCGATGTCGACGTGCGGGCCGTGCGCAGATCGAGGCTCGGCTCGACCTGTTCGAATTCGAGGGCGGGCTGCGTGGTCATCAGAGTGCGCTCCTTCCGCGCGTCACCGAGAGTTGGATGAGCGCGATGACGATGGCGACGAGGAAGAAGATCGTCGCGTTCGCCATCTGGTACGCGTAGTCGCCGCCGTTGAAGCCGGCGATGATCGTCATCGCGATGCTGCGCGTCGAGGTGCCGGGCCCGCCGTTCGTGAGTCCGACGATGATGTCGTAGGCGTTCAGGAATCCCTTGAAGCCGAGGATGACGTTGATGACCACATACCCGGCGACGAGCGGCACGGTGATGCGGAACAGCTGCTGCGGCTTGCTCGCGCCGTCGAGGTCGGCCGCCTCGTAGACGTCTCCGGGGATCGACAGCAGTCCGGCGATGTAGATGAGCATGGTGCCCGGGATCGCCTGCCAGGCGGTGACGAAGACGATCGCCGTCCAGGCGAGGTCGGGGTTCGCGAGCAGGCTCGTCTGGAGCCACGGGATGCCCCACGCGGTGCCCAGGGCGGGGAGCGAGTTCGAGAACAGGAAGTTGAAGACGTAGGCGATGATGATGCCCGATATCACCATCGGGATCACGAAGACGGTCCGCAGTCCGGTCTTGAACCTGATCCGGGCCGTCAGCCCGACCGCCAGCAGGAAGGCGAAGATGTTCACCACGATGACCGTCGCGATCGCGAAGCCGAACGTGAACAGGTAGCTCTGCAGGATCGCCGGGTCGCTGAACAGCGCGATGTAGTTCGTGAAGCCGACGAAGTTCCAGTCCCCGATGCCGATCGAGTCGGTGAAACTGAAGAAGATGCCGATGACGCCCGGAACCGTGATCGCGAGGGTGAACAGGACCAGGCTCGGCAGCAGGAACAGGTAGTAGATCGGCTCGACGCGCCGCGTGCTCTTCGGCGGGCGCGCGCCCTGCGTCACCAGGGTGGAGGTGGCACTCATCGGTCGGACTCCTTCGTCTCGTCGGGCCGGCCGGTCGGCTCGGAATCGCGGGCGACCGGCTGACGGAAGGCCATACGGGCCCAGTCGCGATCCATGACGTCGAGGTAGTGGCCGACGTCGCCGCCCAGCACCATCGCCTGGGCGTAGTTGAAGACGGGGATCGTCTTGGGCACGAGCACCGACGGCCCCTGGTAGATCCGCCCGTCGTCGTAGTACGGGATCATCCCCTCGATGCGCGGGTCGGAGGGCGCGGGCGCGTCCTTCGTGGGCGTGAACCCGAGCTGGGACTCGTTGTACGCCTCGATCACGTCGGGCTGGTACAGGTACTCCAGGAAGTCCCGCGCCGCCTCCTTGTGGCGCGAGCCCTCGGGGATCATCGCCGCGAGGTCCATGTTGACGCGGACCGCCAGGTCGTCGGGATCGTCGGTCATCGGCAGCGGGAAGGTGCCCAGCTCGAGATCGGGCGCGGTCTTCGCGATCTCGCTGAAGGCCCACGGCCCCTGCAGGTACATCGCCGCCTCGCCCTTCGAGAACGCGAGGTTGCCGTCGCCGTAGCCGCGGCTCGGCGCATCGTCGTTCACGTAGTTCTCGGTGAGCTGCGTCATCTTGGCCATGGGCTCGGCGAAGTCCTTCTTGAACGACACGGACGAGTCCGGCCCCACGTTCGTCCCTTCGGCCCACATGCCGTCGAAGAACTCGATGACGTCGAGCGAGCCGCCGGCCGAGTAGTCGTACCAGCCCTGCCCGACGGTCCAGTCGTCCTTGAAGGTCGCATAGAAGGGCGTCACGCCGGCGGCGGACAGCGTGTCGCACGCGGCGAGGAGCTCGTCCCAGGTCTGGGGCACCTCGATGCCGTGGTCGGCGAAGATCTGCTTGTTGTAGATGACGGATGCCGCCATGACCGAGTACGGGAGGGCGCTCGTGCGTCCTTCGCAGACGCCGTACTGGTCCATGAGGGGCTGCAGGTCGTCGCGGGTGCTCGCGGCGGCACGGGTGTCGGAGAGGTCGCTGAGCGCGCAGCGCTGCACGAACCGCGCGACCTCGAAGTTGTAGTTGGCCAGCATGAGGTCGGGCGGGTTGCCGCGCACGAAGCTCGCCGAGACGACGTCGACACCTGAGGTGTCCATCTCGACGCGCACGTCGTCCTGCGACGCGTTGTAGTCGGCGACGACGCCGCTCATGAACTCGAGCGCCTCGCGCTTGCTGAAGGTGAAGCGGATCGTCTCGCGGCCGTCGGCGGAGCAGCCGGCGAGCAGCGCGCCGCCCAGCGCGATCACCGCCGCGGCCGCGACCGTTCGCCGCATCCCTCTTCGTGGTGCTGACACCCTCGTCCTCCGTTCGCCGCACTGCGATCCATGAATCGTCACTGATTAGATTTACTCGCCAAATCAATGTCTGCAGGGCAGTATTGCAGGACGAGAGCAGAGAGGTCAATACCCGTGTCGACATCCCTCACCGCAGCGCCGCCGCGCCCCGCGAGCCTGGACGCGGTGCTCGCGTACGCGTGGAGCACCGGTGAGTTCACGGCGACCGATGCGCTCGAAGCAACGGGACTGACACGGTCCACGACGATCGATGCGATGGACGCGCTCGCCCGTCTCGGACTGCTGGAAGAGCTGCCGAACGCGCGCCAGGCGGGCGAGTACCGCAAGGGCCGGCCGGCCCGCCGCTTCTCACTGCGCGCAGACGCTGCGGTGCTGGTGGGCGTCGACGCGGGCAACGTGCACATCACCGCCACGGTCACCGACCTGCGCGCGCAGCAGCTGGCCACGCGGCGCACGACGCTCGTGATGGACCGCGACGATCCGGCCGCCCGCGCACGGATCATCGCCGCTGCGGTCGACGACGCGCTGACCGATGCCGGACGGTCCCGCGACGACGTGCTCGCCATCTGCGTCGGAGTGCCCGCCCCCGTCAACGCGGCGGGCCGTTCGCCGGACCACCCCCGCGGGTTCGGGGAGCGCATGAACCCCGGCCTGTCCGACACCTTCGCGTGGGCCCCGATCGTGCGCATCGACAACGACGCCTCCCTCGCGGCCGTCGCGGAGGGGGCGGTCGGCGCCGCGGTGGGATGCCGGGACTACATCGCCCTCCTCGCGGGCGTGCGCCTGGGTGCCGGCGTCGTCGTCGACGGCAACGTGCTGCGCGGCGCCCACGGCGGCGTCGGCGAGATGGTGGCGTTCGAGCACGTCGACGGGGTCGGCACCGCCGACGGACTCGGCGCCCGCATGGCCGCGTGGGCCGCCGCCGCCGTCGCGGACGGTGCGGCCTCACCCGACGGCACGCTCGCCGCGATCGCGGCCGGCGAGCCCGACCCCCGGGCGGTGCTCGAGCTCGCGGCCGCCGGCGACTCCGCCGCGATGGCGATCGTCGACCGCGTCGGCGCCGTGCTCGCCCGCATCGTCAGCGTGCTGGGCAGCATGTTCGATCCGCAGCGCGTGGTCGTCTCGGGCGCGATCTCGGAGGGCATCGAGGCCGTCGTCGTCGCGGCCAGACGCTCGCTCCCGACGGACCTCGACCTTCCGGCGCCCGAGCTCGTGGTGTCGCAGCTGGGCGCCGACGTGGTGGTCACCGGCGCGGTGTCGGCGGCCGCGGCCGCCGCACGCCTGGGTGCCCTGGACGTGTGGATGGCCCGCGACCCGACCTGACCCGACCCGTCACACCGGGATCGGCTCGAGTCCCCTCTCCAGCCGCTCGACGTCTTCGGCGTGGCACAGGTCGGTCGCGGGGAGCGACGAGGTCGCCGACCCTGCGGCGACCCCCGAGCGGAACGCGTCGACCAGCGGACGACCCTGTGCGAGCCGCAGCACGAGGGCGCCGAGAAAGCTGTCGCCCGCGCCGACGGTGCTCTTGACCTCGATCTGCGGGGTGGCCAGGCGCAGCGTCTCGTCCGCCGTGACGAGCACGGCGCCGTCGCCGCCGAGCGTGAGCGCGACGACTTCGCACGATCCCCGGCCGACCAGCTCGCGCGCGGCCTCGATGAGCGCGATCTCGTCGGACTCGGTCGCCCCCACCAGTTCACGCAGCTCGCGCTTGCTGGGCTTGATCAGGTAGACGCCCTCGTCGAGCGCGGCCTGCAGGGCGTCACCCGATGTGTCGACGACGCACCTCGTGTCGTGGTCGCGGGCGATGCGCGCGATCTGCGCGTACAGGTCGGCCGGCACGCCCTGCGGCAGGCTCCCGCTCGTCACGACGTACCCGCCGACGGGAAAGTCGTCGGCGACCGCCGAGAGCAGCGCACGCCACTCCGGCTCCGACAGGTCGGGCCCCTGCAGCACGAACCGGAACTGCTCGCCGGTCAGCGTCTCGTCGACGGTGAAGCCCTCGCGGGTGGCATCCGCGATCCCCACCATGCGACTGGCGATGCCCTCGCGGTCGAGCAGCTGGCGGTAGGCCTGCCCCGTCGGGCCTCCCGCCGTGTAGACGGCGAGCGACCGACCGCCGAGGTTGCGCACGACCCGCGACACGTTGACGCCGCCGCCGCCCGGATCGAGCCGCGTCGGGCCGCAGCGCATCTTGCTCTCGGGCATGACGCGCGGTGTCGACGTCGACACGTCGAGCGCGGGGGTGGGTGTGACGGTCAGGATCGGCGAGTGCGCGAGAGCCATGGCCACAGACTACGAGCGGATGCCGGTGCCGCACAGGATCAGGGTGTCGGCGCGTCCACGACCACGCCCGAGCTCAGCCCGGCGCGGTGAACGACACGGGCTTGCCGGTGGCCGCGGCGTAGGCGATCTCTCGCTGCGTGGACTCTCCGATGTACCCGCCTGGGTTGACGACGACCACGCGGTCGGCCAGGTCGATCTTGCGCAGGTGGAGAGCATCCAGTGCGGCCTTCTGCTCGTCCGTGATCGGCTCGCCGGTCGCATGCCCGAAGACACCGGGTGCGAGGACGATGACCCCCGCGAAGGTCAGCAGACGGTTCACCTCGCGCATCTCGTCCGCGAAGCGGGTCGAGCCGCAGATGCACACGATCTCGGGCCTGTCAGGCATGGCTCATCCCTTCCGTTCGTCCGCGTCCGGCTCGAGCAGCGACCTGGCGAGCAGCGTCGATCCGGCGACGGCCGACGGCATGGCCGCGACGGCACCGAGCGGGACGAGGAAGCACAGCTGCGTCGCGACACCGAAGCCGAGCACCCGGGCGGCGTGGCCGCGCCGCAGCCGCTTGCGCTCTGCGGCCGAGAGCCCACGGGCGGTGAGGCCCCGCGAGCTCAGTTCGTCGGCGACGACCCACCCGGTGAGGGCCACGCCGACGATCGCGCTCAGCACGCCGCCGACGACGGGGATGAATCCCAGCGCGAGCGCGAGGATCGCGATCAGGATGCCGCGCCCGATGAGCGACAGCGCATCACCGACCGACCGCCAGAAGCCGTATGGCGCCTCGAAGCGGTCGTCGCCCTGCTCCGCCTCGACCGACCGCCAGATGCGCTCGTAGAACGGCTCGCCGAGAAGCAGTGTCAGCGCGGTGAACGAGATCGCCACCAGCACGAGCGCGGCGCCGACCAGCGCGGTTCCGATCGTGAAGCGAAGCGCCGTCGCCCAGAGCGACGGCCAGCCGTCGGCGAACGGCGTGAGCGCCTCGGTGAGCCCCGGGAGGAACGCTCCGAGCGCGACGAACCCGCCGAGCAGCAGCAGGCCCACGATGAGCGCGGGCACCAGGCCGAGAAGCATGAGCCCCGGACGCCGACGCCAGTAGGCGAAGCCCTGAAGGAGCATCCCCACCCCTCGGAAGAACTCCCGCATCGGACCAGCGTAGGCGAGGCGCCCCCGGGTTCTGTCACACCGGGAGGGCCTGCGGTGTCTCATGTGTGAAGCCAACGAGGAGGCGGACGTGCACAGCATCGCCAGTGGGAACGGGAACTCTCGAGGCCGAGGCTCGCTCACCGACCGGCTCGGCGCGAGACTCGCCGACACCCGGGTGCTCGGACGACGCGTCGGAGATGTGTGGCTGCACCTGCGGACGCGGCCCGTACCGCGTCACTGGACCGGCCTCTTCGGCGTGGTCACCGCGGCCTCTCTCGTGGTCGTCATGGCGACCGGCATCCTCCTGATGTTCTTCTACTCTCCGTCGGGCGACACGGTGACCTACTCGGGGGTGTACGCGCCCCTGCACGGTGCGGACGTCTCGAAGGCGTTCGCCTCGACGATGCATGTCACGTTCGAGGTGCCCGGCGGCCGGCTCCTGCGCCAGGCGCACCACTGGTCGGCGCTGATGCTGCCGGCCTCGATCGTGGTGCAGCTCGTGATCGCCTTCTTCACCGGCGGCTATCGGCGACCGCGGCGCGCGATGTGGGTCCTGCTGGTGCTCGCGTTCCTCGCAGCGGTCGCGACCGGGTGGAGCGGCTACGCGCTCCCCGATGACATGCTGTCGAGCACGGGCCTTCGCATCGTGCAGGGCATCATGCTCGGCATCCCCGTCGTCGGCACCTGGCTCGCCTCGGCGCTGTTCGGCGGCGCGTTCCCCGGGCGCATCATCGAGAACCTCTACCCTCTGCATGTCGTCGTGTTCCCGCTGGCGCTGATCGCGTTCCTCGTCCTCCGGGCCGTCGCGGCCTGGCGCCACGGACCGCAGCAGTTCCCCGGCCCTGGCCGCACGGCGCACAACGTCGTCGGCGAGCCACTCGTCCCCACCGTCGCCGTGCGAGAGGGCGGGCTGTTCGCCGTCGTCACCGGCCTGCTCCTGCTCGTCTCAGCGACGGTCACCGTGAGCCCGATCTGGCTGTACGGCCCGGCCGACCCCGGGAACGCCGGTGCCGGCAGCCAGCCGGATTGGTACACCGGCTTCCTCGACGGCGCCCTGCGCCTCGTGCCGCCGGGATGGGAGGTCCAGTGGCTCGGTCGCACCTGGACCCTCGCGGTGCTGGCGCCGCTCACCGTCGTCGGCGCGTTCTTCGCGGTCCTCGTGCTGTACCCCTACATCGAGGAGCGCATCACCGGGGACCGGCGCGATCATGACCTCCTGGATCGCCCGCGAACGGCGCCGACGCGGACCGGCATCGGCGTCGCCGGGCTCATCTTCGTGGCGGTGCTGTGGGCGGCCGGCGGCGCCGACATCATCGCCGCCACGTTCTCGGTGAGCATCGAGCACGTCATCCTCACACTGCAGGCAGCGCTCGTCATCGGACCGGTCGTGGGGTTCAGTGTGGCGCGCCGGATCGCTCTCGGCCTGCAGCAGAAGGACCGGATGCTGCTCGAGCACGGGTACGAGACGGGGCGGATCCTGCGCCTCCCCGGCGGCGAGTATGTCGAGGTCCACCGCCCGCTCGACCCGGAGGAAGGGGAGCGGATCGCTTTACCGCATCACCCCAACGAAGGCCGGCTCGCTCCTGCAGCGGCGGGGCACGATGTTCTCGTCGGCGTCGGCAACGGCGAGGCGGGATCAGCGACCGGCGGCGACTAGTCGGGTACCGGTCCGCGTCTATCGAATTTGGGGCATTTATGCGCGGAAGTGGACATGTGCCCGGCTTCGGCAGGGTCAACAGTCTCGAGAGCGATGCCGATCTTCACCGCGGTGCGGGCGCTTCGGTTCGGGATTCAGTCGGTGAGGAACTTGGCGGCGATCGGGGCGAACTTCTGCCAGTACTGGAAGATGCCGCCGTGGCCGGAGTTGGGGTAGATGATCAACTCGCTGCCGGTGATGCGCCGATGCAGGTCTTCGGAGAGCACCGAGGGGACCATACGGTCGTTGTCGCCGTTAGCGATCAGGGTCGGGCCCGTGATCACGGACAGGCCTGAGGGGGTCGAGCGCCCGTACCGCTGGATGGCCTTGAGCTGACGGCTGAACGATGTGTTGCGGATCGGCTTGTCGCGGTCGACGGTGCGCTCCTTGAGACGCTCCACGAACGCCTTCCCGGCTCGCTTGCCCTCAGCGTCACGGTTGAAGAAGAGGAACTCCTTCGGGTCAGACCGTGTGATCACGGAGCGGAAGATGTCCCAGTAGGTGACTCCTACCACCTTGTCGATGTTCTTCCCGCCGCGCGGGCCGGTGCCGGTGAGCACGAGCTTGCGGACCAGCTCGGGGTGGGCGACGACGAGGTCTTGGGCGATCATGCCGCCCATCGAGAAGGAGAAGATGTCGATCTTGTCGTAGCCCAGGCCTTTGGTGATGAACCGGTAGGCGTCGGCTGCGGCTTCTTCGAGGGTGTCGGGGACCTGCCCGGAGGAGGCACCGACGCCGAGCTGGTCGAAAGCGATGACGTGGCGGGTCTTCGCGATCTGGTCGATGATGCGCGGGTCCCAATTGTCCAGGGTTGCGGCGAGGTGGACGAAGAAGATCACGGGGATCTCTTCTTTCGGGCCGAGTTCCCGGTAGGCGAAGGTGTCCCCGTCGACGGTGACGGTCTTTGCCGGGGCTTTGGCGTAGGAGGTGATGACGGGTTCGGTGGTGCTCATGAGGGTGCTCCTTGAGGATCTGAGTGTGCTCGGAAAGCGGACTGGCGGAGAGGGTTATGCGGGCTGGTCGGCGCCGGTGATGACGGCTTTGCCGCGGATGCTGCTGGTGCCGAGCGAGGCGAGGGCCTGCACGGTCTGGTCGAAGGGGAAGGTCGCGCCCACGACCGGGCGGATGACGCCGGCGTCGACGAGCTCGGCGATCTGGCGCAGCTGGTCGCCGGAGGCGTGCATGAGGAGGAACTCGTAGGTCACGCCGAGCCTTCTGGCGAGTGCGCGGGTCTTGCGGCTGAGGGCCGTGATGGCCAGGCGCAGCACCGGGTTCAGGCCGGCGGCTTTCGCGAACGCGGGGGTGGGTGGCCCGGAGATGCCGACGGCCTTTCCGCCGCGCTTCAAGACCGTGAGCGACTTGGTGAGGTTGTCTCCGCCGAGTGGGTCCAGGACGAAGTCGTAGCCGGAGAGCTCGGTCTCGAAATCGTGGGTGCGGTAGTCGATCACCACGTCGGCACCGAGTTCCCGGACGAAGTCCGCGTTCTTGCCTGACACGGTGGTCGCGACCTGCGCACCGAGGTGCTTGGCGAGCTGGATCGCGATCGATCCGACCCCGCCGGCACCGGCGTGGATGAGCACCTTCTGCCCCGGCTGCACGTTGCCCTTCTCTACCAGGGCCTGCCATGCGGTGAGTGCGACCAGCGGAAGGGATGCCGCCTCCACCGTACTGATCGAGCTCGGAGCCAGGGCGACGTCTGCTTCCTCGACCGCGATGCGTTCGGCGAAGGTGCCGATGCGGTGATCCCGCGGCCGGGCGTACACCCGGTCCCCGGCGGTGAACCGAGTGACTCCCGCGCCGGTGCGGATCACGGTGCCGGCGACATCGTGGCCGAGGGTGACGGGGGTCTTGTAGGGCAGGATCGCCTTGAACTCTCCCGCCCGGAGTCGCTCGTCGAGGTGGTTCAGCCCTGCGGCCTCGACGCGGACGAGGACGTCTCGGTCGCCGACCGTGGGCTCGGGGATGGCGGCCTCGTGGACGGGCTGCTTGTACTTGTCGAAGACGAACGCTCGCATGATGCGGTTTCTCCTTGAATTGGTCATGGTCAGGAAGCCAGGAAGCGGCCGATGAGGTCGCGACGAGCTCCGGAGCCGACAGCTCGAACCCCACCTACCGAGTGCACTCAAATGTGAGTGTGCTCAGGAATCATAGCAGCCACTAGCAGACGGAGTCTCGCCCCTCCGAATCGGCGGGCGCTGCGGGAAGCAGGAGAAGCGAACAGAGTTGGAGGAGGAACGATCTGGGTCTCATCCCATGCCGGACGGCGGAGGACCTTCGACGGTGGCTCAGTGTCACTGAGGTGCTTGCGGGAGTTTGCCGCCCTTACGGGTGACCCAGCCTCCGACTGTCCCTACCCGGGATCTGGTAGCGGATCGCGCGCGAGCGCTCCGAGTCTTCTTCGTGTGTCGTCGTGATCGGAATCAGACCGGCAGGATCGCCGCGACCTGGGCACGGATGCTCGCAAGCAGCTCGGGGACCGTCGCATCGCTGTTGACGCTGGCCGCGAGCTCGAGGAATTGGATGGCCGAGATCACCCGAGCGAGCGTCGTCGCTTCCCCCGCGTCGATACCCGCACGCTCGACGAGGATGTCGGCAACCGCTTCCTCCGTCTGCGCCACGATGGCCAGCGCGTCGGCATGGTGCGGTTCGGCGGGGTCACCGAAGACCATCTCCCGCAGGTAGGTGCGGCCGTTGTCGACCTGCGTGCGATTGCACTCCGTCACCGGCGCGAGAAGCGCAAGCACCGCGTCGAGCGCAGTGGACTCCCGCGCGGCCGCACCGCGGCCGCGAACGAGGGCATCGGCGTAGTGGGCGTTCTGCACCAAGAGGAGCAGCTCCCCCTTGGTCTTCGCGTACAGGAAGAGCGTGCCCGTGCCGATATCGGCAGCGTCCGCGATCTGCTGCGTGGTGACCTCGTCCACCCCGTGCTTCGCGAACAGCTCGCTCGCGGCCGCGGTGATGCGCGCGAGCTTGTCCTGCTTCTGCCGCTCGCGGCGCCCGAGCGGCGGTGTCGCCACTGACATGGTGTTCCTCCGAGGGGAATAGGCTCTGACTTAGCTCAGTTCTGAGTGTAGTCACTATCGTGTGGACTCGGATGTGCGTTGACTCATCCTCCCACGCCGGTGCGCGACGACCGTCGCGCGCCGGAGATCAGGCGACGCCCCATCGAAAGGATCCTCCCCCGTCATGACGCCTTCGTCTCTCTGGCAACCGTTCACCCTCGGTCGCATCGGGCTCCCGCACCGACTCGCGCTGGCCCCGATGACCCGCAACCGCGCCAACCCCGACGGAACACCGGGTGAGCCCGCCGCGCAGTATTACGGTCAGCGGGCTTCGCTCGGGCTGCTGATCAGCGAGGGCACCCAGCCGTCCGAGGATGGGCAGGGGTACGTGAACACTCCCGGCATCTACACCCCGGAGCAGGTGGAGGGGTGGGCGAAGGTCGCCGACGCCGTGCACGAGAACGGTGGGCACCTGTTCATCCAGCTGATGCACGTGGGACGCATCTCCCACCCCGACAACACACCGCACCACCGTCAGCCGGTGGCGCCGTCGGCGATCTCCGCCGAGCAGGACATATTCACAGCGGAAGGCCCGAAGAAGACCCCGGTCCCGCGTGAGCTGAGCGTCGCCGAGATCCGAGACGTGATCGGTGAGTTCCGTCACGCCGCCGCCTCCGCGATCGCGGCCGGCGCGGATGGGGTGGAGCTCCACGCCGCCAACGGCTACCTGCTGCACCAATTCCTCGCTCCCAACGCGAACCAGCGCACCGACGAGTACGGCGGGTCGATCGAGAACCGGGCACGCGTCGTGATCGAGGTCGCCCAGGCCGTCGCCGAGGAGATCGGCGCGGACCGCACTGGCATCCGCATCTCCCCCGCCTTCCCGCTCGGCGGGCTGAATGAGGGAGACACCGAAGCGGTGCGCGCCCAGTACCGGTACCTCGTGGGCGAGCTCGCGAAACTGAACCTGGCCTATCTGCACGTGCACCACCTCGGCGACGATGAGTTGCTGCGGTCGTACCGGGACGTGTGGCCGACCGCCGTCCTCGTCGTCCGGTACGGTCGCGATCGCGACGGCATCGCCGCAGACATCGACGCAGGTCTCGCAGACGTCGCACCGCTCGGACGCTTCGCGCTCGCGAACCCGGATGTCGTCGAACGCCTGCGGCAGGACGCGCCTTTCAACGAACTCGACCCGGCGACGCTATACACCGGCGGCGCGCACGGCTACATCGACTACCCCACCCTCACCCGCGTCTGATCCTCGATGCGGCCGAGACGGGCGAACCCGACGCATCCCTCGGCCACCGCGTCGACCATCCGAACAACACACATCCAGGAGACCCATTCCATGACTTCCCTCAACGGCGCCGTCGTCCTCGTCACCGGCGCGAACGGCGGCATCGGCACCCACTTCGTCCACGACGCCCTCGCCCGAGGAGCGGCCAAGGTCTACGCCACTGCCCGCAACCCCCGCGACTGGGACGACGAGCGCATCGTCCCCCTCACCCTCGACGTCACCGACCCCGCGTCGATCCGGGCCGCCGTGGAGCAGGCGCCCGACGTCACGGTCCTGATCAACAACGCCGGCGCATCCGTCTCCTCTGCGGGCATCCTCACCCACACGGACGAGGAGATCCGCCAGAACGTCGAGACCAACTTCCTCGGCCCCCTTTTCCTGGCCCGCGCCTTCGCCCCGATCCTTTCCGCGAAGGGAGGCGACACCGCCATCATCGACATCCACTCGGCGCTGTCCTGGTGGGCCGTGGCCGGGATCTACTCGGCGACGAAGGCTGCCCTCTGGTCGGCGACGAACTCCCTGCGCCTGGAACTGCATCCCGCGGGCGTCCAGGTCGTCGGCGTCCACGTCGGCTACGTCGACACCGCGATGGCCGCCCACGCCGAAGGCCCCAAGCTCGACCCCGCCGACCTCGTCACCCAGACCTTCGACGTCCTTCAGGCCGGCGGATACGAAGTCCTCGCCGACGACACCTCCGTCCGGGTCAAGGCTGGTTTGTCCGCCCCGCTCGAAGCCGTCTACCCACAGCTCGCTTCAGACAACTGAACCCGACCGGAGGCCGCCGCAGTACGACGGCTGCCTCCGGTTCGGTGATGAACGTCGCATCATGGCAACGCTCGACATCGTGTCGGTGTGAGGGCATCGACGAACGGGGGCGCGCTCGATCCGCTCATGCGCACGCATTCGCGCTGCCCGACATGTCAGAAATGTCGTCTCTGAGCAAGTTCGCGGGGAATTTGACCTGTTCAGCCGAAATTTACCACTACCCGAAGTCGCCCGGCGCCATATCCGTGAAGCGCGAGAAGTGGCCCTGGAAGGCGACCGTGATCGTGTCGGTCGGGCCGTTGCGGTGCTTGGCCACGATGAGGTCCGCCTCGCCGGCGCGGGGGGAGTCCTTCTCGTACGCAGCCTCGCGGTGCAGCAGCACCACCATGTCGGCGTCCTGCTCGATCGAGCCCGACTCACGCAGGTCCGACAGCGCGGGCTTCTTGTCGGCGCGCTGCTCGGCGCCACGGTTCAGCTGCGACAGCGCGATGACCGGCACCTGCAGCTCCTTCGCGAGGAGCTTCAGCGCACGCGAGAACTCCGAGACCTCCTGCTGACGCGACTCGACGCGCTTGCCCGAGGTCATCAGCTGCAGGTAGTCGATCACGACGAGCTTGAGGCCTGCGCGCTGCTTGAGGCGCCGGCACTTCGCGCGGATCTCGACCAGCGTCATGTTCGGGCTGTCGTCGATGTACAGCGGCGCCTCGTTGATGCGCCCGCGGGTCGCGGCGACGGTCGTCCAGTCCCGCGAGTCGAGTGTGCCCTTGCGCATCGACTGCAGGGGGATCGCACCCTCGGCGCTCAGCAGGCGCATCGCGATCTCGCTGCGCCCCATCTCGAGCGAGAAGAAGATGGTGGGCATGTCGTGCTTGACGGCCGCAGAGCGCGCGAAGTCGAGCGCGAGGGTCGACTTACCCATCGCGGGTCGCGCCGCGATGATGATCATCTGGCCGGGGTGCAGACCGTTGGTGAGCTGGTCGAGACCCGAGAAGCCGGTCGGGATGCCGGTCATCTGGCCGTCCCGGCCACGGGCCGCCTCGATCTCTTCGACGGCGGCGTCGACCGCGATCGTCAGCGGCACGTAGTCCTCGGCCTGCTCGGCGCCGGTGACGGAGTAGATCTCGGCCTGCGCGTTGTTGACCAGGTCGAGAGCCTCGCCCTGACCCGAGTACCCCATCTGCACGATGCGCGTGCCGGCCTCGACGAGGCGGCGCAGCAGCGCGCGTTCCGAGACGATCGATGCGTAGTAGCCGGCGTTCGCGGCGGTCGGGACGATCGAGGTCAGCGTGTGCAGGTAGTCGGCACCACCGGCCCGCTGCAGGTCGCCGGTCTTGATGAGCTCGTCGGTGACGGCGACGACGTCGGTCGGCTCGCCGTGCGAGTAGAGGGTGAGGATCGCCTCGAAGATCAACTCGTGCTTCGGGATGTAGAAGTCCGTGCCGCGCAGGGTCTCGATGACATCGGCGACCGCATCCTTCGAGAGCAGCATTCCGCCGAGCGCGCTCTGCTCGGCGAGGAGGTCGTGCGGGGGAGTCCGCTCGTACTCGCTGCGACCGCCCTCGCGGGGGCCTCCCATCCGCTCTTCGGAGATGTCTGCGATCGACATAGGCTGCGCGTCCCTCTTCTCGCTCGCTGCACGTCCGATCGCACGCGAATACTCGCGCCCCGGCTGGCCGTTGACCACGCTAAGGATGGCCTCCGACAGTCGCAACACGGCCTGTGGATAACTGTGTGGAAAGCCTGAGTGAAACGCCGACACACCTGTGAAGAACCTCTGTGGAGAACTACCGGGGTATCTGGGGGATATATCGCGGAAATGCCCTCTGACCAGGGATCAGCGAGTCCACACCCTGTGGAGGGATTCGTGGTTGAACCCAAGGTTGAAGGTTTGGCGCGCGCCTGTGGCCTGTGCACAATTCCGGGGATAGCGCAACATCGCGACACGCCGGACGGCGGCGACGGCCCGGCATCCAGAAACCTCTGGACAGAGCGCGGAACGACCCGGTACCCTCGGAGCTCCAGGCACCCTCACGCACGATCCGAATCCGGATGTGCGGCTTATTCGTCGTGGGAGGTGAACGTGGAGATCACAGCCTCTGTGAGCGCAACAGCACCGTTGCCGAGGATCGTGCGGCTGGCCCTCATCGGGACCGGCGCCGCGTTCGCCTGGATCGTCGTCTCGCTCGTTCTGGGCCTCGGGCTCGGCAACGCGCACGCTGACGACGGCGACCACGACGGTCTGCTCGGGGGTGTCCTGGGTGCGGTGACCTCCGCGGTCGATTCGACCGCGTCGACGGTCAGCAGCACCGTGACCAGCACGGTCTCGACCACCACGACCGCCGTCACCGGCGTCGTGAACACGGTGGTCGCTGTCGCACCGGCGCCGGTCCAACAGCCTGTCAGCCAGGTCATGCAGTCGGTCGGCTCCACCGTCACCAACACCGTCACGACGGTCACGGCCCCCGTCACCCAGGTGGTCTCGGGCGGCGTCGTGAGCGGCATCACCCAGCCCGTCGTCGACGTCGTCACGCAGGTCCCGGTGGTCGGCGGCATCGTCTCGGGCATCGGCCTCGACGACGCCGTGAACGACCTCGGTGACACGGTGGACGGCACCCTGGGCGGCGTCGTCGGCGGTGTGGTCGACGCCGTCGACGAGACCGGCTCGACCATCGGCCAGCCGTCGCCCGGCCTTCCCGGCACGGGCGTCGGGGTCCCGACGCTTCCGGGCTTCGCCGGAGCCTCCGATCTCTCCGACCAGCCCGCCGCGGGCGCTGCTGTCGTCGACAACGTCCTCTTGGGGTCGACGGATGCCGACGCCGCGACGCGCTCGTCGGCCGCGATCGCCCTTGGCACCTGGAGCGCCGATTCAGCGGCAGGCGGCGGGGCCTCTGTGGCGGTCATCTCTTCGTCCGCGGGTGCGCTGAGCGCCGGCGGAGCCACCAGCAGCGGGGCAGGGCTCTGCCTTCCCGCGTCTTCTTCTGCGGGATCCGGCGGTGCGGGTCCCGGCGCCTGGGCGTTCGTCGCCCTCGATCCTCTCGATGCAGACCGTGCCTGGGTGCGTCGAGCAGGGCCTGAGGACGAGCTCGCGCCTCCGGCGCCTCTCGCTTCCACCGACGTCTCCCCCGACTGATCGGCTCGCAGCCGTCGCCTGTGCTCACCCGAGCCGGCCATGGCGGCACAGCTCCGGCACGCTGACGCGTGCCACGCAGCGCTGAGCGTTCGCTCGCGCGCGCTGCGAACCGATCAATCCATGAAGGGGAACATCATGCGTACTTTCTACAAGCGCGCCCTCTTGGGCACGCTCATCGCCGGCGGCATCACGCTGCTCGGCGCGACGGTCGCCAACGCGGCCGAGACCACCGGTGACGACGGCTTGCTCTCGGGAAGCCAGGCGATCATCGACGTCAACCTCCCGGTCAACCTCAGCGGAACCGTGCTGTCGGTGCTCGGCGATTCGACGTCGAGCGGCACGACCGCCGCAGCGCCCGCCGCACCTGCACCGGCCGAGGCCACGACGAGCGGTGCCGACGGCATCGGCTCGGGCACGCAGGCCCTCGTGTCGGTGAACGTGCCGGTCACGGTCGCGGGAAACTCCGTGTCGGTGGTGGGCGACAGCACATCGACGGATGCCGCCACCACGGCGCCCGCGCCGGCTGCGGCGCCCGCCGCGTCGGGCGAGACCTCCGGCGCCGGCGGCCTGCTGTCGGGGACGCAGGGCATCATGTCGGTGACCGCCCCGGTGACCGTCACCGGCAACGCCATCTCGCTCATCGGCGACAGCTCGTCGAGCGGCGCGACCACGACCGCCCCCGCTGCCGCAGGCACGGGCACCGCAGGCGTCACCGACGGCGAGGACTCGATCCTCGGCGGCACCCAAGTGCTCGCACCGATCACGGCACCGATCACCGCGGTCGGCAACGCCATCTCGGTCATCGGCGACAGCGAGTCCACCGACGCCACCACCACGGCACCCGCCACAGGCGGCACCACCGGAGGCGCCGCAGGCACCACGAACGGCGAGGACTCGATCCTCGGCGGCACCCAGGTGCTCGCACCGATCACGGCACCGATCACCGCGGTCGGCAACGCCATCTCGGTCATCGGCGACAGCGAGTCCGAGGGTGCGACGGCTGCCCCCTCGACGGGGTCAGGATCGGGCACAGTTGGCACCACCAGCGGCCTCGGCTCGATCCTCGGCGGCACGCAGATCCTCGCGCCGATCCAGCTGCCGATCACCATCGGCGGCAACGCGATCTCGGTGATCGGCGACAGCACGACGGTGGATGCCGCGGTGCCGACCGATCCGACCGATCCGACCGATCCGACGGACCCGACCGATCCGACGGACCCGACGGACCCGACGGACCCGACGGACCCGACCGATCCGACGGACCCGACCACGCCGACCACCCCCAGCGACAACGGCTCGGGCAGCGGCACGAACGTGACGGGTTCGGCCGCTGACGCCGGCACGGCCACCACACTCGCTGCGACTGGAGGCGCGGACGCGCTCCCGTTCCTGCTGCTGGCGCTCTCGCTCCTGCTGGCGGGCGCGATCACGCGCATGTCGCGGCGTCGCTCCGCGTGACCCGGCGGGGCAAGTCGACGTTCCCCAGACGCCCCTCGCCCCGACCCGCGTGAGCACGCGGGAGGGCCGCAGCCAGCGGCCCTCCCGCCCTTGAACCACCCCCGACCGTGTTACCTGGCCAGCGCCTGGACCCCTCTCACGGTCGGGGGTGCCGAAGCCATCTCCGCCCCGGACGTCCCGTCACTGCCTGGACCGGGCGTCACGGCCGGAGATGCAACGAGCGGATGCCGCGACCCGGGGGGCTCGCGGCATCCGTCTCGTCATGCGCGGAAACGACGGATGCCGCAGACCCGGGTGCTTCGAGAAGCACCGGTCTGCGGCATCCGTTCCGCGGTATCCCGGGGGATTACTTGGCGGCGACCACCTGCAGGGTGATCACGGCGGTGAGGTCGTCGCGAAGACGCACCGT
>NZ_JBQCIP010000119.1:0-2915 GCF_051953575.1 Microbacterium sp.
TTCCTGCCGCTTAGGCTGGAGTGCATGCCCGATCTCGCGACGCCGCTCGTCGCCT
This sequence comes from Microbacterium sp., assembly GCF_051953575.1. GTDB lineage: Bacteria > Actinomycetota > Actinomycetes > Actinomycetales > Microbacteriaceae > Microbacterium. The sequence continues at coordinate 56 of NZ_JBQCIP010000119.1, forward strand.
GGTACCGCGAGAACGCGCGGGATCTGCCCTGGCGACGGCCGGGCTTCGGCGCGTGGGGCGTGCTCGTCAGCGAGTTCATGCTGCAGCAGACGCCTGTGAACCGCGTCATCCCGCACCTGGAGGCGTGGCTGCAGCGCTGGCCGACCCCGACCGACCTCGCGGCGGCGGCGCCCGCGGACGCCGTGCGGCAGTGGGCGAACCTCGGCTACCCGCGCCGGGCCCTGTGGCTGCACCGCGCCGCCGTCGAGATCCGCGACCGCCACGACGGCATCGTGCCGCGCGACGTCGACGCGCTGCTCGCCCTCACCGGCATCGGCGACTACACCGCTCGGGCGGTGGCGGTCTTCGCGTACGGGGACCGGCATCCCGTCGTCGACACGAACACGCGACGCGTCCTCGCGCGCGCGATCGACGGACGCTCCCAGCCCGGACCGCCCTCGCGGCGGGACCTGGACGCGATGGCGGCAGTGCTGCCCGACGACGTCGAAACGGCAGCCGTCGTCAACGCCGCCGCCATGGAGCTCGGCGCGACCGTCTGCACGGCGCGGACGCCGCGGTGCGAGGTCTGCCCCCTGCAGGACCGGTGCGCCTGGCTCGCCGCGGGCCGCCCCGACACCGGCGACGACCGCCGCAAGCAGGCGCGCTACGAGGGCAGCGACCGCCAGGCGCGCGGCGCCGTGCTGAAGACGCTGAGGGATGCCGCCGCCCACGCGGTGCCGATGGCCGAGGTGGTTCCCGACTGGCCCGACCCGCTGCAGCGGGACCGTGCGATCGACTCGCTCATCGCCGACGGACTGGCGGAGGCGTCAGACGGAATGCTGCGCCTCCCCCGCTGATCCGAACCGGCTCAGTCCTCGTCGTCGTCGAGCTCGCGCGGCTTGAGGTACGGGTCGGCGTCGCCGGCGTACGTCGCACCTGCCGCAAGACCGGCGACGGACTCGTCGCGCTCGCGCGCCTCGCGCAGCAGGTCCTCGATGTGGACCGCGTTCTCGGGGATCGCGTCGGCGATGAACTCCAGGCTCGGGGTGAGCCGCACGTTGAGGTGCTTGCCCACCTCGGAGCGCAGCATCCCGGTGGCCGACTTCAGCGCCTTGGCGGATGCCTCGCGCTCCTCGGCCGAGCCGAGCACGGTGTAGAACACCGAGGCGTGCTGCAGGTCACCGGTGACGCGGACGTCGGTGATCGTGACGAACCCGAGCCGCGGGTCGCGCAGCCCCTTCTCAAGGCGCTCGGCGAGGATCACGCGGATGCGGTCGCCCAGGCGGGCCTGACGTTCCGAAGACATGAGTGCTCCTTAAGGAAGTGATTCCGGATGCCTCCCGCAGGAGGCATCCGGAATCAACAGACGCGGACTCAGCCGCGCGGCTTCTCGACCATCTCGGTGGTCTCGATCTCGTCGCCCACCTGGATGTCGTTGTACTTGCCGAGGCCGATACCGGCTTCGTAGTCGGTGCGGACCTCGGTGACGTCGTCCTTGAAGCGACGCAGCGACTCGATGGCCAGGCCATCGGCGATGACCACGCCGTCGCGGATGACGCGCGCCTTGGCGTTGCGCGTGATCGTGCCCGAGCGGACGATGACACCGGCGATGTTGCCGAACTTCGAGGAGCGGAACACCTCGCGGATCTCGGCCACGCCCGACTGGACTTCTTCGTACTCCGGCTTGAGCAGGCCCTTGAGCGACTGCTCGACGTCGTCGATCGCGTTGTAGATGACCGAGTAGAACCGGACGTCCACGCCCTCGCGGGCGGCGCGCTCGCGCGCCGTCGTGTCGGGACGGACGTTGAAGCCGATGACGATCGCGTTGTCGATCGTCGCCAGGTTGATGTCGGACTCGGTGATCGCACCGACGCCACGGTGGATGATCCGCAGCTGCACCGAGTCGTCGACCTCGATCTTGAGGAGCGACTCCTCGAGCGCCTCGACGGCACCCGACACGTCACCCTTGATGATGAGGTTGAGCGACTCGACCTTGCCCTCTTCGAGAGCGCGGGTGAAGTCCTCGAGCGAGATGCGCTTGCGGGCCTTGGCCAGCTGGGCGTTGCGCTCGGCCGCTTCACGCTTCTCGGCGATCTGGCGGGCCGTGCGGTCCTCCTCGGTCACGATGAACGTGTCACCGGCGCGAGGCACGGAGTTCAGACCCTGCACCTGGACCGGACGCGACGGGTAGGCCTCTTCGACCGGGTCGCCGTTCTCGTCGATCATGGCGCGCACGCGGCCGTAGGCCGTGCCCGCGACGATCGCGTCGCCGACACGCAGCGTTCCCGACTGGATGAGCACCGTGGCGACCGAGCCGCGACCCTTGTCGAGCTTCGCCTCGATCGCGACACCGCGCGCATCCTTGTTCGGGTTGGCCGTGAGGTCCAGGCCCGCGTCCGCGGTGAGCAGCACCGCGTCGAGGAGGTCCTGGATGCCGGTGCCCTGACGGGCCGACACGTCGACGAACATGACGTCGCCGCCGTACTCCTCGGCGACCAGGCCGTACTCGGTCAGCTGCTGACGCACCTTGGCCGGGTTGGCCTCGGGCTTGTCGACCTTGTTCACCGCGACCACGATCGGCACGTTCGCCGCCTGGGCGTGGTTCAGCGCCTCGACCGTCTGCGGCATGATGCCGTCGTCGGCGGCGACCACGAGGATCGCGATGTCGGTCACCTGCGCGCCACGGGCACGCATGGCGGTGAACGCCTCGTGACCCGGGGTGTCGATGAAGGTGATCGCGCGCTCGATGCCCTCGTGCTCGGTCCACACCTGGTACGCACCGATGTGCTGCGTGATGCCGCCGGCCTCGCCCGCGACCACGTTGGTCTGGCGGATGGCGTCGAGCAGTCGCGTCTTACCATGGTCGACGTGGCCCATGACG
>NZ_JBQCIP010000120.1:0-12875 GCF_051953575.1 Microbacterium sp.
GTGCAGGCGTTCGACGCCGACGGCGGGCACATCGACTACGCGCCGCGTCAGGACGAGCTGGAGGGTCTGCCCGAGCGGTAGTGTCGCAGTCGCGATGACGACGATCGACGACGCGCTGCAGCGCGACCAGGCCCTCCCCGACTTCGACTGGCATGTCTTCCCCGAGGGCGCCGAACGGGACGTGTTCGCCGCTCCGAGCGGCGGGCTCGCGAGGGTGCGACTCGGCGATCCCGATGCCCCGCGCGTCGTGCTGGTGCCCGGCGTCGCCGGGTCGAAGGAGGACTTCGTCCTGATGTTCCCGCTCTTCGCGGCAGCGGGGTACCGCGTGGAGTCGTACGACATCGCAGGTCACTACGGATCTGCGGATGCCGGTCCCCACAACCTGGTGCCGCCTCGCGAGCACTACGACTACCCGCTGTTCGTCGACGATCTCGTCGCGATCCTCGAAGACGGCGGGCCTGCCCACGTCCTCGGCTACAGCTTCGCGGGGGTGGTCACCGAGCTGGCGCTCGTGGCGCGTCCGGATCTGTTCCGCAGCCTCACGCTCATGTCTGCGCCGCCGGCGACGGGACAGGTGTTCCGCGGCGTCAAGCACATCGGGCCGATCTCGGACATGTCGCCGCACCGGGCGGCGGGGCTCATCCTGTGGGGCATCCGCTACAACCTCAACCGCACGCCTCCCGGCCGCATCGCCTTCGTGCGCGAGCGCCTGGGCATCACCGGCCGCGCGTGCATCGACGACGTCGTGGGGCTCATGATGACGACCCCCGACATGACGGACGAGGTCGCGGCCGCCGGCATCCCGAAGCTCATCGCCGTCGGCGAACAGGATCTGTGGCCGCAGGCGCAGCACGACGAGTACGCCGCCCGCATCGGCGCCCGCGTGGCGACGTACCCGACAGGTCATGCGCCGTGCGAGACGGCGCCGCATCAGCTCGCCCGCGACATGCTGGCGCTGTTCGCCGAGGCCGGATGACGGGAGGCCGGGCGCCCGGCATCCCGTCGGGAATAAGTTGGAACCGCACGCGTTGCACGAGATACATTCATTTGCATAGACCTTCACAAAGGGGAAGCGGGAAGAGATCGTGAGCGAGAGCACCACGTGGCAGGGCATGCAGTTCGGCATCTTCTCGGTGAGCGACATCACCGAGGACCCCACGACGGGCAAGACCCCGAGTGAGGCCGAGAAGATCCGCAACGCGGTCACCCTCGCCAAGCACGCCGAAGAGGTCGGGTTGGACGTCTTCGCCATCGGCGAGCACCACAACCCGCCGTTCTGGTCGTCGTCTCCCACGACGACGCTGGCGTACATCGCCGGCCAGACCGAGCGCCTCATCCTGTCGACCGCGACCACGCTGATCACGACGAACGACCCGGTGAAGATCGCCGAGGACTACGCGATGCTCCAGCACGTCTCTGACGGGCGCATGGACCTCATGCTCGGCCGCGGCAACACCGGCCCGGTCTACCCGTGGTTCGGCAAGGACATCCGCCAGGGGCTGCCGCTGTCGATCGAGAGCTACAACCTGCTGCACCGGCTGTGGCGCGAGGACGTCGTGGACTGGGAGGGTCAGTTCCGCACGCCGCTGCAGGGCTTCACCGCGACCCCGCGTCCGCTGGACGGCGTCGCCCCGTTCGTGTGGCACGGCTCCATCCGCACGCCCGAGATCGCCGAGCAGGCCGCGTACTACGGCGACGGCTTCTTCGCGAACAACATCTTCTGGCCGAAGGAGCACTACCAGCGCCTGATCCAGCTGTACCGCCAGCGCTACGCGCACTACGGCCACGGCACCCCCGAGCAGGCGATCGTGGGCCTCGGCGGCCAGGTGTTCATGGCCGCGAAGTCGCAGGACGCGGTGAACCAGTTCCGGCCGTACTTCGACAACGCCCCGGTCTACGGCCACGGCCCGTCGCTCGAGGACTTCAGCGAGATGACGCCCCTCACCGTCGGCTCGCCCCAGCAGGTCATCGACCGCTACGCCGCCATGCGCGAGACGTTCGGCGACTACCAGCGCCAGCTGTTCCTCGTCGACCACGCCGGACTCCCGCTGAAGACGGTGCTCGAGCAGCTCGACATCCTCGGCGGAGAGGTCGTGCCGGTGCTGCGCAAGGAGCTGCAGAAGGACCGTCCCGCCGAGGTCCCCGACGCGCCCACGCACGCCGGCCTCGTGAAGGCGAAGTACGGCGACGGCCCCGCCCGCCAGGCGGTGCCCGGTGCCAACCGCGGTGACAACCTGACCGCCGGCTCGCCCTACCAGGACGCCGGTGCGGTCGCCCCCGCGGGCGCCGCGTTCGGCCTCGGCCGCAAGGAGGCGTGACATGACCGCTCGTCGTATCGCCGTCGTCTCCGCCGGCCTGTCCAACCCGTCGTCCACGCGCATGCTCGCCGACCGCCTCGCCGCGGCGACCGCCAAGCAGCTGTCGGAGCGCGACATCGAGATCGAGGTCGACGTGTTCGAGCTGCGCGACTACGCGCACGACATCACGAACAACCTGCTGACCGGCTTCGCGCCGCCCGCACTCGAGTCCGTGATCAACGCGGTCGTCTCGGCCGACGCGCTCATCGTGGTGACGCCGATCTTCTCGACCAGCTACTCGGGGCTCTTCAAGTCGTTCATCGATGTGCTCGACCCCGATGCCCTGACCGGCAAGCCGGTGCTGATCGGCGCCAACGCCGGCACGGCGCGCCACTCGCTCGCGATCGACTACGCGATCCGGCCGCTGTTCACGTACCTGCACGCCGAGCCCGTGTCGACGGGTGTGTTCGCGGCGTCGAGCGACTGGGGCGCGAGCGCCGACAACGTCGCGCCGCTGGCCGACCGCGTCGAGCGCGGCGCGCGGGAGCTCGCCGAGGCCATCGCCCGCCGCGAGCCCGCGAAGGACAGCGACCCGTTCGACCCCGCGAGCTACCTCGGCGAGGGCCGCTCGTTCGGCCACCTGCTGGGCGGGTTGTCGGGCGAGTAGCGCAGGGCATCAGCCCAGGAACACATCCTCCGGTGCGCGGAGAAGGCGCCAGCCGTCTTCTCCGCGCACTTCTGCGTCCGGCGGGGGCTGCAGCACATCGGCTGCCGCCAGCGGGCCGAGGTCGATGCCCGCGAGCACCGCGATGTCGGTGATCGGCACCTGAAACGTCCGGAACGCGCCGAGCGGCGGCACCGCCAGCGCGCCGTGCACGACGTCGATCAGATCGGACTGGTCCAGCACGAATCCCGCGGCCGACAGCTGCGGCGCCCCGTCCACCGGTGCGGCCCACGCGGCGACCTTGAAGAACCGGCGGGGGATCCGGATGCCGCGATACGCGGGGTCCTCGTCGGCGAGCACCGGCGCGGTGAACACGGCGAGGCGCTCGTCGGTGGTGTCGGCGAACTCCAGCACGTGGTCCTCGAGACCGAGCCACAGCTCCTTGGACTGGTTGAAGCCGCTCGCCTGCGGTGCCGCGTTCGGGTACACGAAGGTTGCCGCGGTCGCGGTGCGCGCCTGCGCCGGCGTGCCCCAGCCCGGGTCGCGCCGGCGCACCAGGTGCCCGCGGTCGAGGTCGTTGTCGGCGTAGACGGCCGGTCCCGCCTGCTCGTCATCGGTGACGCGGGGATCGAGGCGCCACTGGCCGGTGCGCGGCAGGTCGAGCAGCGTCGACCCGTCGATGTTCACCCCCGTCACTGCAGCCAGACGCCGGGAGGGGTCGAGCAGCACCGTGAAGCGCGGGTAGGTCAGCTCGTGGGTCGCCCGCCCGTCCGCAGGGCTCGGCAGGGGCAGCCCGGTGCCGAGGAACGCGTCGTCGTAGCCTGCGGTGATCGCCTCTGCCATGGCCTCATCCTGTCGTGCGCCGACGACATCGGCCCGTCAGCCGCGCGGCGGGCGCGTCGCACCGAGCCGCCGCGCGAGCACGGCGTCGATCGCGAGGCCCAGACCCACGGCGAAGACGACCGAGACGACGACCGCCACGACCGGCCCGCCCGGGACGAGTGCCGCGACGGCGGCGCCGACGAGCGCCTGGTACAGCGCCCACGCGAGCGCTGCGAGCCCCGCCACCGCGATGTACCGCGGCGCAGGCAGCCGCGTCGCGCCCGCGGTCAGGTTGACGGCGAGACGCGCGAACGGGATGAACCGGGCCGTGAACAGCACGAGCGCCGCGCGCTGCTCCAGTCGCACGCGCGCCCATGAGAAGGCGGCCTGCGCGCGTGGCGCCCGCATCCACCGCCATCGCTGCAGGCCGATCGTTCGGCCCACCACGTAGCAGACGGCGTCGCCCGTCAGGGCGGCGGCGGCCGCCACCACGACGGTGGCCGCCAGCGGAGGCTCGCCCTGCGACACGGCCAGCGCGCCGAGCGCCGTCACCGCCGCCTCGCCGGGGATGACGACGAGGAAGGCGTCGCCCAGCACGAGCGCGAACAGCAGCGGCAGCGCCCACGCGCTGCGCGCGACCTCGGCCAGCAGATCCTCGACCACCCCTCCTTCGTACGCGGGCGCGGTGAACGGCGACCGAACGGGGCACGTCCGGTGACCTGCCGTGGTGCATCGGGTGAACACTTGCGCGCGCGGGCCGGTTCGCGGCATCCGGCCGACCGGAGCCCGTCACGCTGGGAACGTGAGAGTCGCACTTCTCGCCGAATCGTTCCTGCCCCACATGAACGGGGTGACGGGGTCGGTGCTCCACATCCTCCGTCACCTCGCCGCCGAAGGCCACGAGGCCCTCGTCGTCGCGCCGCGCGCCGGCGAGATCACCACCGACCTGCACGGTGCGCGCACCGAGCTGCTCAGGTCGGTGCCGCTGCCGTCCTACCCCGACGTGCGCGTGGTGTTCGCGCGCGCCGCACGCCTCACCGCGATCCTGCGCGAGTTCCGGCCCGACGTCGCGCACCTCGCCTCGCCCTTCGTGCTCGGCTGGCAGGGGCTGCTCGCCGCCGACGCGCTGCGCGTCCCGACCGTCGCCGTCTACCAGACCGACGTGGTCGCCTACGCCGAGAAGTACGGGATGCCGCACGCCTCCGCCCTCGTCGGCCGCCACATCGCGCGCCTGCACCGGCGCGCCACGCTCACCCTCGCGCCGTCGACGGCTTCGCTGCAGCAGCTGGAGGGCCTGGGCGTCGACCGGCTGCGCCGCTGGGGCCGCGGCGTCGACACGACGCGGTTCGGGCCGCAGCGTCGCAGCGACGCATGGCGCGCCGCCGTCGCCCCTGGTGAGATGGTCGTGGGGTACGTGGGCCGGCTGGCGCCGGAGAAACAGGTGCAGGACCTCGCCGCGCTCGCGGATCTGCCCGGAGTGCGGCTCGTGATCGTCGGCGACGGGCCGGCGCGGGCCGCATTGGAAGGCGCTCTGTCAGGCGCCGTGTTCACCGGGCACCTGACCGGCGACGCGCTCGCCGCGGCGCTGGCGAGCTTCGACGTCTTCGTGCACCCCGGCGAGAGCGAGACGTTCGGGCAGACCATCCAGGAGGCTCTCGCCAGCGGCGTGCCGGTCGTCGCGACGGGTGTCGGCGGCCCGGTCGACCTCGTGCGCTCGAGCGTCGACGGCTGGCTCTACCGGCCGGGCGACCTCGCCGACCTGCGGGCGAGGGTCGCCGACCTGGTGGGAGACGACGGCAAGCGGCGCGCGTTCGCGGCCAGCGCCGCCGAGTCGGTGCGGGGCCGCACGTGGGACGCGGTGTGCCGGCGCCTGGTCGAGCACTACGACGAGGCCCGGACGCTGCGCCCCATCGACGACGCCCTGCCGCGCGGCGGCGTCACGCGACCCTCCACTCCCGCGCCGGCGTCGACCCGTCCTCAGGAGTGGTCGCGTTTCGTCGCGCTCGGCGACTCCATCACCGAGGGCCTGTGCGACACCTCGCGCATGCCGGCGAGGGAGTACCGCGGCTGGGCCGACCGGCTCGCCCAGCTGCTCGCGCACACGCAGAAGCACGGCGTGCCCTTCCGTTACGCCAACCTCGCCGTGCGCAGCCGTACCGTCCGCCGGCTCGTCGACGAGCAGGTGCCGCAGGCGCTCGCGCTGCGGCCGGATCTGGTGTCGGTCCTGATCGGCGCGAACGACCTCGTCGCCCGTCGGGTCGACGCCGTCGCGGTCGCTGCCGAGGTCGAGCGCGCCGTACGGCGGCTGCGGCAGGCGGGCATCGACGTGCTGCTCGTGACGCCGTTCCTGCCCCGCCGCCGGGCGGCCACCCTCTTCGCGCGGCGCTTCGCGGTGTTCGCGTCGGAGCTGCGGCGCATCGCCGACGAGACCGGCGCGGTGCTGCTCGACACCGCCGTGTTCCTCGGCCCTGACGGCCTGCCCGCGATCGGAGACCTCGACCTCTGGGCCGACGACAAGGTGCACCTGCGCTCGCGAGGTCACCGGTTCCTGGCGTACCGTGCGGCCGAGGCTCTGGGCGTCCCGGACGCCGAGGCGCTCGGAGACCTCGACGCCGCGCTGCATGCGGACGACGACCCCATGGCGCACGGGACCTGGCTGCGGCGCGACGCGCTCCCGTGGGTGTGGCGGCGCCTGCGCGGTCGCACGGCCGGCGACGGGCGCGTGGCCAAGCACGATCGCTACGTGCTCATCGCCGGCCGCGGCGACGTGCGCTCACGCACGCACGTCGGCTGACGCGACGGGTGCGCGTCAGCCGCGGGCAGCGCTGTCGGCTGCGGACGCGAGCACCCACGCGTACTCCGACTCGGGTCGTCCTCGTGTGCCGTACCGTGAGGCGCGTCGCACGCGCCCCTGTGCGACGAGATGCTCCAGGTAGCGGCGCACCGCGACGCGCGACATGCCGAGGCGTTCGGCGGCCTCGACCGCCGAGACCGGTCCGCGCAGCCGCACCTCGTCGCTCACGCGGTCGAGGGTGTCGGCCGACAGCCCCTTCGGGAGGGGGACGGGGAGCGCAGGTCGCAGCGCCCCGAGGAGGGCGTCGATCTCGGACTGCGTGGGCGCTCCGGCGGCCTGCATCGCCCGGCGCCGGTACTCGCGGTACTGCTCCAGGCGCTCGCGGAACGTCGCGAAGGTGAAGGGCTTGACGAGGTACTGGGCCACGCCGAGCGACACCATCTGCCGTACCACCTCGGCGTCGCGCACTCCGGTGATCGCGATGACGTCGACGGCCGAGCCGCGCGCCCGGACGTGCCGCAGAACGTCGAGCCCGGTCCCGTCCGGCATGGTCACGTCCAGCAGCACGAGGTCGATCCCGCCGCCGCGACCGAGGACGGCGTCGATCGCCGCGTGTGCGCTCGAGCACTCCGCGACGGCCATGAACCCCTCGAGCCGGTCCAGATAGTCGCGGTGCAGCTCCAGAGTGAGCGCATCGTCGTCGACCAGCAGCACCCGGATCACGCCGGCCTCGCAGGGAGCGTGACGACGAACGTCGTGGGGTCATCGCGCAGCTCCAGCGTGCCGCCCGCGTCCTCGACCACCGACCGGACGAGCGCGAGGCCGACGCCCCGGCCTTCGGGCCCCGTGGCCTTCGTCGAGAATCCGTGCTCATAGATGCGGTCCCGGAGGTCGGGATCGACGCCGGCTCCGCTGTCGGACACCTCCATGCGCAGTCCCGCGGGACCGGAGGCGCTCGAAGCGAAGACGACGCGGACCCAGCGCGGCGGAGAGCCCGCAGCCGCGGCATCCATCGCGTTGTCGATGAGGTTGCCCACGACCGACACGGCGTCGACGGGGGAGAGCACGCTGCGCGGCGCGTCGGGGTCGATCTCGGCCGACCACTCGATCGCGCGTTCGCGCGCCTGCGCCGCCTTGCCCAGCAGCAGCGCGCCCACCGTCGGGTCGCCGCCGCGTCGTGCGGCGACCTGATCGACCAGGTCCTGGCTCTGCCTCGACGTCTCGGTGAGGATCTCGATCGCCTCGGACGTGCGACCGAGCTCCAGCAGCGACACCGCGGTGTGCATGCGGTTGCCGTGCTCGTGGGTCTGAGCGCGCAGCGCCTCGCCGAGGGTGCGGACGGACTCGTACGACGCGACGGCGTCGCGGATCGTCCCCGCGGGCAGGTCTCCGGCCACGCGCCGCGTCGTGCGGCCGGCGAGCCACGCCCCGATGAGGCCGGCCGCGAGCAGTGCGAGCACGATCGACACCACGAACGGCAGCCGGGGGAGGATCTTCGACCAGATGCTCCCGATCGTGACGCCGACCGACACCCACCCGGCCACGGCCCCGTCGACCGTCACCGGGACGATGGTGCGTACGGAGGGGCCGAGCGTGCCGGTGAACTCCTCGGTGTACGGAGCCGCCGTCTCGGGGATCGTGCCGAGATAGTGGCGGCCGATCTGCGTGGGATCGCGATGGGTCACCCGGATCCCGTCGGGCGTCATGATCGTGACGAAATCGACGCCGGCCTGCGTCGTGACCTTCTCCGCCACCGGCTGCAGCCGCGTCGAGGCATCCGGGGCGGCGAGCGCATCGCCGACCTCGGGGAGCGCGGCCAGCGACTCGGCGACCGCCCGCGTGACCTCTTCGGCCTCGGTCCTCTCCGACCGCTCCGCGTCCAGCACGAGCGCGATCGCCAGCACCGCGACGATGACGGCCGCCGACAGTGCGACGACGAGGAACACGCGGGATGCCGCGCTCCCGCCGTGCTGCGTCCGCGATGACATGGCCGTCCTCCTCGATGCCCGGCATCCATCCTCCCCGCCCGAGCGCCGGCGGGCGACCCTCTGGCCGCGACCAATATGACCGCAAATCGGACGACGCGCGCACCGCGGGGCACGCTGTGGACGCGTCGCACACCGAAGGCGATGCCGCGGACACACACCGACGTTCCCACCGCAGGAGGCAATGATGGCTCTCTCGACCCGCACCACGTCGTTCACGCTCCCGGGCTTCAACTGGAGGCGCGGCAAGCAGGCGTGGGACAAGCACACCTGGCTCTACCTGGCGGTGATCGCCGCCGTCGCGCTCGGGGCGATCGTCGGGCTCGTGTGGCCCGACGTCGGCGTCGCGCTCAAGCCGCTCGGCGAGGGGTTCGTCGCACTGATCAAGATGATGATCGCGCCGATCATCTTCTGCACGATCGTGGTCGGCGTCGGCTCCATCGCCAAAGCCGCCACCGTCGGCAAGATCGGCGGGCTCGCGCTGCTGTACTTCATGGTGATGTCGACGTTCGCGCTCGCGATCGGGCTCGTCGTCGGCAACCTGCTGCACCCGGGCGAGGGGCTGAACATGGCGAACTCGACCTACGAGGCGACGGCCGAGGCGAAGACGACGCAGGAGTTCATCCTCGGGATCATCCCCACGACGTTCTTCTCGGCCTTCACCGGCGAGAGCGTGCTGCAGGTGCTGTTCATCGCGCTGCTCGTCGGCTTCGCCCTGCAGCAGATGGGCGACCGTGGCGCGCCGATCATGAACGCGGTCAAGCACCTCCAGGCGCTCGTGTTCCGGATCCTCGGGATGATCCTCTGGCTCGCGCCCATCGGCGCCTTCGGCGCGATCGCCGCCGTCGTCGGCACCACGGGCATCGCCGCGATCTGGGCACTCGGCACGTTGATGGTCGCGTTCTACATCACGTGCGTCCTGTTCATCGTGGGGGTGCTCGGCACGCTGCTGTGGGCGGTGACCCGCGTGAGCATCTTCCGCCTCGTGAAGTACCTCGCCCGCGAGTACCTGCTGATCGTCGGCACCTCGTCGTCCGAGTCGGCGCTGCCGCGGCTCATCGCCAAGATGGAGCACCTGGGCGTCTCGAAGCCGGTCGTGGGGATCACCGTGCCCACCGGATACTCGTTCAACCTCGACGGCACCGCGATCTACCTGACGATGGCGTCGCTGTTCATCGCGAGCGGCATGGGAGCGCCGATGTCGATCGGGCAGCAGATCGGCCTGCTGGTCTTCATGATCATCGCGTCGAAGGGGGCTGCCGGCGTCACCGGCGCGGGGCTCGCCACCCTCGCAGGAGGACTGCAGGCGTACCGCCCGGACCTCGTCAACGGCGTCGGCGTGATCGTCGGCATCGACCGGTTCATGTCCGAGGGGCGCGCCCTGACGAACTTCACGGGCAACGCCGTGGCCACGGTCCTCATCGGCACCTGGACCAAGCAGTTCGACGCGGCCCGCGCGCGTCGCGTGCTGGCGGGGGAGCTGCCCTTCGACGAGACGACGCTGTCGGGCGACGGGCATGATGGCATGTCGACCTCGACGGACGCCGTGGGCGTCCAGGGACTGGAGGAGGCCGCGGTCGCCGAGGCCGAGGCCAAGGAGCGTCGCGCTCGAGAGCGGACGCTCTCCCGGTGAGACACGACGGGCGCGGGATCACTCCCGCGCCCGTCGACGCTCATGCGCCGGGATCGATCTCTCCCGCCTCGATGGCCGACTCGTGCTCCTCGAACTCCTGCTCGTCGACGTCGTCCTCGATGGCTTCGAGGGGATCGATCGTCGGGGGCGGCAGTTCGAACTCGGCCTCGTCGTCCAGCGGCACGTCCCGATCGTCGTCGGGGATGCTCTCGCGGAAGTCGCTCATGTCACACCCCTGGACTCCTACCCGCTCTTGCGGCGGAACTCGCGCTTGGTCACTGCTCCGTGCGTGCCGTGGACGGCGGAATCGCCGTCCAGGTGCGACTCGCCCTCCCGGTGCTGAGCGTTCTTCTTGTCGAGCGCTTCTTTGAATTTGCGCTTCATCTCATCGGATGCCGCAGACGCCGGCTTCTCGTCGGTGCTCATGCCCCCACCCTAGGCGCGGCATCCGGCGCTCGCCAGGGTGACGGGGATCGCGGTGCTCGCTGATAGGCTTGTGCGGGTTGCCCTGTGGCATCCGCTCAACTACATATGAGCTTACGGAGCAGGCCGGCAGGAAGCTGGTCCCCATTGGTGGGTTCCCCGATGCGAGATCGCCGGGTGGTCTTCTACTGGTGACCAGTGCTGGCGAGTCCCGCGGCAGTGCCGCGCGCCGAGATCTGCCTGTTCCTGCTCCTTCGCACAAGCTCGTGCGCGAAACGCGCGTGCGAGCCTAAACAAAGAAGGAGGGACCTCTTGGAAGGTCCGGAAATCACTTTCGCCGAAGCCGTCCTCGACAACGGCCGCTTCGGCACCCGCACCGTCCGGTTCGAGACCGGGCGACTCGCGCAGCAGGCACAGGGTGCCGTCGCCGCGTACCTCGACGAGGAGACGATGCTCCTCTCGGCCACCAGCGCCGGCAAGCACCCGCGTGAAGGCTTCGACTTCTTCCCGCTCACCGTCGACGTCGAAGAGCGTTCCTACGCCGCCGGCAAGATCCCCGGCTCGTTCTTCCGTCGCGAGGGCCGTCCCTCGACCGAGGCGATCCTGGTCTGCCGTCTGATCGACCGCCCCCTGCGCCCGTCGTTCGTCGACGGCCTGCGCAACGAGGTCCAGATCGTCGTCACCGTGCTCTCGATCGCACCGGGCGAGTTCTACGACGCGCTGGCGATCAACGCCGCGTCGCTGTCGACCCAGATCTCGGGCCTGCCGTTCTCGGGCCCGATCGCCGGTGTGCGCCTCGCGCTCATCCCGGGCCACGGCGAGCACGCCGACCAGTGGGTCGCGTTCCCGACCGTGACGCAGCTCGAGGACGCCGTGTTCGACCTCATCGTCGCGGGCCGCGTGCTGCCCGACGGCGACGTCGCGATCATGATGGTCGAGGCCGAGGCCACCGAGCACTCGTGGAACCTCATCAAGGCCGGCGCCACCAAGCCGAGCGAAGAGGTCGTCGCGCAGGGCCTCGAGGCCTCGAAGCCGTTCATCAAGGAGCTCGTCGCGGCGCAGAACGTCGTGGCGAACACCGCCGCGAAAGAGATCCAGCCGTACCCGGTCTTCCCGGCGTACAGCCAGGAGGTCTACGACTTCGTCGCCGGCCGCTCGTACGACGACCTCGTGGGCGTGTACCAGATCGCCGACAAGATCGAGCGCCAGAACGCCGATGACGCGATCAAGGACCGCGTCAAGGCCGAGCTGATCGCCGCCGTCGAGGCGAACGAGCTGCCCGCCGTGGCGACGCTCGAGTTCTCGGCCGCCTACAAGTCGGTGACCAAGAAGATCGTGCGCGGCCGCATCCTGGCCGAGGGCGTCCGCATCGACGGCCGCGGCCTCGCCGACATCCGCCCGCTCGACGCCGAGGTGCAGGTCATCCCGCGCGTCCACGGCTCGGCGATCTTCCAGCGCGGTGAGACGCAGATCCTCGGCGTCACCACGCTGAACATGCTCAAGATGGAGCAGCAGATCGACTCGCTGTCGCCGGTCACGAGCAAGCGCTACATGCACCACTACAACTTCCCGCCCTACTCGACCGGTGAGACCGGCCGTGTCGGCAGCCCGAAGCGTCGCGAGATCGGGCACGGCTTCCTCGCCGAGCGCGCGCTCGTGCCGGTGCTGCCCAGCCGCGAGGAGTTCCCGTACGCGATCCGCCAGGTGTCCGAGGCCCTCGGTTCCAACGGCTCGACGTCGATGGGCTCGGTGTGCGCCTCGACCCTGTCGCTCCTGAACGCGGGTGTGCCGCTGCGCGCGCCCGTCGCGGGCATCGCGATGGGTCTCGTGTCCGACGAGGTCGACGGCCAGACGCGCTACGCCGCGCTGACCGACATCCTCGGTGCCGAGGACGCCCTCGGCGACATGGACTTCAAGGTCGCCGGCACGTCCGAGTTCGTCACCGCGATCCAGCTCGACACGAAGCTCGACGGCATCCCGTCGTCGGTGCTCTCGGCCGCTCTGCAGCAGGCCCACGACGCCCGCATCACGATCCTCGGCGTGCTGAACGCCGCGATCGACGGTCCGGACGAGATGGCCCCGACGGCTCCGCGCGTCATCAGCGTGCAGATCCCGGTCGACAAGATCGGCGAGCTCATCGGCCCCAAGGGCAAGACGATCAACGCGATCCAGGACGAGACCGGCGCCGACATCTCCATCGAGGAGGACGGCACCGTCTACATCGGCGCCGTCGACGGCCCGTCGGCCGAGGCCGCCC
>NZ_JBQCIP010000121.1:0-5266 GCF_051953575.1 Microbacterium sp.
TCTGGGATTCCGGGGCGCGGAGGCGAAGACCGAACGAGGCCGCCAGCGCCTGCAGATCCTGCTCAACGCCGCCGTCGGCTTCGGCAACGTCCGCTCCGAGCTCGACGCGGCAGAACTCCTCGTCGACGTCGCGCAGCGCGCGTTCGCCGCCAGCGCGGTGAGCGTCCACCTCGGCGGACCCGAAGGACTGTGCCAGACCGCGGGGGTGAACCCGCTCGCCGAACACTGGCCCGCGATCATGCCTCCCCCCGGCACGGCCACCCTGCTGGGCGGCCAGGTCGTGCTCGTCCGCTCCCCCGACGACGCCGACGCGTTCGTTCCCGGCGTCGGCATGCGTGAGGTGTACGAGCGGAGCGGGATTCACGCGGCGATCGCGTCACCCATGCGCTCCCACGGTGACGCCGTCGGCACGTTGGTCTGCTATTTCGACCACCCGCGCGAGTTCGACGAAGAGGCGGTCCCGCTCGCGGAGGCGCTGTCGAACCAGGCGGCGCAGGCGATCGCCCGCATCCGCCTCGAAGACACACTGCGGCGCGCGGCCATGCACGACGAGGTGACCGGGCTGCCGACCCGGCGGCTGATCGAAGAGGACGTGACCCGCACCCTGTTGCAGGGGTTCACGGCGCTGAGCGTCATCTTCGTCGATCTCGACGGCTTCAAGGCGGTGAACGATCTGCTGGGTCACGCGGCCGGGGACTCGCTGCTGCGTGAGATCGGATTGCGGCTGCGTCGCACGATCCGCGAGACCGACGTCCTCGGACGCTTCGGGGGCGATGAGTTCATCGCGGTCGCGGCGGTCGACGCCGTCGACGGGGCGGCACTGGCGGACCGCATCCGCGCCGCCGTCGCCGAGCCGTACGACGAGCTGCCGCCCGGGCTGGCGATCACGGCCAGCATCGGTCTGATCACCGTCGGCAACGACGGCGCCCTGGTCATGGACCAGCTCATCCGCGCCGCGGATCACGCCATGTACGAGGCGAAGATGGCGGGCGGCGACCGTGTCGTCGTCGCCGGCACGGCATCCGAGCCCGAGCCCGCCCTGCGCTGACAGGACGGGCCCGGACTGGGCTGACGGACGCCGTCAGCTGCTCCGACGCATCGCGCGGATGCCGACGGCGAGGCCGACCACGGCCAGAAGGACGGCCGCGGTCCAGCCCCACAGCACGGTGATGTCGCCGAGGTCGCCGGCCAACAGCGCGCGCTCGGCCTGCACGACCCAGTTCACGGGGTTCACGGTCGAGACCGCCCGCATCCAGGCAGGTCCTTCGTCGAGCGGCAGCAGCATGCCCGACAGGATCAGCAGCGGAAAGATCAGCGTCTGCTGCACCCCCCAGAACAGCCACTCGCGGTCCTTTGTCTTCAGCGCGAGCGTGTACGACAACGCCCCGAGCCCGATGCCGAAGACCGCCAGCAGCGCGAGCCCGATGACAAGCCCCGGCACGTCGATCGTGAACCCGAACGGCCAGGCGATCAGCACGATGACGAGCGCCTGCACGACGATCGGCGCGATCTCTTTCAGCGCGCGGCCGACGAGCAGCGACGACCGCCCGAGCGGGGCGACCAGCGTGCGCTCGTGAGAGCCCGTCATCATCTCGTACTGCAGGTTCGAGCCGGTCGCGCCGGTGCCGAACAGCACGATCATGACGAGCACGCCCGGCACGAACCACTGCAGCGTCTCGCCCACCGGCGCGCCCGACGAGCCGACCAGCAGCGGCGCGAACAGACCGAGGAACACCAGCGGCTGCACCAGGCTGAAGATGAGTGTGAACGGGTCGCGCACCACGGGCTTCAGCTCGCGCGTGAGCACGTTCCAGGTGTCGCGCGCGCCGTTCGGGCGCACGGCGGTGTCTGTCTGCAGCGTCATCCTTCCACTCCTGTCGTGAGCACGTCTTCTTCGATCCGGGATGCCGCGTCCCCGGCATCCGCGTTCTCTTCCGCCTGTCCTTCGCCGGCCTCGCGCAGCGTCCGGCCGGTCAGCGCGAGGAACACGTCATCGAGCGTCGGCGGCACGCCCGTCGCGGTGCGCACCGTGAGCCCGGCGGCGTCGAGCGCGCGCACGGCCGCGGGCAGCAGCGCGTCCCCTTCGGATGCCGTCACGGCGAGCGCAGCCGCATCCCTCACGACCTCGCGCGCCGCAAGCCGCTGCACCACCGGAACGGCGGCGGCGGCATCCGCTTCGCTGTCGAAGCCGAAGGTGAGCACGTCACCGGCGAGCTCGGCCTTGAGCCGTGCTGCCGTGTCGTCGGCGATGACGCGGCCGCGGTCCATGACCATCACCCGCTCGGCATAGCGGTCGGCCTCTTCGAGGTAGTGCGTCGTGAGGAAGACCGTGGTGCCGTGACTGCGGCGCAGCTCGAGGATGTGCTGCCAGAGGTTCGCGCGGCTCTGCGGATCGAGCCCCGTCGAGGGCTCGTCGAGGAACAGCAGCGGCGGCGCGTGCATGAGGCCGAGCGCGATGTCGAGACGGCGCTTCTGCCCGCCCGACAGCTGCTGCACGGTACGGGTCGCGAAGCCCGAGAGATCGAGCGACTCGATGAGCTCGTCGGCCCGCTGCTTCGCGGCGGCCTTCGACATGCCGTAGAAGGCGCCCTGGCTGAGCAGCTCGTCGCGGGCGCGCTGCGAGAAGCTGCCGCTCGTGAGCTGCCCGACGTAGCCGATGCGGGCGCGCACGTCGGCGGGCCGGTTCAGGATGTCGAAGCCGACGACCCTCGCCGTGCCCGAGGTCGGCGGGATGAGGGTGGTGAGCATGCGCAGGCTGGTGGACTTGCCTGCGCCGTTGGGTCCGAGGAACGCGACGAGTTCGCCGCGCGCCACCTGGAACGTGAGGTCGGTGACCGCCTCGACGGTCTTGCCCTTGACGGTGAAGCGCTTGGTCAACCCCTGCGCTTGGATGATCGGTTCGTTCGCCATGCCCACAAGCTAGGAACGAACCAGGACAGATCTTGTCCTGGTTGCCTGACATTCTTGTCGCATGTCCGATACGACGACCCGCGCCCTCTCGCTGCTGAATCTGCTGCAGACGCATCGGCACTGGCCGGGCACCGAGCTCGCGGGCCGGCTCGGCGTGACCGAGCGGACGGTGCGGCGCGACGTCGAGCGGCTGCGCGAGCTCGGCTATCGCATCGAATCCACGCCGGGCGCTGCGGGCGGGTACCGGCTCGAGGCCGGCAGCGCGGTGCCGCCCCTGCTGCTCACCGACGACGAGGCCGTCGCGATGGCGATCGGGCTGCGGGTGGCGGCATCCCAGCGGCTCTTGAGCGGCGCCGAGACCACGGTGACCGCGCTCGCGAAGCTCGAGCAGGTGCTGCCCGCGCCGCTGCGGCGCCGAGTGAACGCGCTGGCCGAGACCGTGCAGCCGACCGGCATCCGCTCCGGCGCCGCGGTGTCGAGCGAGATGCTGGGCGAGCTGGCCCTCGCCACCCGCGACCATGAGCGCGTGCGGTTCACCTTCACGACCGCGTCGGGCGAGGTCATGAAGCGGCGCGTGGAGCCGCACGCGCTCGCGCCCGCCGAGCGGCACTGGTACCTGCTGTGCTGGGACCTCGAGCGCGAGGACTGGCGCACGTTCCGCGTCGACCGCCTGTCGGACGTCGAGCACACGCGCGTGCTGTTCACCCCGCGCGAGCTGACACCGGAGCAGGTGGACGAGTTCATCGCGGTGGCGCGGTCGTGGAGTCCCCAGGCCGTCGCCGGCGCGGCGATCATGGACCTGGGCATCGACGACATGCGCGCCTTCTTCGGGCAGTGGGGCCAGGGCGCCGAGCCGGCCGGTCCCGCCAGCACCAGCTGGCCCATCGGCGGCAGCGACTTCCGAGAGGTCATGTACGCCCTCGCGTGGATCCCCGAGGGGGTGCCCTACACAGTCGAGCTGCCGGATACGGCCAAGGACACCATGCGCGAAGCCTTGCAGCGGATGCTGGCAGCCCTGGACTGACTGCCGCGGCGACGGCATCCAATCCGATCCCGGGACCGCCTCGAAGACCCTTCACAGCCGCAGATCGCGGACTGTCGAAAGAGAGGTCTGCCATGCGCTCGTCACCGAACCGCCTCGTCGCCACGATCTTCGGCGCGGTGTATCTGCTCGTCGGACTGCTGGGCTTCGCCGTGACCGGCGGAGTCGGCTTCCTCGCGACCGAGGGCGGCCTGCTGCTCGGAGTGTTCGCCGTGAACCCGTTCCACAATGTGGCGCACCTGCTCATCGGCGGGGCGCTGCTGGCGGCGGGGCTCGTCAGCGCGCGTGCGGCCAAGACGGTGAACATCGTCGTCGGCGCGGCCTACCTGCTGCTCGGCATCGTCGGCTTCTTCCTGGTGGGCACGCCCGCGAACATCCTGGCGCTGAATGTGCCCGATCACTTCCTGCACCTGGCCAGCGCGATCGTGCTGCTGGGCGTGGGACTGGCCGCCGAGCGGTCGCCGCAGGCGGCGACCGCGTGACGACGGCCATGGGGGCATCCGGGCCGGGGCACGCGGGCGACCGCGCCCCGGCCTGGGTGGCGGTCGGCGCGTGGGGAGCCGGCCTCGTGGGTGCGGCGGTCGGCGCCGCGGCGATCGTGGGGGTGCAGGCCGATCCGGTCTCGCGTTCGCTCGGCGCCGCCGCCGTCACCCACGGACTGCTCGCCCTCGCGTGGGGCGCGGTGTGCCTCGCGCGGGGGCGGGCCGTCGCTCCGCGTGGGGCTCTCGCCGGGGCGCTGGCCGGCATCGCAGTGGCGACGGCGCTGCTCGCGACGACACCCGACGGCACGAGCGTCGTCGCGGTGGGAGTGTTCATCGTGTTGAGCGTGGCGACGGGCGCCGCCATCGGCTGGGGCTTGCGGCATCCCTCCCGCGGCGGCGGAGTGACCGGCCTGATCGCCGCCGCAGCGATCGTGGCGGTGCTGGTGACGCCCGCGCTGGGGTCGGCTCAGGATGCCGCCACCGCCGAGCCCGACGGCACCTTTGTGCCGGTCGTCGAGCACCACGGGCACTGAATCCGGCCGGCGGGCTCGGCCGCCGGCATCCGTTCCTCTGATTCAGAATGGTTGATCTCGGTCCACAGTTGACTCAGGTCAACTAATGGGTATATAGTTGACCGTCATCAACTTTCTGAATCGGAGGATACCTATGTCGACGCTCTCCGACACGTCTGCGCCGGCGACCGCCGAGCGCACCCCGCGCGAGGTCTTCGTCGCGCTCTCGGGACTCATCGTCACGATGTTCGTCGCCGTGCTCTCGGGCACCGTGATCTCGACCTCGATGCCGCTCATCGTCGCCGACCTCGGCGGCGACC
>NZ_JBQCIP010000122.1:0-30407 GCF_051953575.1 Microbacterium sp.
GCGGCGCCCCGGGGCCCGGGGCCCCCCGCACCCCCCCCCCGGGCCGGGGGGGTAGACGCCCCTACGCCCCCCCCCCGCCGCGGCCCCGCCCCCGGGGGCCGCCCCGCGGGCCCCCGCGCCCCCGCGCGCCCGCCGCGGGGCCCGGGGGGTGCAGCCCCTTACCCCCCGCCTCCGGCCCCGCCGGCGCCCCGGGGGTACGGCCGGGGGGGCCGCGTCGTCAGGTGCCCTCAGGCGCGGGTGCGCGCCGCCGTCATCCGCAGGAGCGTGCGGAATAGCCCGCGGTGACGATTCCCGTCACGCCGCCCTGGGTGACCTGGGCAGTCACCTCTCCGGCCGGCATGGACGTGAGGCGGGTCGAGAACGCGGAGGCGGTGGACTTCCCCGCATCGACCGAGACGGTCTTCGACCCGTACGGGGTCGTCAGGGCGATGGCCGCGGCATCCGTCCCCGTGTTGGCCGCCGTCACGGTCATCACGACCTTTCCGGCCACGCAGCGCGAGACGGCCGTCACCTCGACATGGATGACGTTCGCGACCGTCACCGTCGCCTCGACGGGCTGCCGCGACGCGTCCTGCGCCGTGCCCGACACGGTGAACGTGCCCGGTGACGCGTACGCGGCCGGGGAGACGGCATCCCACTCCACCGTCGCCGACTCGCTCGAGCCGTCCGCCTTCGTCAGCTGCGCCTGGGCCGGCAGCACGGGGGCGACCCCGGGCTGCGCCGTCACGTCCATCGCGCCGACCGACGCGACCGCGAGCGAGGGCGCGTAGGCCTCGAGCACCTTCTGGTACTCAGCACGCGTGACCGGGATCACGGTGCCGTGGCGCGGCTTGCCGCCGTCGGAGTTCTGCGGCAGGTTCGACCGCAGCTTGGTGCCGAAGGACTGCCACGAGTCGCCGTCCGTGATGTCGTTCGAGCCGAACGGGATGTAGTGGTTCGGGCCGCCGTGATAGTTGGGCTGGTCGATGAAGAGGAACCAGTCGAGGTTGTTCACGTCGCCTTCGTTGGCGGGGAAGATGCTGGGTCCCTCGCCGCTGGAGTACGTGCCGCCCGGCTCGCCGTTGGGCAGGCCCGTCGCGACCCGCTCCTTGACGAGCGTCCACTGGTCCGCCGGGCCTGACGTGCCCGGCAGCGTCCCCGAGATCGGTGCGAGCAGGTCGGTCGACTTCTCCTGCCGGATCGTCATGGAAGCCTCGTCCTTGGTGAAGCGGTAGTAGGTGTCGCCGACCTTCGCCACGGTCGAATCGATCAGGCCGAGGCCGGCCCCGCGGCGCACGTCGCTCCAGACCTGAGGCTCCGAGAACGTGATGAAGTCGTCCGTCGTCGCGTACATCATCCGGTTGTAGGTGACGGCGGTGCGGTCGGCGTCGTTCGGCGTCGGGTAGAGGTTCGAGGCCCAGAAGACGACGAACGTGTCGAGCTCTTCGTCCCAGTACGCCTCCGGCGCCCACGTGTTGCCGGCGAAGTCCGACGACACCTTGACGTGCCGCTGGTCGGTCCAGTGCACGAGGTCGTTCGACTCCCACACCTCGATGTAGCGCGACCCCGAGATCTGCGCGGTGGTGAAGCCGCCGGCGAGGCCGTCGACCTTGAGGTCCGTGGCCAGCATGTAGAAGCGATCGCCCTCAGGGGAGCGGATGATGAACGGGTCCCGGAGCCCCGAGGTGCCCTGCGTCGAGGTGAACAGCGGCTGCCCGCCGTTCAGCGTGTTCCACGCGAGCGCGTCGTTGCCGCGGGATGCCGCGAGGCTGACCTTCTCGGCGCCCGCGCCCTCTCCCGTGAAGAAGGCCCACACGTACGCCTCGGTCTTGTCGCCTGCGGCGGGCATCGGCTGCACGCGCACGCGGAACTCGCGCTCGCGTCGGGCCGAGCCGTTGGTCGCGGTCGCCGTCAGCACGACCTCGGAGGCAGCGCTTCCGGCGGCGGGACGCTGCACCTCGACCGTCCGCGAGTCGTCGCGCACACCGTCGCGCAGCGACGCGACGGCGCCGCCCGACGTGACGGTCCACGAGAGCGTCGAGCCCTGCGGGCCGGTGGTCGGCACGGAGAAGTTGGTGCGGATGTCGTCGGCGCCCTGGAGCTGGACGGCGTCGAGGTCGGCATCCGCCTTCGCGTCGTCGGCGAGATCCTCCGGAACGTGCACCGGATACGTCTTGATGCGGGTCTCGGCGCCGACGGTGAAGGTCGCGGTGAGCGTCACGGTCGCGTCGCCCGTCCCCGCCACCGGGCGGGTGACGGTCGCGGTTCCGCCCGAGACGGCGATGGCCGGCCCGTCCGAGGTCCAGGCCACCGTGGCGCCGTAGCCGGCGGTGGGGAGCGAGAAGTCCGCGGTGGCGGTCGCGGGGACGGTGACGGACGCCACCGCCCGGTCCAGCGCCTCGCCCGAGAACAGCGCCTGGACGTCGGCGTCGCTGAGGGCCTGGCCGTACACGGCGAAGTCGTCCACCTGTCCGTTCCAGTTGGCGTCGTTGTAGGTGGAGCGTCCGATGTACGACACGAGCGACGCACCGAAGGACGACACGTCGCGGGCGATCGCGGTCTGCGAGATGCGGGCGCCGTTGACGTACACGCGCAGCTGACCCGTGGCTCCGTCGATGACGGTGGTGTAAAGCGCCATGCCGCCGGGGGTGCGGGCGCCCGACGTTGCGGCGTTCGTCGCCCCGGGGCCGACCTCGGTGCCCCAGGGCGCACCGGCGTTGACGCTGTTGGTCACCACGGACTTCACATAGCCGCTCGGGTTCGTCGGGTTCAACAGCCAGTAGCCCGACGAGTACGACGCACCCGCCGCGACGGGCGCGCCGATGAACGCCGCTGCGACGTTGGCGGGCCCGGTGCGGTTCGAGAGCCATGTCGAGATCGTCAGGGACGTCTTGCCGATGAGGGCCGTCGTCGGCACCTCCACGTATGCGGACGTGGTGCGGGAGCCGCCCGGAAGGCTCAGGACGCCGTCGGCGACCGTGGCGCCCGCCTGTCGCAGCGTGGCGTCGTGCCCGTTGCCGGTCACGTCGGGGATCGTCGTGCCCGACACCGCATCGAAGGTGTAGTGGATGAGCGGCTGTGCGGCGATCGCCGCCTGTGCGGCCGTGGGGGCGATCGCGCCGGCGATGGCGACGGCGACGGCGGTGGCCACCGCAGCACCCCTGGACAGTGTTCGGGATCTCGTGCGCGGGCTCATGCGCGGACTCCTCGCTCTGGGTGACGGCGACGCGAGCGAGGTGTCCGGCCCGAGCCAGTCGTCGGGAGGACCGCTGTGCGTCGTCGCGCAACGTGCCGACGGCGGGGCCGTGGCGTCGGGAATGGACTGAATGTTACCGGAAACATTCCCGGCTCGCCCATGCTATTGACCGCCGCGCCGCGGTGTCAAGAATCCCGGGGCGCCGCGATCGCCCCCCCCGTGCGCGCAGACGCAGAGAGGGGTGGACGCCGCGGCTCGCGGCATCCACCCCTCTCCGGGATCTGCGTCAGCGGTAGTTGACGAATTGAATCAGGTCGATTGCGCGAGGTGGGGTGCGAAGGAGAGCGGCGGAATTCCGCGGATCTCCCGTGGTGTATCGATGCGGCTGTGAGTGCTGCAACGGGGATTCTGCGGACTTTCTGCGGACTGGATGCGGCCGTTGACGCAAGGCGCACGGCGCGGCCGCTCGCGTGGCAACTGCCCGTCTGATCGTTGCCGCCGGCTCTCCGCGGCGGCGGTCGGCTCAGCCGACCGCATAGATCACGGTGCCGACCCGATCGATGACGACGGCGCTCAGCGGGCCGGTCGCCGGGGACTCGAGTGGGAACGTCCGCCGCTTCCACCGCTGATCGGCGACGTGGACCTCGCCGATCCCGTTCGTGTCGGCGCTCCACGCTGTGGGCCAGCCGGAGCGGAGGTCGAACGTCGCGGCGAGAGGGCCGGATGCGGCGAGGCCGGTGGGTGAGGCATCCCATGCGATTCCCCGACGCCCGATCTCGACGACGGAGCCACCGAGCACCCCCACGGCTTCGGGGACGGCACCGCCGGCATCGACGGCCGACACCGGGCCATCGACCCGGATGCCGGTGTCTTCGATGCTCCAGCGCCCTCGCGACTCGGAGCGGAGCAGAGAGACGTAGCCGTCCTCTTCGAGCATCGCGCCGACACGGCCGTTCGAGAGGCGCACGGCGCTGACTGAGCCGGTGAAGTAGTGACCGGTCCAGCTCTTGGTCCAGCCGGACGCGTCACCCGACACGAGGTACAGCATCCCGTTCTCGACGGCGAAGAGGTCGGGATAGTCGGTGCCCGCGAAGACTCCCGAGAGACTCGTCGCATCCAGCGCCAGGCCGGTGTCCGTCTTCGTCCACGCCCCGTCTAGGACGGAGATGCGCAAGAGCCGTCCGCCCTCGCTCACGAACGTGTCGGCCGACCATCCGCCGATGAGCACCGACGTGAACACCGACGAGGCAACGGGGATGCCCGTCGCGATCGAGACGAGACCCCCGTCAGGGGTCGGCCGGATCTCGTGGAGCTGCGCGCCCGCCGCCGGTGAAGCGGCGACGACCGGAGCTTCCGCCACGACGGTCGCCCCGTTCGCGCCGGTTGCGGCAGGCGCGTCGGCACCGCCGAGGAACGAGAGCGGGTCGATGTTCCGGCCGTCCTTCGTGACCTCGAAGTGAAGATGGCGGGGCAGGGCGTGGAGGTTCCCGCGCTGACTGCCGCCCATGTAGCCGATCACCTGGCCGGCGCTGACGTGGTCACCGACCCGGACGAGCGGCGCATCGGCGAGGTGCGCGTAGCGGGTCGCGAAGCCGTCGCCGTGGGCGATCTGCACGTTGTTGCCGAAGCCGTTGCGGTCCCTGCTGGTGGTCCCCCAGGTGCCATCGATGACGATCCCGTCCGCGACCGCGAAGATCGGCTGTCGCACGCCGCCCTGCGCATCGATCCCCATGTGGAGCCGGGTGACGCCGGCCACGGTCTCACGGGAATCGAGGTAGCGCGTGCCTTCTGAGCCGTTGTAGATCCACGGGTTCGTCGGGTACACCACGGCGAACGACGCCGCGATCGGGACGCGGACCGGCACGGCGGCCTGGCCGGTCCCGGGTGCGCTGCCGTCCGCCGTCGCACCGCCGACTACCATCCACTCGTCCTGCGCCGGGGCGCCGTCGGACGGTCCCGGAGATGACGGCGCCGGTGTCGAGGTCTGCGGCGGCGGTGTGGGGTCCGAGGGCGATGGACCCGCCGGCGTCGGATCCGGCGCCGCGGGGTCGATGCCGACCGCCGGCGGCGATGGCGCGGGCGGGCTCGGGATCGCGGTGCCGGGCTCGGACGATGCGGGCGTGGGATCGTCCGCGACCGGCGTCGGTTCGGCCCCCGCGTCCGTCGACGCGAGCGCGGGCACTCCCGTGCCCAGCAGGCCGAAGGCGACGACCATCGAGGCCGCGACGGTGGCGGCGCGACGGAGCGCGCGCCTGTGCACGTGGGGCATGGCCCCGACTGTCGCGGACCCAGATGACGCCGAGGTGTCCCGTGGGCGAACGCGACCGCCCGTGTGTGCGTCGGCTGGTTCTCACGCGACCACCCCGGAAACCCGGTCATGCAACGCTCACCTCGCGGACACGCCGCGTCCACCGGGGCGCACTCCGGATGAAACCCGCATCCGGTCTGATCCGGTCGTGGACGGATCCGAAGAGCCCGCCCCGGAGGCTCCCCCGCCCTCACCACACCCGGCGACGGGATTCGCCGACGGACTCGTCGCGGACCGCTTCCGGCTCGACGGCCTGCTCGGCACCGGCGGTTCGGCATCCGTCTTCCGTGCCCTCGACACCGCCACGGGTGCGGCCGTGGCGGTCAAGATCCTGCACCCCCATCTCGCCGACAGCCCGGCGCTGCGTGATGCGTTCCTCGCCGAAGCGCGCCGGTCCGGGGCGGTGCGGCATCCTCACATCACCCCGGTCATCGCCGTCGGCGTCCACGATGACGGCACCACGCCCACGGTGTGGATCGCGCAGGGGCTCGCGCCCGGTGTCACGCTGTCGGAGCACATCCGCACGAACGGCCGGCTCGCAGCCCGTCAGGCGGCGCACGTCGGCATCGCGGTGCTCGACGCCCTCACCGCGGCGCACGCGGCCGGGATCGTTCACCGCGACATCTCGCCGGCGAACGTCATGGTCGCCCTCGACGGCGATCGCGTGGCGCACGTGCACCTGCTCGACTTCGGGCTGGCGGATGCCGCCGGGCAGACGGCGCGCGGCGGCGACGTCCTGCGCAGCACTGCGAGCTCTGGTCGTCAGGGCGTCGTGGGGAATGTGCGCTTCGCATCGCCGGAGCAACTGCGCGGCGAGCCCGTCGACGGCCGAGGCGACCTCTACCAGGTGGGCGGTCTGCTCTATTTCATGCTCACGGGCTCGGCACCGTACCCGCAGGAGTCGCGCGAAGAGATGGTGCGGGCGCACCTTTCCGCTCCTCCTCCCGTGCCGTCGGTGCGCACCCCGGGAATCTCTCCGGAACTCGACCGCGTGGTCGTGCGCGCCCTGTTGAAGCATCCCGGGGATCGGTTCCCGGATGCCGCGACGATGGCCTCCACCCTCGCAGCGGCCGTCGCGCCGGGCCCCGCGAGAGAGGGACCCGTCTCTGCCGGGGGCGCACCGGCACCCATCGCGGCCGTCGCCGGTGACGACGTCACGACGTTCGCGGCGGACGATCCGAACACCGCAGTCACACGCGTGCTCGCCCCGTTCGGCGCGGCGACACGATCGCTCTCCGCGACGACCGCGGCCGCGCTGGCAGCTGGCGGCGCCGTGCCTGCCGCGCAGCCGGCGCGCAAAGGGACCGGGGTCTGGCTGTTCGTGGTGCTCGTGCCGGCGGTCATCGCGATCGGGCTCGTCATCGGCCCGGCACTGGTCGCTGCACCTGAGTCGAGACCGTCTCCGTCATCGTCGCCCGACGTCTCGGCGTCTGCTCCTCAGGCCGCGCCCTCGCAAGAACTGGTGCCGTCGGAGGCGCCCGCGCTCGTCGCCGTCCCGCAGCTGGGGTCGCTGGCCGACGTGCGCTCCGCGATCGAGGCGGCCGGGCTGCGCGTGGGACGCGTGGCGACCGTCGATGCGCCACTCTCGGCCGACACCGTCCTCTCGTCCGACCCCGCGCCTGGAACACGGGTGCAACGGGGTGCGCAGGTGTCGCTCACGGTCGCCTCGGGATCCAACGCCGTGCCGGACATCGATGGGATGCCCGGGGCCGCAGCGCTCGCGGCGGTGCGTGCCGCCGGCTTCGAGCCGACCGAGGTCCGCCTGAGCGCGCCGGACGTGCCCGAAGGTGTCGCGTTCGCGACGCGGCCGTCGATGGGGAGATCGCTGCCGCTCGGCAGCGGTGTGAGCGTGCTGGTGGCAGTCGGGGCAGCACCGACCCCGGCGCCGACGACCGTCCCGACGCCGGTCCCGACCCCGTCGGCCACCACGACACCGCCCGGCGCACCGTGATCCGATCCCCCCGGGGCGGGGCCGCCATGCCCGTCAGCCGTCGTGCGACCGCTGTTCGCGGTGCGTTCACGGACATGGACGACCATGTGCGCAAGCCCCAGCCACGTCGGAGGTACCGTGCGCGTTCGTTCTCTCTTCACCCTGCCGGTGCTGGCGGCGGTGACCCTGGCCTTCGCCGGATGCACGGCGGCGCCTCAGCCCTCAGCTCGCGTCACGCCGCCGCCGACCGTCGACATGTGCGCGCTCGCCGCGCCCTCCGGCTCCGTCTCGGCCGGCGTGACGGTGACCGGTGAGCTCGGCGAACCCCGGGCGGCCGCGCTCCCCGCGCCGCTGACGATCACGGCGCCCGAACGCACCGTCGTGGTCGACGGCGGCGGCGAGAAGATCGACGGCTCGAGCCTGATCGACGTGGCTTCGACGACGTACGACGCGGCGACGGGTCAGGAGGTGGCGTCGACGGGTCAGGACGGGACGGTTCCGCTGCCCGTCCCCGCGGCCGGACTGGCGCAGTCGATCGGCTGCGCCACGGTCGGCTCGCGCATCGTCGTGGGCACGCCCTCGGCGGAAGGGAGCGCATCGACGATCGAGGTGATCGATGTTCTGGGCATCCGCCCGGACGTCGCCACCGGTACGGCGCAGCAACCGGTCGACGGGATGCCCGCCGTGACGCTCGAGGACGGCGTCCCGCAGATCGTCATCCCGAACGCGGACCCGCCCGAGAAGACCCGCGTCGCGGTGCTGAAGAAGGGCGACGGTGAGAAGGTCGCCCCGGGCGACAGGGTGATGGCGCAGTACACCAGTGTGCGGTGGTCCGACCACGAGATCATCGGCTCGAGCTGGATGACCGGTGCACCGACCGTGTTCGTGCCCGCGGACGTCGTCCCCGGGCTCCGCGAGGCGTTCGACGGGCAGACCGTGGGCTCGCAGGTTCTCGTCGTCATACCGCCCGCGGCCGCCTACGGCACGGGCGAGATCAATCCCGACGATCTCGTGGGCGAGACCGTCGTGTTCGTCCTCGATCTTCTCGCGACGGCCCCTGCCGCGTAGGCGCCGTCGTCCCGACGTGCTCGCGAGGGGTCTCGTTCACTAAGCCGCAAGCTCCTCGGTCATCTCCGGCGAGGGTCTCGTTCATATGCGACCCATAGCTTCATCCCGTCGATGACCCGGTCGACGGAGAGAGAGCGGTGCCGAGGATGGGCGCAGCCCGTTTGGTCATCATGGAACTCTCGTCATCCGACAGCGTGCGGAGATGGCGTGAGCATTCCGTGGTCGCATGGGAGCTCGCGGGCGTGCCGCCCGTGACCCCGGGTTCGACCGACACGATCGTGTGGCAGCTGGCGTCCGCCAACCATCGCGCACTGGCGCGCAGCGTGCGCGCGTACCCTACGGTCGAGAGCGCCGTCGCAGCGACGCTCGAGATCGCGGCGCGGGCGGACGAGCTGGCGGGAAAGGTGCTGCGCACCGCGTCACCGCCGTTGTATGCATGGGTCGCCACGCTCGACTCCACCGCGGTCGTCGCCTCCGCGCGGCGCTATTCGACGATCCGCGACGTGCACGATGCGACCTCGCTCGCGCTCACGACCTTGGCGTCGGTCTCGGCGTCGAGTGTCGTCGTCGCGCATCGGATGCCGGTCCGCACGGCGTCGACTCCGGCGCGCGTGGTGCTCCCATGAGCGCCGAGAGGGATTCCGAGAGCGGGGACGTGATCGGCACGCGCGTGAGCAGCACCGAGGTGTTGGTGGGCCCGGACGACGTGACGACGCTGCTGGCGCCTGCCGAGCGGGAGGATTCGTCGACGGCACCTCGGCCGCGGTCTCTGACCTCGCGCGCGGTGCGGAGCGACACCGTGTTCCGGCGGCTTTCGTTCGCGGCCGGCGGCATCACCGTCTCGATCATGCTCGCGGTCGGCGTGTTCCTGTCGCTGCGCGCCGGTCAGGCCCTCTCCGTCTCGGGCTGGGGCTTCCTCACCGAGCAGCAGTGGTCGCCCGAGACCGGCGAGTTCGGCATCGCGGCCGTGCTGTTCGGCACCGTCACGATCGGGCTCATCGCACTGACGATCGCGCTGCCTCTCGCAATCGGGACGGCCCTGCTGCTGTCCGAGGTCGTGAGGGGCCAGTTGCGCTCGATGCTCGTGTCCCTCGTGGACCTCATGGCCGCCGTCCCCTCCATCGTGTACGGCCTCTGGGGCGTGTTCTTCCTGCAGGCGACCGTTATCCCGGTGTCCCGATGGATCTCGACCTACTTCGGCTGGATCCCGATCTTCGCGGTGACCGACGGCAAGGGGCAGCCGCTGACCGCCGACAGCGCCTTCACGTCGTCGGCGTTCATCGCCGGCACCGTCGTCGCGCTCATGGTGGTCCCCACGATGACGGCGGTGATGCGTGAGGCGTTCTCGCAGGCGCCGGTGGGGGAGCGCGAGGGTGCACTCGCGCTCGGTGCGACCCGGTGGGGCATGATCCGCACCGTCGTGCTGCCCTTCGGTCGGGGCGGCATCATCGGCGGCACCATGCTCGGGCTCGGCCGGGCGCTCGGCGAGACGATCGCCGTCTACATGATCATCTCGCCCATCTTCACCATCAACTGGCAACTGCTGAGTTCGGGCACCAACTCGGTCTCGGCGCTCATCGCGCTCCGCTACGGCGAGGCGAGCGAGCTCGGTCTGTCGGCCCTCATGGCGGCGGGGCTCGTGCTGTTCCTGGTGACCCTCGTCGTCAACTTCACGGCGTCGTCGATCGTGGCGCGCTCGCGCTCGGGCGCCCAATCGGAGGCATGACATGACCGACACGATCGCGGTGTCCCGCTGGGGCTCGGAATCGGTCGCCGACACCCTCGAAGAGCCGGATGCCGGGCCCCCGGCATCCTCGCTCGCGACGAGTCGCCGCACCGTCACCCCGGTCGCGCACGGACAGGTCGGACAGAAGCGGCAGCTGCGCAAGGCCACGTTCGCGGAGCGCTTCGATCTGCTCGGCGCGGGAGCTGCGGGTCTCGCCTCGGCCACGCTCCTGTTCGGCTGGCTCGCTCCGCTGACCGGTGTCGTCGGGTGGCTCGTGGTGTCTTACGTCGGCTTCCTCGGGTTCTACGTGCTGCTGTCCTCGTTCGGGGCAGACCGCAAGACGGTCGCCGATCGCGTCGCGACGGTGCTGCTGGTGTCCGCGGGCGTCCTTCTGCTGTCGGCGCTCGGGTTCGTGGTGGTCTTCACCCTGCTGCGTGGTGTGGAAGCCCTGTCGAACCTCAACTTCTTCACGCAGGACATGGAGCTCGCGGGCCCCCTCGACCCGCTCACGCAGGGCGGCATCCTGCACGCCCTGGTCGGCACGCTCATCCAGATCACGATCGCGCTCGCCATCACCATCCCGCTCGGCATCGCGACCGCCGTGTTCCTCAACGAGGTCGGGGGCCCGTTCGCCCGCTTCGTCCGCACCATCGTCGACGCCATGACCGCGCTTCCGTCGATCGTCGCGGGCCTGTTCGTCTACGCGGCGGTCATCCAGTTCGTCACGCACCAGCGCTCGGGCATCGCCGCCTCGCTGGCGATCTCGGTCATGATGCTCCCCATCGTCATCCGCGCGTCGGATGTCGTGCTCCGCCTCGTCCCGGGAAACCTGCGCGAGGCCTCGTACGCGCTGGGCGCCGGTCGCTGGCGCACGGTCTGGCGCGTCGTGCTGCCGACAGCACGGTCGGGCCTGGTGACGGCGGTGATCCTCGGCACCGCGCGGGGGATCGGCGAAACCTCGCCGGTCCTGCTCACGGCGGGTGTGACCGCCGTCCTGACCTTCAACCCGTTCTCGGGGCCGATGATCTCGCTGCCGCTGCAGGTGTTCGACTTCGTCAAGTCGCCCGAGCCCACGATGGTCGCGCGCGGATTCGGCACGGCGGCGGTCCTGCTGCTGCTCGTGCTGGTGCTGTTCGCGATCGCCCGCGTGATCGGGGGCCGCCCGCCCGGGCAGCTCTCCCCGCGGCAGCAGGACCGGATGCGCGCCGAATCGCGTCGAGACCTCGAAAGGTTCGAGGCGCGGCGACCGGGCATCACCGCACCGACCGACCCCTCACCCCTGCCCGGTGCCGTCGGAGACGCGGCATCCGGCCCCGAACAGAAGGCCTCGTCCTCGTGAAACGCATCCTCCGTCTCGTCCTCGTCGTCGCGGTCATCGCGGGTCTCGTGCCCGTCGCTGCGGTATCGGCGTCGGCGGCCGACAGCTACGTGACGATCTCGGGCAGCGGCTCGACCTGGTCGCAGAACGCGATCGACCAGTGGCGAAAGAACGTCGCGGCGAACTACAAGATGACGATCAACTACCGCGGCGAGGGCTCGTCGGTCGGCCGCCGGGACTTTATCGCCGGCTCGGTTGACTTCGCGGTGAGCGAGATCCCGTTCCAGGCGCACCCCGAGGACGGGTCCGCCGCAGAGGTGCCGCCCGTCAAGTACGCCTACATGCCGATCGTCGCCGGCGGCACCGCCTTCATGTACAACCTCAAGATCAGCGGCAAGCAGGTCACGAATCTGCGGCTGTCGGGCGAGGTCGTCACGAAGATCTTCACCGGGGCGATCACCAAGTGGAACGATCCGGCCATCCAGGCCGACAACCCGGGCCTCGCGATGCCCGACAAGGCGATCACCCCGATCGTCCGATCGGACGGCTCGGGCACTTCCGCGCAGTTCTCGCTGTGGATGTCGCACCAGTTCCCGTCGCTGTGGCCCCATGGACTGCGGTCGCAGTTCCCGACACCGGCCAACGGCAAGGCCCAGAACGGCTCCCTCGGCGTGGCCGGCTACGTGAGCCAGGCCTACGGCGAGGGCGCGATCACGTACGTCGAGTACTCGTACGCGCTCAAGTCGGGCTTCCCGGTGGCGAAGCTGCTCAACAAGGCCGGCTATTACATCGAGCCCACGTCGAACTCAGTCGCGGTGGGACTGCTGAGCGCGCAGATCAACAACGACCCGAACTCCGCCGACTACCTCACCCAGAACCTCGACGGGGTGTACAACAGCGCCGACTCCCGGACCTATCCGCTCTCGAGCTACTCGTACCTCATCGTGCCGGTCGAGGTGAAGGCGCCGAGCATCTTCACCGAGCAGAAGGGCGCCACGCTCGGCCAGTTCGCGCGCTACCTGCTGTGCGAGGGGCAGCAGCAGGCGCCCGCCCTCGGGTACTCGCCCCTGCCGATGAACCTCGTGCAGGCCGGCTCCGATCAGATCAAGCGGATCCCCGGCGCCGGCAACACCGGCATCGACTTCAACTCGTGCAACAACCCGACCTTCAAGCCCGGCGACTCGCCCTCCAGCAACCGGCTGGCGGCGAGTGCTCCGCAGCCGGCCGCCTGCGACAAGCAGGGGCCGACGCAGTGCACGACGGGCACCGCGGGCGCGCTGCAGGAGACCCCGGTGACCGGGTCAGGCGGCGGCGGCGCGGCCGCGGGCGCGGGTGGCACGGCGAACGGGTCGGGCGGGGGAAGCGCGGGCGGGAGCGGCACGAGCGCGGGCGACGTCCCGGTGGCGGACGGCGGCGGCGCCGTCATCGACGACGGCACGGGCGCGGTCGTCGGGGGTGGCGCCATCGGAGCAGCGGCATCGCGTCCGTTCACGGTGAAAGACAGCGGATTCGGCGTGAACCAGTGGCTGATGGTGGCTGCGGCAGCACTGTTCTTCGCCCTCGTGCTCACCCCGCCGGTCCTCTCCCGGCGACTGCGCAGGGGCAGGAACGAGGGCCGTTGACAACCGGACCGGGCACCGTTCTTGCCCGTCCGTTCACGCCTCGGCCACCGACTCTCAGTTGGCTGATAGCAGTTCCTCACGACCTTCGGAGCCTCGCGACATGACCCCCCGTTCCCGCCACTCCTCCCGCCGCGCAGTCGTGCGCTCGGCGGTCACCGGAGTACTGGTGGCCGCGCTCACGTGGACGGTCCTGTGGGCGGCGCCGTGGGCGCCGGAGTCGGCCAGTGCGGCGTCGGAGCCCGAGTCGTCGGCTGTCACGGTCACGACGAAGGATCAGGACCCGCACGCCGATGACGCACCGATGCCCGACCTGGAGGTGACCGTGTCGCAGACGAAGCACCTCGTCGCGCAGGGCATCCGCATCACGTGGAAGGGCGGTGCGACGAAGTCGGTCGCACCGAGCGCGAACAACGGCGGCGAGAACTTCCTGCAGGTGTTCATGTGCTGGGGCGACGACCCGAAGGATGCGACCCGGCCCGACCGCACCACCTGTCAATACGGCGGGGCCAACACGCCGGGTGCGCAGCGCGACGGCACCTGGAACCGGCCGCTGTCCGGCATCCCCACCGAGGATCGGCCCTACACGGCCCCGAACGTCATCCCGTTCCTGCCGGCGTACACCGGCATCCCCTTCGTCGCGCGTGACGGCGACCGGGTCGACGGCGTCAAGACCGACCCGGCCACGGGAGCCACCTCTATCGACCCGACGGTCAATCTCAACGTCAACAAGTTCTTCACCGGCGACACCACCAACGAGATCCCCTGGGCCGGCTCGGGTGACGACGGCAAGGGATCGGTGGCGTTCGAGGTGCAGACGGCCGCGCAGTCGACCGCTCTCGGCTGCGGCACGGCCGTGACGACGGGGGCGACGACCACCGGAGCGAGCTGCTGGCTCGTCATCCTGCCCCGCGGCACGTCCGACAACGGCGCCACCAACATCACCCAGTCCGGGCTGTTCATCGAGTCGTGGCGGCATGCCCTGGCCGTGCGGCTCGAATTCGAGCCGATCACGAGCAGCTGCCCGGAAGGCGCGGCGGAGCGCCTTCTCGCGGGCAGCGAGCTCACCGCCCTCGCGGTCAACTCGTGGCAGCCGGTCGTCTGCAACCAGGAGGGCGGGTCGGTGTACTCGCTGCTCACGATCCCAGAGACCGATGCCGTCTCGGCGGCCGCGACCGTCGACGGCGCCCCCCTCGCCCTGACGAGCTATCCGTGGGGCGCCGCGGGTGAGGACCCCCTCAAGTACGCCCCCGTCGCCCTCACCGGGATCTCGGTCACCCTCGCGATCGATCGCCGGCCCGACCCGTTCAAACAGATGCCGGACGAGTATCGGGATGCCGCCCACACGGCTTTCACGAAGGTCAATCTCACGCCCCGCCTGCTGGCGAAGCTCCTGACCTACTCGTACCTGTCTTCGCTGCCGACCGGGGCCGACACCGGCTACATCACGGGGACGAACCCCTACAACATCACGAAGGATCCCGACTTCCTGGCGGTCAACGACGACGAGTGGGCCGCGCAGGACCTCCAGGGACCCGCCATCGCGGACGTGATCGTCCCTCAGGGGCGCTCGGATGCCGCACGCGCGGTGTGGGCCTATCTCGCTGCCGACCCCGAGGCGAACGACTTCCTCGCGGGCAAGCCGGACCCCTGGGGCATGGTCGTCAACCCGTGGTACTCCACCGATGCCGACACGAACCTCTCCGGGGTGGCCTTCACCCTCGATCGGGACGACTTCCCCAAGGCCGATCCCATCGAATACACCCCGCCGGGCACGGGCCCGATCAATCTCGTCACATGGCGGCCCTTCGCCGCCGACCTCGCCAGCGTCGCCTATCTGACGCTGCGCGGAGACTCCCAAGGTCCCGGGCAGTGGGACCCGAACTCCAATCCGCCGAAGTTCGGCAAGCGCCCGCGCATGTCGCCGGGCGACCGCGCGATGCTGGGCATCACGAGCGCGCCGGCTGCCGGTCGTTACCAGGTGATCACGGCCTCGCTCGAGAACCCGGCCGGAAAGTTCGTCGCGCCGACGACGGGAGGGATGCTGGCGGCCGCGTCCGCCATGGGCGCCACCGACTCGACGCAGCGCACGCTCGGCTTCGACGCCGGCAGCGAGGCGGCCAAGGGCGCGGACTCGGCCTATCCCCTGACGCTTCCGGTGTACGCGGCGGCGAGCCCGCTCATGACGGACGCGACGCTGCGCAAGGCGTACGCCGACTTCATCCGCTTCGCCAGCGGAACGGGGCAGACCCCGGGGAGCGATGTCGGCCGGCTTCCGGACGGTTACGCACCGATCCCCGCGGAGTGGGCGGCGACGGCGGCCACCGTGGCGGCGGCGATCGAGGCGGGCCCGGTGTCGGCGACGACACCGCCGCCGACGGACGGCTACGTGCCCGTGACGACCGACACGCCGCCGAACAACGCCGCCCCGCCCACGGCCGGCGGCATCGTCCCGGCGGGCGACGTGCCGGCGACGGATCCCGCCGCGACAGGAGCACCGGCATCCGCCCTCAGCGCGGGCACGACGCCCGACGACCCGGAGGTGCGCGTCGGCGGCGTCCTCCCCATCAGCATCCTCGTCGGCGCAGCGAGCGCGATCGTCTCGCTGATCGTGTCGCGGCGACGGGCGATCAGAACGTGGGCCCGCCGGTAGGCGTGACCTCGATCCGGGTGCGGCCTCGCGCCCGGGAACTCCCGAGAAAAAGGACAGCAGTGAAGATCAAGAAGATGGTTGCCGTCGGGGCGACCGCTCTGGTCGTCGCCACCGGGATCGCCTTCGCGGCGGCGCCGGCCAACGCCGACCCCATCAGCGACGGGTACTCGATCGTCGGCTCCGACACTCTCCAGGACGCCGTCGCCGCGCTCGCCAACGGCACCGGCATCTCCGGCTCACAGGTCAAGCTCAAGGGCAGCGGCAAGTCGCTCGCCTCATGGGACGCCTTCACCCTCGGCGTCTCGGGCGGCGCCGGAAAGATCCAGACCAAGGAATTCGGCCCCGTCTTCGACCGGCCCACGGGCTCGGGAGCGGGCCGCAACGCGCTCCTGGCCTCGGTCGGCGGCGTGAGCGGTTCCGCGTTCACCTTCAACGGCGTGAACGTGCAGGGTCAGGTCGACCTCGCGCGAAGCTCGTCGAAGGGCACCAACGTCTCGGGCGGCGTGCTCACGTACCTGCCGTTCGGCCAGGACGCCATCGGCTTCATCTACAAGATCGGCACCGACGCCAACAACAACGGCGACGCCGCCACGGCGAAGACCTGGATCGACGGCCTCACGACCGCCGAGCTCACGTCGTTCTACTCGGCCAGCTCGCCGGTGGCCATCCCCGGTACCGACTACACGGTCAAGCCGCTCGCCATCCAGAGCAGCTCCGGCACGTGGACGACGTTCCTCAGCAAGATCGGCGTGAGCACGATCGGGGCCGCTGTCGACACGCGCGGGAACACCATTCCCGAGAACGACGGCACCGTGCTGACTCCTGCCGCCGACCAGGTGCAGATCATCCCGCTCTCGGTCGCGAACTACATCGGCCAGGTCAACGGCGCCGCGCGCATCAACACGATGGCCGGTGCCACGGTCGGCACGATCGGCGGAGTCGCCGCGACCACGGGCACGGCGCCCAACGTCGCGCCCAACGCCATTTACTTCAACAGCGCGACGTGGGGCCGCACGGTCTTCATCGTCGTCCCGACCGCCCGGATCACGCCCGGCAGCGCTGTCTACGACGCGGGCCTGGCCGCACTGACCGATCCTTCCGCGTCCTCGAGCCTCACCTACTGGGGCGGGTCCCTGTCGCCCGCGACCAGCAAGGCGGTCAAGGCGAAGTTCGGGTTCTCGGCACCGCAGGATGCCGCCTTCACCGCCAACAACTGAGCACACACAGAATCCAAGGAGAACAACAGCAATGAACACCCGTTCAGGACGGGGCCGAAAGGTCCTCGTCGCGGCTGCGATCACCGCAGCCATGATCGCGGTCCCGGCGATGTCGGCCAGTGCCGCCATCGTCCCGACCGTCGGCTCCGACAAGCCCCTGTACATCGAAGACACCGACACCGGCGAGCTCATTCCGTCGGGCACGTCGCTCAACTGGAACGCCAACGTCGTCTCGTCGCCCGAGCCGGGTGACACGGACTTCAACGCGGCGTTCCCGACCCCGGCGGGGACCACGATCGTCCGGACGTTCATCGCTCCTCGTGGACAGGAGCGCAACTTCAACGCCTGGAACGCGTACACCGGCCTCGGCAACCCGACCCAGATCCTGATGGCGTCCCTGACGCCCTCGGGCAACACCACCCCGGGCCTCGGATCGCCGTCCGGTGGTGGCGCGGTCGGCATGGCCGGTGGCGACTACTCGCTCGGAATCGCCTTCATGGTCGACTCCACGAAGCAGGTCCTCGAGGCGGACTTCACGTACATCACCGTGGCGGGCAACCCCAACCCCGCCCAGGCGACGTGGACGTTCGACACGCCCGTGCAGACGACCGCGCCGGCGATCACGACGCAGCCGGCGAGCGCAACGGTGAACCCCGGTGCGACGGCGACCTTCACCGCAGCGGCATCGGGTTCGCCCGCGCCGACGGTGCAGTGGCAGTCGGCGGCCGCGGGCAGCAGCTCCTTCGCCAACATCGCGGGTGCCACCAGCGCCTCGTACACCACCCCGGCCACCACGCTGGCGAACAGCGGCACGCAGTATCGCGCCGTGTTCACCAACTCGGCGGGCGCGGCCACGACCGACGCCGCAACGCTGACGGTCGCGCTGGTGGCGCCGGTCGAGCCGGTCTCCGGTGACCCCAAGCAGGTCACCATCGCCAACCCCGCTGCGGGCGCCACCGTCGTGACGTTCAACGCGGGTGCCGGGAACGAGAGCAAGACGCTCAACGCGTGGGCGTTCTCGACCCCGACCAACCTGGGTCCGGTCACGACCGACGCCTCGGGCAACGTGACGGTTGACCTGGGTGCGAACCTTCCCAAGGGCGACCACACGATCGTCCTCACGCAGCCCGGTGACGCCGCGTTCACGCCGGTGGCGTGGGGCACCGTGTCGATCACGGCCGCGGACTGGAGCACGGGCGACCCCGCCACCAACGGTGCGGCCGACTTCCCGGTCGCGGCGACGGTCACGACGAGCAACCGCTTCGAGCTCAAGAGCAAGGACAACTCGATCGACCTCGGCTCGGCGCGCCGCGGCCAGTCGACGTCGGCGAACGACGTGTTCGACGGGCTCACGGTGATCGACGACCGCGACAACCGCAAGGGCTGGACGCTGGACGCATCGCTCGCCGACGTCTTCACCAACGCGGAGCGCGGCGACACCGCGCCGAAGAGCGCGCTGACGATCACGCCGAAGGCCGTCACGTCCGCGCTGCCCACGGGCGTCGCGGCGGGCGTCGCCGGCGACGGTGCGGCCGTCCGGCTCGCCGAAGGTCAGGCCGACTCGTTCACGGACGAGACCGGTGTCGACTTCGACGCGAACATGTCGTTCGCGGCCCCGGCGAACGCGAAGGCCGGCACGTACACCGCGACGCTGAACGTCACGCTCGTCTCGAAGTAGCCTTCCGGGCCGACGTCACGTCGCACCCATAACTGAACATCCCGTGCGGGAGGTCGCGTCGCGGCCTCCCGCACGGTCGTGTGTCCGCCCGTCGCCGGCAACGCCTCGTGTCCTTCGTGTTCACATCGCGTTCAGCGCCGGATCTCCGGCGTGTCGCCGCAGGGTGCGGAAATGAGTCGTGCGCACATACCCGAGCGTTTCGCGTGCCCGCGCGTCGGTCCGCGGGCTCGTTCTCGTCCTCGCCGGCCTCTTGGCCGCATCCCCGGTTCTGCTGTCCGCGTCCGCGAATGCGGCCGAGGACGACCCCACCGTCGGCATCTCCGTCCGCACGGCCGGACCCGACGGTGCGGTCGACACGCGCACACGGTTCTCGTACCAGCTCGAGCCGGGGCAGAGCGTGGCCGACCAGGTGGTGGTCTCGAACACCGGGACGAGTCCGCAGACGTTCCGGATCGTGGGGACGGACGCGCTCAACGACGACAAGGGCGACTACGCGCTGCTCCCCACCGACGAGGCTCCGACCGGCATCGGCCAGTGGGTCCACTTCGAGAACGACACCAATCGGCTGGAGATCCCGCTGGATCCGGGGCAGAGCCGCGTGGTTCCGTTCACGCTCGCCCTTCCAGCAGATGCAGGTCCCGGCGACCACGCCGGCGGCATCCTCGCGTCGGTGGTCAGCGGCACCGGCCAGGTGGCGGTGGACCGGCGTGTCGGCATCCGGATGTATGCACGCGTCGCGGGAGAGCTGCAGCCGCAACTCTCCATCAGCGGGCTCGACGCCTCGTTCCAGGGGGACTGGTGGAACCCGTTCGCCGGCTCGGTCGTCATGCGGTACACCGTGGAGAACTCCGGGAACGTGGCGCTCGCGGCCAACCTCACCGCCGGGGTGGGCACGTGGTTCGGCATCCCCGCCGCGCCTGAGCACGGCGGCTCGATCAAGGAGCTGCTGCCGAACAACTCCGTCGCGTACGAGTTCACCGCGGAGGGGGCAGGACAGTGGCTGTACCTGCTGGCGCATCTCACGCTGCAGCCCTACGTGGACTCCAGCGAGGCCGACGCGCAGCTGTTCGTCACGCCCGTCTCGCGCGACGCCGTGGTGTGGGGCGTTCCATGGGTCCTCGTCCTCATCCTCGTCGTCGCCGCGCTCGTCCTGCTCGGCATCCGCTGGCGCAACAGGCGAGAGGCCGACCGCGCGCAGGAGTGGATGGACTACACGCGCGCACAGGCGCGCGAAGAGGCGCAGCGCGAATCCGCTCTCGTCGGGGCGGGGAGAGAAGACGCGGACGATGCGTGAGGGCGGCCCCGTCCGGCCGCCGCGCGGTCGCCTCCTCGTCGCGGTGATCGCGAGCGCTGCGCTCCTCGCCGTGGCGGTGCCCGACAGTGCGCTCGCCTCCGATGAGACGATCACCGTCGAGGTGTCCGACGACGAGACGGCCACGCCTGCCCCGACCGACCTCGTCATCGACGTGCCGGATGCGGGCGGCCAGTCCGGCAGCGGAGGGAGCCGCGGGAGCGGGAACGGCCAGGGCGACCAGAACGGTCAAGGCGCCCCGAACGCGGACGCGCCGGCCGACAGCCTTCCGGGGCAGAAGCTCCCGGTCGTCGTGAGCGGGCTCGCTGTCGACAACCGTTCGACGCTCAACCCGGCCGACGGCGCGATCGCCGCATCCGTCACGGTCAAGAACCTCTCGACCGAGACGATCGAGGGAACGAGCGAGTTCTGGGTGTCCAACGTCTTCGGCATGCGCCTGGCGACCGTCAAGAAGCCCTTCACGGTCGCCCCTGACGAGACGCAGGACGTCACCGCCGTGCTCGACGGCTTCCCTCAGAGCGGCCTCCTGCACGTCGCCGCCACCGTGACACCCCCATCCGTCGTGAGCGGCATGGAGCAGCCGCCCATCACGAGGGATGCCTGGACCCTCGTCATCCCGTGGATCGTGGTCGCCGGGATCACCGCTCTCACAGCGATCGCCTCTTTCGTGCTGCGCCGCCGGAGAGTCGGGTGAGCGGGTCCGTGACCGAAGAGCAGACTGCGGCGGCAGGTGAGCGCACCCGGACGACCGGGGCTCCGCGCATGCGTCGGCCCAAGACCACGCGGGTGCCCCGGCCGCCGCGCGGCGCGCTGCCGCCCCGGCCGCCGCGTCGCATCCCCACGCCGAAACCGCCGCTGGAGCCGCTGTCACCCGTCCGCATGCTGGTGCGCGGCGCGCTGCTCATGGTCGCGCTCGTCGCCCTCGTGTTCGTGCTCGACGTGGCCATCCTGAGCCAGGTGCAGCACGCCGCCGCACAGACGCAGCTCTCGGCGACGCTGCGCGCACAGCTCGCCGAGGGCACGCTGCCCGTGAGCGAAGGCGACACCGACGGAGTGCTGCTGCCGTCGGGAGCGCCCGTCGCGCTCCTGCAGATCCCCGACATCGGCCTGCGCGAGGTGATCGTCGAAGGCACGGACGCGTCTTCTCTCACGCAGGGACCCGGTCACCGCCGCGACACCGTGCTTCCCGGGCAGGCCGGGGTGAGCGTCGTGATGGGACGCGCCGCTGCGTTCGGCGGCCCGTTCTCGCGACTGGAGCAGATCCCTCCCGGAGCGAAGTTCACCGTGACGACCGGCCAGGGCGAGCAGACCTTCCGGGTCCTCGGCATCCGGTACGCCGGCGACCCGCTGCCTCCTGCGCTCACCTCGGGCAGCAGCAGGCTCGTCCTCATCGGCGCGCGCGGGCCGGCGTTCGTGCCCGCGGGCGTCGTCTACCTCGATGCCGACCTCGTCGGCGACGCGCAGGAGCGCGGCACCCGCCAGACGACGTGGTCGAGCCTGTCGCCGGCCGACCTGCCCCTGGCAACCGACACCTCCACCCTGTGGGCGCTCGTGTTCTCGCTCCAGTTCCTTATCGTGATCGCGGCCGCCGGGGTCTGGACGCTCCGCCGCATCGGCGGAGCGAAGGTGTGGATCGTCTTCGTGCCGCTCGCCGTGCTGGGCGGACTGTGGACCGCGGGCCAGCTCGTGCTTCTGCTCCCCAACCTGCTGTGAACGGACTTCTCATGACCGACCCCGTACGACCCGACGCGACAGAGACGCTGACCGACGACCTCACGACGGTCACACCCCTCGATTCGCCCCCACCGGTCGCGACATCCGACGAGGTCCCCGAGGGAGTCGACGGCGCGCCCGCCGCGCCGAGCATCGTCGCGGCCGTCGGTTCCGGCGTCACCCGGCGCGCCGCGTCCGTGCGTGCCTCGCTCTCGTCCTTCCTCGGTGGGCGCGGCGCCTCACGGGACGACCTGGCCGCTGCGGCCGGGCGAACGCCCGCCGAGGTCCGGTCCGCCGCCGCACCGCGACCGCTGGCGACCCTCGACGCGCGCGGCATCACCGCCTGGTTCGGCGATCACCAGGTGCTCGACCGGGTGTCGCTCACGATGCCAGCGGGCGCGGTGACGGCGCTGATCGGCCCATCCGGGTGCGGCAAGTCGACGTTCCTCCGCATCCTGAACCGCATGCACGAGCTCGTGCCGTCGGCCTCGCTCGCCGGCGAGGTGATGCTCGACGGCGAAGACATCTACCGTGCCGATCGGCCGCTCACCGAGGCGCGCAAGCACATCGGCATGGTGTTCCAGAAGCCGAACCCGTTCCCCGCGATGTCGATCTACGACAACGTCATCGCCGGGCTGAAGCTGACCGGCATGTCGGTCAGCCGCGACCGCAAGGACGAGCTGGTCGAGACCTCGCTCACGCGCGCCGGGCTCTGGAAAGAGGTCAAGGATCGCCTCCGCGCCCCCGGCGGCGGACTCTCCGGCGGACAGCAGCAGCGCCTGTGCATCGCACGCTCCCTCGCGGTCATGCCCCGCGTATTGCTCATGGACGAGCCGTGCTCGGCCCTCGACCCGACCTCCACCCGCGTCATCGAAGAGACGATGCTCGAACTTCAGAAAGAGGTGACGATCGTCATCGTCACCCACAACATGCAGCAGGCGCAGCGCGTCTCGACCAAGTGCGCCTTCTTCCTCGCCGCGCAGGGCACGCCCGGCGCGATCGTCGAGCACGGCGACACCGAGGCGATGTTCGAGTCGCCGATCGACCCGCGGACCTACGACTACGTCAATGGCCGCTTCGGGTGAGGCGACGCAGGCGAGCGCCGCGGACGGCTCGCCCGACCGCATCCTGAGGTGGGCGGAATGGGGGATGCTGGCGGTCGCGGTGGGTCTCGTGCTGGCCGCCGGGTCCCTGTTCCACGGTGGACCGTCGCCGGCCGGGTCAGCGGGTGCCGCCGCGCACGACGCGGCATCCGACGTCGTCGTCACGGTCGGAGGACGCGAGACGACTCCGCCCTCGGCCGGCGGAATGGATGCCGCCACCGCCCTCACCGGCACTCCCCGCTCGCTCGGCCCCGCACTGCGCATCGACCAGTCCTGGCTCGCCCGCACCTCCCAGGCGACCGGCATCCCGTCGCGCGCGCTCGCCGCGTACGCGAGCGCGCATCTCTTGCTCGCGGACGAGCAGCCGGCGTGCGGCCTCGGCTGGAACACGCTCGCGGCGATCGGCTCGGTGGAATCCGATCACGGAAGGCACGGGGGAGCGGTGCTCGGCGACGGCGGTTATCCCGATCCGGCGATCCGCGGCATCCCGCTCGACGGCACCGCCTCGGCGGCCATTCCTGACACCGACGGCGGGACGTGGGATGGCGACCCGGTGTGGGATCGCGCGGTGGGCCCGCTGCAGTTCATCCCCGCGACCTGGGAGCGGTGGGGTTCGGATGGAAGCGGGGACGGCACCGCCGATCCGAACCAGATCGACGACGCGGCATTCGCCGCCGCACGGTATTTGTGCGCATCCGGGCCGATGACGACGACGGATGGGTGGCGTGCCGCGGTCTTCAGATACAACCACCTCGACTCGTACGTCGATGCCGTGGCCTCGATCGCGAACTGGTACGCCCAAGCCGCCCCGAGATGACTTCGTGGATCGCGCCCTCAGATCCCG
The DNA here is from genome assembly GCF_051953575.1 of Microbacterium sp. Taxonomy (GTDB): domain Bacteria; phylum Actinomycetota; class Actinomycetes; order Actinomycetales; family Microbacteriaceae; genus Microbacterium. The sequence goes on from NZ_JBQCIP010000122.1 coordinate 23,665, forward strand.
ACCGCTGTTCACGGACGCCAAACCGTTGTTGGCGTCGCTGTGGGCAACAGCGAGGGCAAAGGGAGACGCGCTGCGAAGCCCGCGACGGCCGTTCACGGGAGCGCGGCGTTTGGGGCGTCCTGTGCCCTGAGAACTTGCGGCTCGGGGGTTCTCGGTCGACAAGCGCTCAACTACATCGGCGCCCTCCGACCAACGGTGACTACAGGAGTGGGCGTTCGAGTCGGGCGCGGGCTTCGCGTTCGACCAATACGGGGATGAAGTCGCGGACCTTGGCTCGCTCGAAATGGGAACGCGCATCTGCCACCGTCCTTGCGATATCAGAGCGCTGTATCCCGGGGAACCGCTCCTCGAGTCGGTCGACGACATCTGAGAGTGCTTGTTCCTCGTCCAGAATCTCGCGGGTCATGCGCCCAGAATCTCGGGAGTTTCAGCTGCCGTCAAGCGATGCAACCCCCGGAGCTCTCGCGACCCGATATCGCGCGTCAACCCGACAGCTCCGGACGCAACCAACATGATCGACAACACCGGACGCAACAGACCCGACGGACGAGATCGAGGGCAATGCACGCAGGCACCAACAGTGAATGCTAGTGGTAGTCGACTAGAATCAGCAGTAGCCTGGCAACATGCGAGGCGGACTCGAACGGTGGAAGCGGGGGAGCGGATCCCGTGGTGTTCGACAAGCCCTTGGGTACGCCTTCGGCGGGGTGTGCGACGCTTATCTGCTGGACGCATCCGGCGTCGACGCCATCGACTCGTACAGCAGCGCGAGCCACGACGGGGCGCTGACGCGATTCATCGTCCAGGACGGCATCGCTCGTTCCGATGAGTTGACCCCGGGTGGACTTCGTGCGTGGCTTACCGGTCACGACCCGGTCATGGGGGAGGAGCGGGGGATATCGCAGCTGCGTCCCGAAGCCGATCTGCTGCTCGACGGAACGCTCAACCACCCGAAGTCCTACAGCGTTGCCGCGCTGCTGCACCCAGAGCTCGCGGCCGAGTTCGAAGCCTTGCAGGACCGTATCCGTGACCGCACGATCCTGCTGTGGCAGCGAGAGCTGAACGCTCGTCGCGGGCACGGCGGCCTGGTCCGCGAGTCGATCTCACGCCTGGAGGTCGTGGAGCTGCAGCACCGCCGCTCGCGCGCGTTGGATCCGCACATCCACCGGCATCTCTGGTTGAACGTCAAGGTGCGGGGCAAGGATGGTCGCTGGTCGAACGTGGACTCCAGGGTGGCGATGAAGTTCCACACCGTGATCAACGCGGAAGGCGAGCTCGCCGCACGGACCGACCCTCAGTGGATCGCTGCCCTTGCCCGACACGGCTACACGATTGATGCGGATGGAGAGATCGCGGACTTGGCGGCGACCGTCGCACCGTTGTCGCGGCGGGCGGCGCAGATCGAAGCGAACCGTGCGCGCCTGATCTCGCAGTGGCGGGCGGCTCACGACGGTTCGCACCCGAGTGTGGAGGTGCTGGCGCAGATCGATCGACGCGCATGGGCGGAGGCCCGCCCGAACAAACCGGCGCTGCTGGACGAGGAGGCATGGGGACAAGTCGTTCGCGAGGAACTCGTCAGCCTCGACCCGACCATCCTTGATGAGCGTGCGCCACGTACCGTCTCCCCAGTGCCACTCGCAGAACTGGATCTGGACCTCCTCGCAGCACAGGCGGTGGTGGATGCAGACGAACGATCCCGCGCATCCAGCGGCCGGTTCAGCACGTTTGATCTCCGCGCTGGCGCGATCCGCGCCCTCGCTGCGGCCGGGGTTGTGGCTGATCGGGATCTGCTCGACGAGACCGTGGAGGAGATTGTCGGCCGCGCTCACACGCGCATCGTGGGGCTGCTTGAAGACGCGGACGCGCCAGGGCATATCAAGCAATTCATGGCCACCGAGACCTGCCGACTGAAGCTCCGACTCTCGGGCCGATTCGACGCGCTCGCGACACCCGGCCGGTCACGCCTGCCCAACGAGATAAGCACGGCCGCGGCATCCGTCGATCGCATCAACGAACTGGACCGCTCGCAGCTGGTTGCCGCCTGTGCGATAGCAGGAACCGACGGACTCGTCACTGTGACGGGACCTGCTGGCGCGGGTAAGACCACCATGCTGCGGGCCGCACACGTCGCCATCTCCGCGCAGCGGCGGCGGATGATCGTGGTTGCCCCAACTCGCAAAGCTGCGTCCGTTGCTGCCCGCGAGATCGGTGCCGAGGCCTCAAGCCTGCACGCCTTGCTGCACGATCACGGGTACCGGTGGAGGAGTGACGCTGCCGGCGCGCAGGTGTGGTCTCGGCTCACGGTCGGCGAGATCGACCCGAACACGGAGAGCCCCTATCTCGGCCCACAGAAATATCCGTTGTACCGGCGGGATCGAGTCGTGGTGGACGAGGCCGGCATGGTGGACCTGCAGACCGCCGACGCTCTCACCGAAATCGCCCTCGAAACCGGTGCCGGTATCGCCATGGTCGGCGACCCGCATCAGGCGCTCCCGGTGGGGCACGCGGGCGCGATGACTCTCGCCACACGTCACACCAACGCCGTGGTCGAGCTGGACAGCGTGCACAGGTTCCGTGACCCTGTCTACGCTGCCCTCACGCTGCAACTCCGCAATCCTCGCGACCGCGTTCACGCTTTCAAAGTTGCGGAAGCACTCGCCGCACGCGGACACCTGCGACGAGTGGATTCCGCAGAAGCCGCCCGAATTGCGATGGTCGACGGATACGTCGATGCCCACGCGCACGGGAGACGGATCGCCCTCGTGTGCGGAAGCAACGCCGAGGCCGACGCGGTCAACAACCTCATTCAGCAGCACCGAATCGACAGCGGCGAACTCGACCCCACCGTGCTCGCCTGGGGACGAGACGAGCAACGGCTCCTCGTAGGTGATGCGGTGCAGACGCGCCGCAATGACCCCCGCACGGGCGTCGAGAACCGGGCCGCTTGGATCGTCCACCGCATCCACGACGACATCATCGAACTGGTGTCTCCCACCGATGTGAGCGAACGTCGCCACGTCAGCCGGGACTATGCCCTCGAGCACGTACAGCTCGCATATGCATCGACCGTGCACGGCATCCAGGGCGAGACCACCGACGCCGCCATCGTGGGCCCGGACGTTGATGCGGCGGGGCTCTACGTCGGACTCACCCGAGGTCGACACTCGAACCTTGCCATCCGCATCGGTCAAACGGAGCAGAGCGCGATCGTCGATCTCGCGGCGACGATGTTCCGCGGCGGGGTCGAGATCACGTTGACCGACTCGGTCAGAGCAGCCCAGGCTGAGCTCCGTCGAGCCGCGCGCGACGCTGCCAGTCAATATGCCGGATATGGCGGGCCGAATGGTTCGATTGAGACCTTTACGCGCTGACCCGGTGTCGGCGATAGTCGCGCCCCTACCGGGCTCGGCGACGGGCGGGCTAAACGGGCGGGTGTCGCCACCTGATTGCCACTGCGGGGCGGGCAAGCGTCGCGCGTCACGGAGGGACCGGCTTTCGGGCGGCCCCCGATGTTGGCGGCGCTTCACCACTGGCCGACAAACCCGGACTCTATTCGTTCGCAACGATGAGCAGGCGGGAACCAATGGCGCCTGCTGATGCCCATGCGCTCTGAATGAGGTACAGCGCCTGCAATGCGTTCGCGTTGTTCTGCCGGGCTTTTGTTAGGAAGTTTCGCTTGCTGAGGATTCCAGCCGTGGCAATGACTACGACCCGCTGGTACGACGGGTCCCGAAGCGCATCCCACACCGCGTTCGACGCCTCAGATGCGGTGTGTTCGGATTGGATCCGCGGGATAGAACTATCGAGTAACTTCCACTTCCGGCCCCATCTGCTTCGCAGGCGGGGCCGGTCAAGCCCTGATCCCCCAGGTCGGATCGTTCCGAGGTGCTTTTGCGCCTGAGCCACAACATCGTGAAGGCCCGACGCCCCGTGCCCACCATTCCCCGCAGAGACCTTGGCGTGAACGACGAACAGCTTGCGGTTAGTCCTGTCAACCACGTAGAAGTCCGCTGTCTCACCCGCGTCATCATCGCAAACGAGAATTGAGCCCGGCGCCACGGGCTCCCCAAGCAGCTCCCCGGACGCCACGTCATCGCAGATTCGTCGGAACATGCTCCCTTCCGACCAACGGGGCTCGCGCGTGGTAGTCCCCTTCTCGGAAGTCACGTCGGAGAGATCGACGGCGCGCAACAGGCTGTCGAGCAGCACTCCGGAGCTGGAGCTCTTGAGGGCCAAAGTCGAGCGCGGACGCACGAACTGGGCATCGACATACTGAACGAGATCGTCAGGCGTCGCTTGCTCGTGGACTATCAACCGAAATGCTTGACGTTCTGTCACCTCAGTAGAGAAAGTCGCGTACCGGTCGGCAGGCCGGTTGAAGGCGAGGTCTAGCTGATCGCTGTGGAACTCGTACCGTCGGCCCGACCAGACAAGCGAGCAATCGTACGCAGTCCCGTCCGTCCGCAGAAGCGGAAACGTCGAGTCTGCCGCGACATCCACGCAGCGGTCTGTCAAGAGCAGGGGGTGCCCTTCGGCGTCAATGTATTCGCTCAGGACTGTCTCATCGAGATCGAGCAGGAAGTTCTGGACCACGGGCTCGGTCAGGTCGATAACGTCTGCGTACCTCGCAAAGATCGCTGGGGCTAGCGAACGACCATGCTCGACGAGCCCGCGTTCGATCTGCGCGATCCAGTTGAGAAGCTCGTCGACTGATGTCCGTCCCTGTTCCCGAACTCTGCTTCTCGCGAACCCGACATACCGCGCGCTATCGTAGGCCGTCCCGCGAAGATCATCACTCCGAACCACGCCCGTGATGGTGCTGGGTGACTTGAAGAAGTCGCTAAGGTCGGGCGCCAGGGCAATCAGGGATGCGGCCGATTGAGCTCGTGTTCTCTCAGCGGTTCCTGACAGGTCCGTGTTCTTGAGCGTGACACTTGTGTACGTTCCGGTCGAGCGAGCGAATGCGGCGCGGAGCGCGGCCGTCGGGAGGCGCCGAAGGCCAATGGACTCGAGATCGAGGCCGATGCCGGAGTGAACGTAGACCCGCGCGTCAGCCACCGCGAAGAACGCAAGCTCAAGTTTCGAGTCGTAGAAGCTACTCCGCGCGAGTATGGGTGACTGTTCGTTGACATACATCAGTCGTAGGGCCCACTCGACCCGTGGCTGCCCGGGTCGGTCCCATGTACCGCGTTTCGCCGGGCCAACTCCTTCGGCGTCAGCGTCCTCGATTGCACGGTCAAGTTCAGACAGCAGTCGCCCGATCGGGTCATCGAATTGGGTCGGGCGCTCGTGAATAGTGAAGGACCTGGGAACTCGGACCTCGTCCACGTCAAGCTCTTCTATATCGAGGGGGGCGCGGAACGTTCCGCTCGTGTAGAAGTGGCGACCGACAGTTAGTCCCAGGATCTCTTTGATGGGGGACACGGACGCGTCGTTTTGAAAGTCATAAGCGAGGAACGCGTCCCACGTTTCCTGAAGGCGGTCATGGGCTCCGCCGACAACCCACGCAGTCGGGTGATGGGCAGCACCCCGAAGGACCCTCCCGATCTGCTGTATCAAAGCACGGTCACCTGAAGGTCTCGCGAGTAGCGCGACGCGTCTGAACTCGGAGTGGTCGATCCCTTCGAGCAGCTTGTTTTGGTGCACCCAGTACCGCGCCTCGTGATTCGCCGGGACCTTTTTCAGCAGACTCGACGCCCGATCCGACGACTTGAATCTCTCGTGTATACCGACCGCGGTCTCCCCGTCCCGGCGCAAGATGCCCACTACATCCCTGATCTGAGTCTGTGTCGCGCATCGCACGATGATCTTGTCGTCCGACGTGAGATTGCCAGCGACAAACTCACGAAGCTGTTCCACGAACGTCGTTGGCGACTCGGTCGCTACGGAGGCGAAGCGAGGCGAGCGCAGTTGAGAGCTGCTGATGGCTTCGCTCGCGGGGTAGTGGAAGCTGTCGCCAGGCTCCACGTCGAAGTACTTCACATCGTTTCGAAAAGGAGTCGCAGTGAAGAGCGCTGTCGGACGCGCCAGATTTCGCACGGCGTTCGCCCACGAAGGCGCCGGCTCGTAGTGCCCCTCGTCGACGATGACGAGCTTGACTCGAGAAGAGAGAGCGTCGCGAACCGGCCGATCCAACGCGTTCAGCGCGGCAAGCGTCATCACCCAGATGGTGGGGGCGGTAGCGTCAGCGAGTTTGGCGGCCGCTGTGGACGGCATAAGGCGAACGGTCTTCGTCATTGTGGAACTGTCGATTCCGGCATGCCGCCAGAACCGCGCGCTCACGTCTTCGCTCAGCTGACTCGCGAGCGCGTCCCATGGACAGAGCAGCAGCACATCGCTCTCCTCGCCCAGGCGGTCCTGGGCGAGGAAGCCAATCACTCCACTCTTGCCGCTTCCTGTCGGCATCGAAACGATGAAGCTCCGCCCACCCGTGTCCGGGCGTTCAAGGAACTCTTCGACGGCGGCAACCGCCCGCTTCTGGTGGCCCCACAGTCGCTGGCGCGTCCCATCGTCGAGCAGGCCCATCACACTCCAATTGGAAGTCTCTTCGGCCCAATGGGGCCATCGATCGGAGCGATAGCCATCTGGAATGATCGTTGGAGCTGTCGGCGACGGTCGAGAACCCAGCCAAAACGACGCTTGAAAACTAGGCCACCCAGACCAGATTGGGTGGGTGATCTCCTTGGAAGATTGGGCGTTGATCAGGCGGCTGGTCGCGGACGGGGTTCCGCAGCGCCAGGTCG
>NZ_JBQCIP010000123.1:0-11988 GCF_051953575.1 Microbacterium sp.
CGATCGTCGCGTAGCATCGTTGACCAGGTCGCCGCTGTCGTGCTGCTTCAGCAGGCGCTCGATGTCGAGAAGAGCACCGGCCGGCCGCCCGGAACCCCCGTCCCCCAGGAGCCCGCCTGATGCCCGACTCATCGCCCGAGGCCGCCGCAGCACCGCTGTCGCGTCGCGCCGCCCGCGAGGCCGCCGCTCGGCAGGCGGCGACGGGATCCACACCGACAACCGCACCGGCGTCGCCGGCGACGCCCGGGCCCGCGGCATCCGCCCCCGCATGGGCTCAGCTCTCGCCTGCCCCCGCCCCCGCCCCCGCGGTGTCATGGGAATCCCTCATCACCGGCTCGACGCCCGTCATCGGGAGCGGTCCCACCGCCCCTGCGTCGCCGGGCGCTCCGGCAGCTGAGGCCGCTCCCGTGGAGGCCCCCGGCAGCGGATTCCAGCCCGTTCCGCTGAGGGCGCCGCGCCCGACGCGCGCAGATGCCGACGCCACGCCCGAGACCGATCCGTGGCTGTTCTCTGGAGACACGACCCCCGCCATGCCCTACAGTCGGGGCAACACCGGCGCGACCGCGACGGTGACCGCCACGGCGACCCGAACGGCGACGATGCCCGAGAAGAAGCCCGCCCCGGACGCGCAGCGCCCTCAGACGGCGACGCTCGAAGACCTGTTCAACGGTTCGACCTCGACCGACGACATCGGGCACGCGCCCCCGCCCAAGAACAAGAAGCGCCGCCGCATCGGCGGCTGGATCGCGCTTGGCGTGGTGCTGCTGATCCTGGGGGGCATCGCCGGCGGCGGCCTGTACGTATGGAACACGTACGAGCCCCAGATCCGCAAGGTCATGGGGTGGGAAGAGCCCAAGGATTACGAGCCCGGCCTGGCCAACGGCGAGACGTCGATCACCATCATGTCAGGCGACACCGGCCAGCCCATCTCGGAGGCCCTGCACGCGGCCGGTGTCACCAAGACGGCAAACGCCTTCTATGACTACCTGATCGAGACCGGCCAGAACCCCAACTTCCAGCCCGGCGTCTACACCCTGCAGAAGCAGATGACGAGCGAAGCCGCTCTCGCCGCGCTGATGGACCCTGCCAACCGGCAGGAGAACACCGCGCAGATCCCCGAGGGCTACAGCGTGGACGGCACGTTGAAGCGCCTCTCGGAAGGCACCGGCATCCCGCTGGCCGACCTGCAGGCCGCCGCGGCCGACCCGTCCGTGTACGGCATCACCGTGGACCCCGCGATCGCCGCAGCCGGTGGGCAGCCGCTCGAGGGCTGGCTCTTCCCCGCCACCTACACGTTCGATCCGGGGACGTCGGCCCAGACGGCGATCCAGACCCTCGTCAACCGCACGATCCAATCGCTGGATGCCGCAGGCGTGCCGGTCGAGAAGCGCCAGGAGGTGCTGACGACCGCGTCGATCATCCAGCGCGAGGCGCGGTTCGAGGCCGACATGCAGAAGGTGTCGCGCGTCATCCTGAACCGGCTGGACCCCGGCAACCAGGAGACGTTCGGCAAGCTGCAGATGGACTCGACCGCGCAGTACGGCTACGGAGAGCTGCACGCCGGGTCGGCCAGCACCTCGGATGAGGCCCAGAACGACCCGAACCCGTGGAACACCTACGTCCACGCGGGTCTGCCGATCGGTCCGATCGCCAACCCGGGCGACGTCGCGATCAACGCGGCGATGCACCCGGCCGACGGCCCGTGGCTGTATTTCGTGACGGTGAACATGGACACCGGCGAGACGGTCTTCTCGCAGACGTACAACGAGCATCTCAAGTACGTGAAGCAGATGCAGCAGTGGTGCTCCGAGCACCCGGACTCGGGGTGCTGAACCCGGCAGCCGCCCGCCTGGAGGTGTGGGGCGACCCCATCGCGCACAGCCGCTCGCCACAGCTGCACGCCGCGGCGTACGACGTCCTCGGGCTGGACTGGAGCTACGGACGCCGCCGCGTCGACGAAGCGTCGTTCGCCGCGGAGCTCGCGTCACTCGACGAGTCTTGGCGGGGCCTGTCGCTCACGATGCCCCTCAAGGGCGTCGCGCATGCGGCCGCGGTGAGCATCGACCGCCGCGCCGAACTCACCGGTGCCGTCAACACGCTGCTGCTCGACCCGGCGGGGCCGAGGGGGTTCAACACCGACGTCGGCGGCATCGTCCGGGCCCTCGCCGACGACGGCATCGCCGACGTGCCGCGTGCGCGCGTGGTGGGCGCCGGCGCCACTGCGACCTCCGCCCTCGTGGCGCTCGGCGAACTGGGCGCCCGCACCGTTGAGGTGGTCGCCCGCCGTCCCGAGGCCGTCGAGCAGCTCGCGACCCTCGGCCGACGCCTCGGCATCGAGGTCACGGCGGCGCCGTTCGCGGCATCCGCATTCCACGCCGTGTCCCTCACGATCGCGACGCTCCCCGGCGATGCGCCGGTGGCGGATGCCGCCGCCGATGCCCTCGCAGCCTCGGGCGGGCTGCTGCTCGACGTGGTCTACGGCCACTGGCCCACGTCGCTGTCGGCGGCGTGGGAGCGCGCGGGGGGGACCGCGCGATCCGGACTCGGGATGCTGCTGCACCAGGCGCTGCTGCAGATCCGCATCTTCCGCCACGGCGACCCCGATACGGCGCTCGGCGGCGAGGCCGAGGCGCTGCGGGCGATGCGCCGCGTGCTGGAAGCGCCCGCCGCGGCGTAACCCCCCTCCCGGGCGTGGGAGACTGGAGCAATGCTCCGCGTGCTCACGGCCGGCGAATCGCACGGTCCCGAACTCGTCGCCGTCATGGAGGGTCTGCCTGCGGGCGTCCCGATCTCCCGCGCCGCGATCCAGGCGGATCTCGCGCGCCGCAAGCTCGGCTATGGCCGCGGCTCGCGGATGAAGTTCGAAGAGGACGAGCTGACGATCTCGTCGGGCGTCCGCCACGGCTACACGCTCGGCAGCCCGATCGCCCTGCGCATCGGCAACACGGAGTGGCCCAAGTGGGTCGAGGTGATGAGCCCCGAGCCGGTCGAGCTCACCGACAAGTCCCGCGGCCGCGGCGCCGCCCTCACGCGCCCGCGCCCCGGCCACGCCGACCTCGTCGGCATGCAGAAGTACGGGTTCGACGAGGCCCGTCCGATCCTCGAGCGCGCCAGCGCACGCGAGACGGCGGCGCGCGTGGCGCTGGGCGCGCTCGCCCGCTCGTTCCTGAGCGAGCTCGGCATCCGTCTCGTGAGCCACACGCTGTCGATCGGCCCCGTGCAGGTCCCCGCCGGATCCGCGCTGCCCACCCCCGACGACGTCGACACGCTCGATGCCGATCCGCTGCGCTGCTTCGACCCGGCCACGAGCGCCGCGATGGTCGAGGAGGTGGACGCGGCCAAGAAGGACGGCGACACCCTCGGCGGCATCGTCGAGGTCCTCGCCTACGGCCTTCCGCCCGGGCTCGGCTCGCACGTGCACTGGGACCGGCGCCTGGACGCGAAGCTCGCGCAGGCGCTCATGAGCATCCAGGCCATCAAGGGCGTCGAGGTGGGCGACGGCTTCGAGACCACGCGGCGGCGCGGATCGGCCGCGCACGACGAGCTGTACACCGCCGAGGACGGCATCACCCGCTCCAGCGACAAGGCCGGCGGCACCGAGGGCGGCATGTCCACGGGCACCGTGCTGCGCGTGCGCGCGGGCATGAAGCCGATCGCGACGGTCCCGCGGGCGCTGCACACCGTCGACGTCGCGACCGGCGACGCCGCGCAGGCGCACCACCAGCGCTCCGACGTGTGCGCCGTGCCGGCGGCCGGCGTCGTCGCCGAGGCGATGGTCGCCGTCGTGCTCGCCGAGGTGGTGCTCGAGAAGTTCGGCGGCGACAGCGTCGCCGAGACGCGCCGCAACCTCGAGGGCTACCTCGCGGCGATCCCCGAGGCCCTGCGCACCGCCGCCGAGAGCGACACCGCCCTGACCGGCGACGTCGCTGTCAGCCATGACCTCGCCCTCTGACGCGGTCGTGCTGATCGGCCCCATGGGGGCCGGCAAGACCAGCATCGGCAAGAAGGCCGCGCGCGCCCTGGGCGTGCCGTTCTTCGACACCGACGCGGCAGTGGTGCGCGACCACGGACCCATCGAACGGCTGTTCGCCGAACACGGCGAGGCGCACTTCCGCAGACTGGAGCGGGCAGCGGTCGCCGAAGGCCTCGCGACGGGCGGCATCGTGTCGCTCGGCGGGGGAGCGGTGCTGCACCCCGACACCCGCGCCGATCTCGCCGGACGCCGCGTCGTGCTCCTGACGGTCGCACCCCGCGTCGTCGCGGGACGCGTACGCGATTCGAACCGCCCGCTGCTGCAGGGCGACGACGCGATCGAGCGCTGGACGGCGATCTACGAAGAACGGCGCCCCGTATACGAGGAGCTCGCCGACGTGACGTTCGACACGTCGAGCGGCCCCATCCAAGACATCGTCGATGCGCTCGTCTCGTGGGTGCGCGGCGAGCACGACCCGGAGGAGACGGCATGACGGATGCCACGACCATCACCGTGCGCGGAGACGCGAGCTACGACATCACCGTGGGGCGCGGCATCCTCTCGTCCCTCGGCGAGGCCCTGCCGCCTGCAGCGCGCAAGGTGCTCGTGATCCACCCGCCGACGCTGGCCGCCGAGGCCGAGCGCCTGCGCGGGCAGCTCGTCGCAGATCGCGAAGTGCTGCTGGCCGAGATCCCCGACGCCGAGGCGGGCAAGCGCATCGAGGTGGCGGCCTTCTGCTGGCAGGTCATGGGCAAGGCGGACTTCACCCGCACCGACGTCGTCGTCGGCTTCGGCGGCGGCGCGGTCACCGACCTCGCGGGCTTCGTCGCGGCGACCTGGCTGCGCGGTGTCGAGATCGTCCAGGTCCCCACGACCGTGCTCGGCATGGTCGACGCGGCTGTCGGCGGGAAGACCGGCGTCAACACCGCCGAGGGAAAGAACCTCGTGGGTGCGTTCTGGGCGCCGCGCGCGGTGCTGTGCGACCTCGACCTGCTCGACACGCTGTCGCGCAACGAGCGCGTCGCCGGGTACGCCGAAGTCGTCAAGGCGGGGTTCATCTGGGCACCCGAGATCCTCGACCTCGTCGAGGCCGATCCCGAAGCAGCCGTCGACCCGCAGAGCGCGGCGTTCCGGCGCACCATCGAGCTCGCGATCGACATGAAGGCCCGCGTCGTCGGCGAGGATCTGCGAGAAGCCGGCCTGCGCGAGATCCTCAACTACGGTCACACCCTCGGCCACGCGATCGAGCACGCCGAACGCTACCGCTGGCGCCACGGTGCGGCGATCTCGGTCGGCATGGTGTTCGCGGCCGAGCTGTCGCGGCTGGCGGGACGGCTTCCGGATGCCGCAGCCCAGCGCCATCGCGACATCCTCGAGTCGCTCGGCCTGCCGACGAGCTACCGCCCCGGCGCATGGCCGCAGCTGCTGTCGACCATGCAGCGCGACAAGAAGAGCCGCGGCGGCATGCTGCGCTTCATCGTGCTCGACGACATCGCGAAGCCCACCGTGCTGCAGGCGCCCGACGAGTCGCTGCTGTTCGCCGCCTACCAGGAGGTCGCGGGGTGACCACCCCGGCCGTACGGCGGATCCGGGCCGACGAGTGGTCCCGGGTGCGCGCGCTGCGGCTGGAGTCGACGAGCGACCCGGACGCCGCCATCGCCTTCCTCGAGACCCCGGAGCAGGTGGCGGCGCGCAGCGACGAGTTCTGGCGCGACCGCACCGTCCGCGCCGCCGAGAGCGAGGTCGCCGCGCAGTTCGTGGCGGAGGCCGACGGCGCCTGGGTCGGCAGCCTCTCGGTCCTGATCCGCGCCACAGGCCAGACCGACCAGCTGGGCAGGTTCGTCGACGACCGCCGCGCCGACGCGGTGGGGGTCTATGTCAACCCGGCGTACCGGGCGTCGGGCACCGTCGACGCCCTGTTCGACGCCGCCGCCGAGTGGGCGGCGTCCCAGGGGCTCACGCGCCTCATGCTCGACGTGCACGCCGACAACGCCCGCGCCCAGGCCGCCTACCGTCGGAACGGGTTCGCCCCGACCGGCGTCGCCTTCACCGGCCCCATCGGCCCGGAGATCGAGATGGCGCGACCGCTCTGACCCTGCGGACGGCGAGCCCGAGGCGACGGACCGATGGCACCGCCGCCGTCCGACTGCCACAATGGCGACGCGCAGAAGGCGCGGGTCGGACGGAGACGGCATGAGCACCCCCACCACGAGCGCACCGCCTCGCGCCGGTGCCATCCTGTCGACGCTCATCATCGTCGCAGCGGTCGCCAACCTGCCGCTGGCGGTGGCCAACGTCGCCCTGCCCGACATCGGAAAGGCATTCGACGCGTCGCAGACGCAGCTCGACCTCGTGGCCGTCGGGTATTCGCTCGGCCTGGCGGCATCGGTGCTGTGGCTGGGAGCTGTCGGCGACCGCTACGGCCGCAAGATGATGCTGCTGATCGGCGTGCTGCTGTCGCTGCCCGCGTGTCTGGTGTGCGCGTTCGCCCCGTCGGTCGAGGTGCTGATCCTCGCGCGCATCGTCGGCGGCGTCGCCGCGGGCATGGCGTACCCCACGACGCTGGCGCTCATCACCGCGCTGTGGAGCGGCGCGGCGCGCACGCGGTCGATCGCCTTGTGGTCGGCGACGGGCGGTGCGATCTCGGCCCTCGGCCCGCTGCTGGCGGGTCTGCTGCTGGCGAAGCTCCCGTGGGGCTCGGTGTTCCTCGTGACGCTTCCGCTCATCGTCGTGGCGATCCCGCTGATCATCCGCGTGGTGCCGAGCCATGTGAACGAGTCGACCGACGCGGTCGATCACCTCGGCGGCGTGCTGTCGGCGGTCATGGTGGGCGCCGCGATCCTCGCCATCAACTTCGCCGCCGTGCCCGGCAGGGGGATGCTCGTGCTGGGCCTCGCCGTCATCGGCGCGGCGGCGATCGTCGCGTTCGTCATCCGGCAGCGCCGCGCGAAGAACCCGCTGTACGACCTCGCGATCGCCGCCCGCCCCATCTTCTGGGTCGCCGCATGCGCCGGCATGATCGTGTTCGGCTCGCTCATGGGCGCGATGTTCATCGGACAGCAGTATCTGCAGAACGTCCTCGGCTACTCGACGATCGAGTCCGGATTCGCGATCCTTCCCGCCGCGGTCTTCATGGTGCTCCTCGCGCCGCGTTCGGCCAAGCTGGTCGAGGCCCGCGGCGCCCGTTTCACGCTCCTGCTGGGCTACGCTGCCGTGCTGCTCGGCTTCGTGACCATGCTCATCCTCTGGCGGGGCGACGCGCCGTACTGGGTCGTGGGCCTCGGCTACGCCTTCGTCGGCGCGGGCGTCGGTCTCGCCGGCACCCCCGCGTCGCGTTCGCTCACCGGCGCCGTGCCGGTGCGGCGTGCCGGCATGGCGTCGGGCACCGCGGATCTGCAGCGCGACCTCGGCGGGGCCGTGATGCAGTCGATCCTGGGCGCACTGCTGACCGCCGGATACGCGTCGGCGGCGAACGCGCAGATCGCCGACGCGCCCGACGCGGACCAGATCACCTCGTCGGTTCAGGCGCAGCTCACGGAGTCGTTCGCCGGCGCCGCGAACATCGCCGAGCAGTACCCGCAGTACGCGGACGCCATCACGAAGGCCGCGCGCATCTCGTTCGAGCAGGGGCAGGACTGGGCGTACCTCGCCGGCGTCATCGCCGTGCTCATCGGCGCCGCGCTCGTCGCCTGGAAGTTCCCGAACGCGGCCCGCGAACGCGAACTCCTGGCGCAGTACCACGCCGAGGACGAGCCCTCGCCGCGGGCCCCGGCCGACACGTGAGGCGGCGGTAGGGTGGGCGCGTGACCACGCCGCGCCGCCTGCTCCTCGTCAACGGACCCAACCTGAATCTCCTGGGCACCCGCGAACCCGACATCTACGGGACGGAGACGCTCGCCGATGTCGAGCAGACGACGGTGGATGCCGCCGCCCGGCGCGGCTTCGAGGTCCGGGCTGTGCAGAGCAACCACGAGGGCGTGCTGCTGGATGCGATCCATGCCGCCCGCGAGGACTGCGCCGGCATCGTGATCAACCCGGGTGGTCTGACGCACACCTCGGTCGTGCTGCGCGATGCGCTGTCGGGCGTCGGCCTGCCCGTGGCCGAGGTGCACATCTCGGACGTGAGGGCGCGAGAGGAGTTCCGGCACCACTCCTACGTCGCCGACGTGGCCGTCGTCCATGTCGTCGGCGAGGGGGTCGCGGGTTACGCGACCGCGACGGCCCGACTGATCGACATCCTGACCGGTCAGGCGGAGGGTTGATCGCACGAAGTTGAAGTGCACTTATTTTTGAGTACACTCATTTATATGACAGATCGCGGCCCGGTGGTTCCGGCGTCAGGACGACGCGAACGCAACAAGGACATGAAGCGCGCCGCCATCTTCGACGCCGCCACCGCGCTCTTCGAGACCCACGGGTTCTCCGCCGTCACGACGCAGCAGATCGCCGAGCGGGCGGACGTCGCGGCGGGCACCGTCTTCCGTTACGCCTCGTCGAAGGCGGAGCTCCTGCTGATGGTCTACAACGTCGAGTTCGAGCGGGCCATGGCGCACGGCTCCGATGAGGCCGCACGCCGACAGGACCGCGAGGCCGCTGTCACCGCTCTGCTCGCCCCCGTCCTCGAATGGGGGAGCACCCATGCCGAGAACACGCTGGCATATCAGCGTGAGCTGCTCTTCGGCACGGCGAACGAGCGCTACCGGGCGGAGGGACTGCAGCTGGCCGCCGATCTCGTGTCGCGCATCGCCGCGATCATCGGTCGTCGCGAACCGGTCGACGACGACGCCGTCCAGGCCGCACGCTCGGTGTTCGGGGCACTCCACCTCGCGCTCATCGAGGTCGCCACGGGCGTCTGGCGCATCGACGACCCCGTCGCGGCTCTGGCGACACAGGTGCAGCAGATCATCGCCGGAGCGGACCGCACGGCCCGGCATCCCGACGATCACGGAAAGGGAGAAGAACAATGACAGACACGAAGATCGCCACGGTCGCCGTCCTCGGCACCGGAGTGCTGGGCGCACAGATCGCCTTCCAGACCGCCTACAGCGGGTTTCCGGCGACGGCCTACGACATCAGCGAAGAGGCCCTCGACGCCGCGCGCGAACGCTTCACGCGGCTGGGACACACATACGCCGCCGAGGTCGCGGGCGCGACGCCCGAGAGCATCGAGGCCGCGCAGGAGCGCCTGCACCTGACGACGGACCTCGCAGCCGCCGCGCAGGCCGACCTGGTCATCGAGGCGATCCCCGAGATCCTCGACCTGAAGCGTTCGACCTTCGAGAAGCTGGGCGCTCTGGCACCGGCATCCACCATCTTCGCCACCAACTCCTCGACTTTGCTGCCGAGCCAGATCGGCGACGCGAGCGGGCGGACCGACCGGTTCCTCGCCCTGCACTTCGCCAACCGCGTGTGGCAGTTCAACACCGCCGAGGTGATGGGCACGCCCGACACCGACCCCGCCGTCTTCGCCGAGGTCGTGCGCTTCGCGTCCGATATCGGCATGGTGCCCATCGAACTGCACAAGGAGAAGGCCGGGTACGTGCTGAACTCGCTCCTCGTGCCGTTGCTGAACTCCGCCATGGCGCTTGCGGCGGGTGGGTACGCGGAGGTGGACGACATCGATCGCACCTGGCGCATCGCCACGGGAGCCCCCTTGGGCCCGATGCAGATCCTCGACGTCATCGGCCTGACCACGCCGTACAACATCCTCACCCACGGCTCGGGCGCCGACGCGAAGCTGGCGGAATGGCTGAAGGAGAACTACATCGACAAGGGGCGGCTCGGCGTGGCCACCGGGCAGGGCTTCTACACGTACGCCTGACCGGACCGCACGCGGGCTAGCGCTCGTGCCGCCGCGCCGCAACCCCCGTCTGCCGGTACCGCCGGATGACGGCATCCGATAGACAGGGGGAGGCGCCGGGTCGACTCGCACCCGGTGGACACGAGTCCGATCCGGGGGGACTGGATGTACTACAGCAGTGGCAACTACGAGGCGTTCGCACGACCGCGCAAGCCGGAGGGGGTCGACGACAAGTCGGCCTGGTTCGTCGGCGCGGGCCTCGGCAACATGGCCTGCGCGATCTTCATGATCCGCGACGGCCGGATGTCGGGCGACCGCATCACGATCCTGGAGGAGCTGAAGCTGCCGGGCGGCGCGCTCGACGGCATCGAGTACCCGCACAAGGGGTTCGTGATCCGCGGCGGCCGTGAGATGGAAGACCACATGGAGTGCCTGTGGGACCTCTTCCGCTCGGTTCCTTCGCTGGAGGTCGAGGACGCCAGCGTCCTCGACGAGTTCTACTGGTTGAACAAGGACGACCCCAACTACTCACTCTGCCGCGTCACCGAGAAGCAGGGGCAGGACGCGCACACCGACAAGCTGTTCGGACTGTCCGACAAGGCGCAGAAGGAGATCGTCCAGGTCATCCTCGCCACGCGCGAGCAGATGGAGGACAAGCGCATCGACGAGGTGTTCACGCGCGAGTTCCTCGACAGCAACTTCTGGCTGTACTGGCGGACGATGTTCGCGTTCGAGGAGTGGCACTCGGCGCTGGAGATGAAGCTGTACCTTCACCGCTTCATGCACCACATCGGCGGCCTGCCCGATCTGTCGGCGCTCAAGTTCACGAAGTACAACCAGTACGAGTCGCTCGTCCTGCCGATGTACCGCTGGCTGCTCGACCAGGGCGTGACCTTCCGGTTCGAGCACACCGTGACGGACGTGCAGTTCGACTTCCAGGACGACAGGACGCAGGCCACGCGGATCGACTGGGTGACCGGCGACGGCGCGGCGGGCGGCGTCGACCTCGGGCCTGACGATCTGTGCCTCGTCACGATCGGGTCGCTCACCGAGAACTCCGACGACGGCGACCACCACACGCCGGCCATGATCAAGGACGGCCCCGCCCCGGCGTGGGATCTGTGGAAGCGGATCGCTGCCAAGTCGGATCGCTTCGGGCGTCCCGAGGTGTTCTGCGGCGACATCGACAAGACGAAGTGGGAGTCCGCGACGGTCACCACCGTCGACGAGCGCATCCCCGCGTACATCGAGAAGATCGCTCAGCGCGACCCGTTCAGCGGGAAGGTCGTCACCGGCGGCATCGTCACCGCCCGTGACTCGTCGTGGCTGATGAGCTGGACGGTGAATCGTCAGCCGCACTTCAAGGCGCAGAAGCCCGACGAGATCGTGGTGTGGGTCTACGGCCTGTTCGTCGAGACCCCGGGCGACTTCGTCAAGAAGCCGATGCAGGAGTGCACCGGCGAAGAGATCACGCAGGAGTGGCTGTACCACCTCGGCGTGCCCGTCGACGAGATCCGCGAACTGGCCTCGACCGGCGCGAAGTGCGTGCCGGTGATGATGCCGTACGTCACCGCGTTCTTCATGCCGCGTGCGGCCGGCGACCGGCCGCAGGTCGTTCCCGAAGGGAGCGTCAACTTCGCGTTCATCGGGCAGTTCGCCGAGACCACGCGCGACTGCATCTTCACCACGGAGTACTCCGTGCGCACCGCGATGGAGGCCGCCTATCAGCTGCTCGGCATCGACCGCGGCGTGCCGGAGGTGTTCAACTCCAGCTACGACATCCGCTACCTGCTGAAGGCGACCACCCGGCTGCGAGACGGTGCCGCGGTGGACCTGCCGGGACCGAACTTCCTGAAGGGCCGGCTTCTCGACAAGCTCGACAACTCGCAGATGGGCGTGCTGCTCACCGACTTCGGGCTGATCCCGGAGCATGCGGGAACGGTCGCGCGCGACCGCTCCGACGACGCGATCGAATGATGCGCTGACGGGATGCCGCAGCCCCGCTCCAGGTTCGGGGCTGCGGCATCCCGTAGAATGTCCTGTCGGCAGTGCGTCAGTGTGCGCGCCGGCCCCGCACGACTTTCCCTGACGAACGGACAGATTCACCTCATGGCATCCACCGCAGACATCAAGAACGGCGTCGTCCTCAGCATCGACGGACAGCTGTGGAGCGTCATCGAGTTCCAGCACGTCAAGCCCGGCAAGGGCGGCGCCT
>NZ_JBQCIP010000124.1:0-3369 GCF_051953575.1 Microbacterium sp.
GCCCTCGTACATCACCGCGACCGTGTCGGCGCTGTTCCACGCGAGACCGAGGTCGTGCGTGATGACCAGGGCGCTCAGGTCGAGGCGATCGCGCAGCGACAGGATCAGCGCCAGGATCTCGCCGCGCACGGATGC
Source organism: Microbacterium sp. (assembly GCF_051953575.1). Classification (GTDB taxonomy): domain Bacteria; phylum Actinomycetota; class Actinomycetes; order Actinomycetales; family Microbacteriaceae; genus Microbacterium. Next base: position 136 of record NZ_JBQCIP010000124.1, read on the forward strand.
ATCCAGCGATGCGACCGGCTCGTCCGCGACGAGCAGCTGCGGCCCGACCGCGAGGGCCCCGGCGATGACGGCGCGCTGGCGCTGCCCGCCCGAGAGCTCCTGCGGGATGGCGGTGAAGAAGCGCTCCGGCGGCGTCAGCTCGGCATCCGTCAGGCCCTGTGCGACACGCTCCTGCTCGTCGCCCGGGTAGCGCTGCACCCGCAGGCCTTCGGCGATCGACTCGTAGATGCTGAGCTTCGGGTTCAGCGCCGCCGACGGATCCTGCAGCACCATCTGCACCTCGCTGCGGAACTCGCGCAGCGCGCGCCCCTTGCGGGGGATGTCCTTGCCGCGGAAGCGGATGACCGACCCCTCGTCCGGATGCTGCAGCCCGACGATGGTCCTCGCCAGTGTCGTCTTGCCCGACCCCGACTGTCCGACGAGGGCGAGGATCTCGCCGCGCCGCAGGCTCAGGTCGACGTTCTTGACCGCGGCGAGCGGCCGGCCGCGCCCGCGGTAGGTCACCGTGACGCCGCGGGCCTCCAGCAGCACGTCGTCTGAGAGCTCGCGGGTCGTCGCGCCCGTCGATCCGCCCCGGCGGGTGACCGGGTTCAGGCGCGACGACGGATCGCCGATGGTCGGGAACGCCTCCGCGAGCTGGCGCGTGTAAGGGTGCTGCGGGTTCGTGCAGACCTCGTACGAGTCGCCGATCTCGAGCAGCTCGCCGTCGCGCATGATGGCGATCCGCTCGCAGGCGGTGGCGAGGACAGACAGGTCGTGGCTGATCATCATCATCGAGATGCCGCGCTCGGCGACGAGCAGGCTGATCATGTCGAGGATCTGCTTCTGCACGATGACGTCGAGGGCCGTGGTCGGCTCGTCCGCGATGATGATGTCGGGCTCGCAGGCGAGCGCCATCGCGATCATCACGCGCTGCTTCTGCCCGCCCGACAGCTCGTGCGGGTACGCGTCCGCCTTCGCCGGCGGCAGGTCGACATCGCGGAGCAGCTCGACGACGCGCGCCTTGCGGGCCTTGTCGGACTTCCAGCCGTCGGCGACGTGCAGCTCGAGCGCCTCGAGGATCTGCTGCCCCACGGTGCGGACCGGGTTGAGCGAGTGCATCGCACCTTGGAAGACGATGGATGCCTCGGCCCAGCGCAGCGCGCGCAGCTCGCCGAAGCGCAGATCCGCCACGGCGGTGTCGCCGATGAGCACACGGCCCTCGATCGTGGCGTTCGGCGGCAGCAGCCGCAGCACGCTCATGGCGAGCGTGGACTTGCCCGATCCGGACTCGCCGGCCACACCCAGCGTGCCGCCCGCGGGCAGCTTCAGCGAGACGTTCTTGACGGCGGGGATCGCGCCGCGGTCGTTGCGGCCGCTGGTGCGGTAGACGATCGAGACGTCGTCGAATGTCAGATCCGGCATCTCAGCGGCTCCTCAGCGTGGGGTTGACGATCGTCTCGACGGCCCGCCCGACGAGCGTGAAGGCGAGCACGACCAGCACGATGGCGATGCCGGGGACGAGCACATACCACCAGTAGCCGGCGGTCGCCGCGGACACGTCCATGGAGTTCTTGAGGACCGAGCCCCAGGACTGCAGGGTCGCATCGCCGAGGCCGAGGAACGACAGCGTGGACTCGGCGATGATCGCCGAGCCGACCGTCAGCGTCGTGTTGGCGAGCACCAGCGGCAGCACGGCGGGCAGCAGGTGCTTCACGATGATGTGCCAGGGGCCGGCGCCCAGTACCCGCGCGCGCTCGATGTAGTCGCGGGACTCGACCGACAGGGTCTGCGCGCGCACGACGCGGGCGGTGCCGGCCCACGAGGTGAGTCCGATGGCGATCACGATCGTCCAGACGCCGCGCGAGAGCACGACCGACAGCACGATCGCGAGGATCAGCGAGGGCAGCACGAGGAAGAAGTCGATGATGCGCATCAGCAGGCCGCCGGTCCACCCGGTGAAGTGCCCGGCGGCGATGCCGACCACCGTGCCGATGATCATCGAGACGGCTGTGGCCGCGACGCCGACGAGGAGCGACACGCGGGCGCCCCAGATCATCCGCACCCACAGCTCGCGGCCCTGGTCGTCGGTGCCCAGCGGATGCTCGAGCGACGGCGGGGCGAAGCGCGGCTGGTCGAGCAGCTTCGTGACGTCCAGCATCCAGGCGGGGGCGAGCACCGGAGCGAGCACCGCCAGCGCGATGATCACGACGAGGAACCCCAGGCCGATCATGCCGGAGCGGCTGCGCGAGAACTCCCGGCAGAAGGCGCCGAACGCACGCCGGCGGCGCGCCCAGGCCATGCTGCGCGGCGACCGCGCAGCGGTTTCGACGTAGGCGGTCATCCGCGCCTCACTCTCGGGTCGAGCCGGCGGTACACGAAGTCCGCGACGAGGTTCGTGAAGATGATGATCGCGGAGAAGACCACGAAGGTGCCCTGCAGCAGGGGCAGGTCCGGACCCTGGATGGCCTGGTACGTGAGCTTGCCCAGGCCCGGCCACGAGAAGACGGTCTCGACCGTCACCGCACCGGCCACCAGCCCGCCGATGTGGAGGAACACCAGCGTCACGGTCGGCAGCAGCGCGTTGGGCACCGCGTGCCGCGTGCGCAGGTCGTCGTCCTTCAGGCCCTTCGCCCGGGCGGTGACGAGGTAGTCCGCGCTCTTCTCCTCCATCACCGAGGCGCGCATCACCATGACGTACTGGGCGTACACGACGGCGACCATCGTGATGACCGGCAGCACCATGTGCGAGATGACGTCGAGGATCTTGCCCAGGGTGTCGTCGGGCGGGTTCGGCGAGACCATGCCCCCCGTAGGGAACCAGTGGAGCGTTCCGCCGAAGACCATGAGCAGGATGAGGGCGAGCCAGAACGTCGGCACCGACCACAGGACGAGCGACGTCCCGGTCGTGAGCTGGTCGAACCGCGAGCCGGGCCGCCATCCCGCCTTCTGACCCAGCCACAGGCCGAGCGCGATCGCGATCACCGCGGACGTGCCGGTGAGCAGGATCGTGTTCCAGAAGTAGTCGCCGATCAGCGAGGCGACGCTCTGCTTGTAGACGTAGCTCTCGCCGAAGTTCAGGGTGAACACGTTGACGAGGTAGTCGCCGAACTGCTGCCAGAGCGGCTTGTCGAGACCGAGCTGCGCGCGCAGCTGCGCGATCTGCTCGGGCGACATCGGGTGCTCGCGCGCGATCTTCGCGACGGGGTCGCCCGGGAGGATCTTGAAGGCGAAGAACCCGAGGAGGATCACCAT
>NZ_JBQCIP010000125.1:0-8274 GCF_051953575.1 Microbacterium sp.
TGTGGGCGACGCGCGAGACCTCCGCCGGGTCCTCGGCCGAGAACGTCCGGTCGAAGAGTTCTGCGGGCCGGCGGACGGGTTTGTGGAACTCACGGGACGAATCGCTCATCCCCTCCAGGCTACCCGCCGCCACGAGCACACGCTCGGCCGCGGCATCCTGGTCGCGCTGCATCGCGGCGACCCACGGCAGGCACATGTCGGTCGCCGCTCAGACCTGGTTGATCCGGATGTGGTTGCCGGCGGGATCGCGGAACGCCGCGTCGCGCGGGCCCCACCCCTGCTCCTTGGGCTCCTGCAGCACCTCGGCGCCGAACGCGCGCAGCTTCTCGAACGTGGCGTCGAGATCCGTGGTCGTGAAGACGTACGGTCCAGGACCGGATCCCTTCACCACGAGGCGCAGCAGCGCGTCGCCGTCGTCGGGTGAGCGCCCGGCGGTCGGGTCCGACACGACGAGCGAGAGGCCGGGCTGTCCCGGGAAGCCGAAGCTCACCCAGCGGTGGCCGTCGTACGCGACGTCGTTGACCACCTCGAGGCCCAGTCCGTCGCGGTAGAAGGGGATGGCGGCGTCGACGTCGTCGACGGTGATGGGGCTGTACGCCAGTGAGATGTTCGTCATGGCTGCCACGCTACGGACCGGGCGCCACCCGCGCTTCTCCGATCCTGCTCGGTTCAGGCGTAGCGCGTGGGCCGGGTGAGGATCCTCGCGACGCACAGCGGCATCGCCTCGGCCGCGTCGTGCGGCCGCGAGCGGTACGAGCTCGGCGTCTCGCCGACGATCTCGGTGAAGGTCGAGCTGAACGAGCCCAGCGACGTGGCCCCGACCGCCGTGCACGCGTCGGTCACCGATGCGCCGTCGCGCAGCAGCGCCATCGCCCGCTCGATGCGTCGGGTCATGAGGTACGCGTACGGCGTCTCGCCGTACGCGGCCTTGAACTCGCGTGAGAAGTGGGCGGGCGACATGAGCGCCTTCGCCGCCATCGTGGGCACGTCCAGCGGTTCGGCGTAGTCGCGGTCCATCAGATCGCGGGCGCGCCGCAGGTGCGCGAGCGTCTGCATCGTCTGCGTCGGTGAGGTCTTCTGGGGGGCGGATGCCACGGCCCCAGGTTACCGAAGCGTCACTCGGTGGGGATGCGTGCGACCGTGTCGCCGAGGGGGCGGCCCGCCATGTCGTCGGCGCGCTCCACCGTGACGATGAGCCCGTCCGCCGGCTTCCAGTCGTCGACCACGAGCGTCGCCGCCCCGGCGGCGTCGGTGTCGAACGTCCCCGCCTCGAACGGGTCGCCGTCGCGCATCGCCCAGACGGCCCGCGTCTCGCCGTCGGCCAGCTGGGGCATGCGCTGCGCCACCAGCACGAGCAGTCCGGCGTCGTCGGACCAGTGGGCGGTCGCGATGCCGCCGCCCACGACCTTGACCGTCGCCGATGCGCTGTCGGCCGCCTCCTGCACGTGCGAGAGGGCGGCCGCCTGCGGCGAAAGGTGGAACCGCTCGTTGAGCGTCGCGACCCCGAATCCGACCGCGGTGAGGACGACGAGGGATGCTGCGAATCCCCCGATCACCCGCCCCCAGTTGCGGCGGCTCTGCGCCTGGATCGTGATGGTGTCGGTGACGAGGCCGTGGCTGGTCACGGGAGGCGCCGCGGCGGCCGCGGCCGCCGGCACGTCGGGAAGCGGTGGGATGAGTGATTCGACGCCCTGATCTGCGGCATCCATCTCTCGCGCCCCGTCCCCCGTCATGCTTCCAGCATGCCTCACGGGGCTCGCGACATGCTGAGAGGACGCCTTGCCGGGGTGTCGTCAGGACGTCGGAATCTTCACGATCGGCTCCGATGACGGCTGGCCCGTCGGTGAGCCGCCCTGCGGCTCGACCGTGACCGCGATCACGTCGCCGGGCTGCATCGTGCCCTCCAGCAGGGCTGTCGTGGGTTCGGACGTCGACTCGAAGGTGCCGGCCGCGATCGGAGCTCCGTCCCGGACGAACCACAGCTCGAAGCTCTGGTCCTGTTCGATCGGCGGCAGCGCGTCCGACACCAGCACGACCTTCCCGACCGACTCCGACCAGTGGGCGGTCGCCGTCCCGCCGTCGGCCACGTCGGCCGTGGCCGACTGGGCGTCGGGGGCGTCCTCGATCTGCTCCAGTGCGACCACCGCGGGCGACCGGTTCAGCCAGTCGCTGACCAGCGCGGCGCCGACGCCGATGGCCGCCAGCAGCGCGACCGATGCGGCGAGCGCGAACAGCGCCCGGGTCCACCGCCGGCGCCGGGTCGGCGCGGCGGATGGAGCGTCGGCGACCGCCGGTCCGGCGTCCGCGGAGAACTGCGGCGTGGTCACCACCCGCGCGAGAAGCTGCGCGCGAAGGGCAGGCGGGGGCACCGACTCGGGTGCGCCGTCGGCCAGCGCGGCCGCGGTCGCGGCATCCGCCTGCACCAAGTGCTCCCATTCCGGGTGCTGGGCGCGCGCCGCCTCGAAGGCGGCCTGGTCCGCGGGCGACAGCGCGTGCAGCGCGGCACCGGCCGCCAGTTCGGCGAACTCCTGCTCGTCCATCACGCGATCACCCCCATCTCCGTTCGCAGGCGCGACAATCCGTCGCGCATCCTCGTCTTGATCGTCCCCAGCGGCGCACCCAGCAGCGCCGCGATCTCGCTCTGACTGTAACCGCCGTAGTAGGCGAGCGTCAGCGCCTCTCGCTGGGCCTCGGGAAGGCCCGACAGGGCCACGGCGACCCGCTTCCCCTCGATGCGCAGCTCGACCTGCTCCGCGACCCCGTCATGCGGCACGTCGAGGTCTCGGAAGCCGACGCGCACGTCGCGATCCGTGCTCGCCTGCGACGACCTCACCCGGTCGACGGCCCTGCGGTGCGCGATCGTGAGCACCCAGGTGCGCCCCTGACCTCTGTTCGGAGCGAACCGCGATGCGGATTGCCACACCTCCAGGAACACCTCCTGCAGCACCTCTTCGCTCTGCGCACGGTCCACGAGGACGCGCAGGATCAGGCCGAAGACCCGCGCCGACAGCGAATCGTAGAGGCGTGCGAACGCCGCCTCATCGCCGCCGGCGACGCGTTCGAGCAGCTCGGCGACATGGTCGACGGGCGTCGCGCCGTCTTCGGGCACGTCGATCCCGTCGATCACCATGTCCACCAGCATGCCCCATCACCTCCTCGAAGCCGTGCGCGGTTCACCCGAAGGTGAACGAGTACACCTCGACGCCGGGCGACACGTCGACGTCCAGCACGTGGACTCCGGCATCCGCGATGTCGGCCACCCGATACGAACGAGGCGTCCCCGAGACCGGCAGCGTCTGGGCCGTCCCGTCGTCCAGGCGCACCCTCACCTCCCCCTCGCCCGCCAGGACCATGCGCACCTCCTCAGCGTGGAAGCGGAGCCGGATGCTGCCGCCTCCGCCCCCGGACGGCGTCGCGAACTGGGTCTCGATGCGCCAGGAGCCGTCCAGCGCGAAGGTGTCGTCCGCCTGGTCCTCGCCGATCGTGTACGCGTGCTCACCCGCCCGGTAGCTGCCGCTCCCCCCGTAGTTCACGTCCTTGGCCGCGCCGAGGAAGGTCTCGCGTGTGCGCGTGCCTGCCTGCGGGGTGTCGTCGGCGACCTCGGTCGGTTCGGGCAGCTCGACCCCGGGATCGGCGTCCTGGAGCAGTTCGCGGATGAGCTTCTCGGTCGCCGCATAGTTGCCTTCGCCGAAGGCGATGTGGCGAACGGTCCCGTCGGCGTCGATCAGGTAGTGCGCGGGCCAGTACCGGTTGCGGTAGTTCGTCCACGTGGAGAGGGAGTTGTCGAGCGCGACCGGGTAGGTGATCCCGAAGTCCTTCGCTCCGGCCGCGACGTTGCCGGCATCCTTCTCGAACGAGTACTCGGGAGAATGGATGCCGATGACCCGCAGCCCCGCGTCGCGGTAGGCCGCATCCCACGCGACGACGTGCGGGATGCTGCGCTGGCAGTTGATGCACGAGTACGCCCAGAAGTCGATGAGGACGACCTTCCCGCGAAGATCGGCGAGATCGACCGGTGCGCCGCCCGGCGTGTTCAGCCAGGACTCGATGCCGCGGATGGACGGCGCCGTTCCGCACGACTCCAGCTCCGGCGCACCGTTGGTGCACTTGTCGAGGTCCTTGTTCTCGTCGTTGACGAGACCGCCGAGATCCAGCGCGCGCCGCGCCTCGGGATTGTCGGTGAGCCCGCGCTGCACCTCGGCGGTGTAGTCGGGCACGAGGCGCTGCAGCGCCTGCGGCACGTTGAAGACGAGGCCCACGGCGAGGGCGAGCATCGCGATGCCGGCGGCGATCCGCAGGCCCCGCTCGCGCCGGCGGAACGCGCGGATGCGCTCCACGAGACCACGGCCGGCGAGCGCGAAGAACAGCAGCGGGACGGCGACGCCCACGGCGAACGACAGCGTCAGCACGACCGTCCCCGCATCGATGCGGCCCGTCGAGCCGGCGACGATGATGGCGGCGAGCACCGGCCCGGCGCACGGGACGAAGACCGTGCCGAGCGCGAGACCGACACCGAAACCGCTGCCGCGGTTCGTCACCTCGCTGCGTCGCGCGAGCTTCTGGAAGGGCCGCTCGAGCACGCGCTCGAACGCCGGCACGAGGAGCCCGACGCCGATGAGCACGAGCACGGCGATGCCCGCCCAGCGCAGCACGTCCTGCGGCAGGCCGAGCGCGCCGAGGACGAGGGATCCGAGCAGCGTCACGAGCGTGAAGCTCGTGATCAGCCCCGCGATCACCAGATAGGGCCGCGCCCGGGACGCGGGGACGAGGCCGTCCGCGTCCTCCGCGTCGAACCGGGCGGACTGCGCCCCGCCCGTGAGGAAGATGACCGGCAGCACCGGGAGGATGCACGGCGAGATCCCCGTGATGAGTCCGCCCAGCAGACCGATGATGACCAGTTGCATGTCCCTGTCTCCCCCTCGTGCACGTCGACCTCTGTTCGCACCCGAGCCGGGTTCGGATTGGTGTCCGCGCGTCGACGGGCCGAATCCGCCGTCGCCCGCCGACGACGTGCAATCCGATCCGCGCGGGCCTCCGAACAGTCCGTGTAGCCGCTCCCGCGGCACGCTCCCTCCGGGGGCCACACGAAGCGGTCGCACCGGCCGCGAAGAGGAGGAAGACATGTCTCGCATCACTGGGAAGCGCGTCACGGCAGGGCTGGCCCTGGCGATCGCCGCGACCTTCGCGTTGTCCGCCTGTTCCATGAGCGGATCGACGGCGGAGCCCACGACCGACCCCTCGACTCCCGCCATGGAGTCGAGCGAGGAGCCCATGGCCACAGCGGACCCCGCTGCCGACCTCGTCGGCCCGGGGTGCGCCGCGTACGCCGAAGCCGTTCCGGACGGCGCCGGCTCGATCGAGGGCATGTCGGGCGATCCTGTCGCGGTCGCGGCATCCAACAACCCGATGCTGACGACGCTCACCGCCGCGGTGAGCGGGCAGCTCAACCCCGACGTGAACCTCGTCGACACGCTCAACGGCGACGAGTTCACGGTGTTCGCGCCCGTCGATGACGCCTTCGCGAAGATCGACCCCGCCACCATCGAGTCGCTGAAGACCGACAGCGCCACCCTGACGTCGATCCTGACGTACCACGTGGTGCCGGGACGGATCGAGCCCTCCGACATCGCCGGCACGCACACCACCGTGCAGGGCGCGGACCTCGAGGTCACCGGCAGCGGCGACTCCTGGATGGTCAACGACGCCAACGTGATCTGCGGAGGCGTCCAGACCGCCAACGCGACCGTCTACCTGATCGATTCGGTTCTGATGCCCCCGGCACAGTGACCCGAGGCCGGCGACGCCGGCACAGCGAGCGGCGCGGCCGCCGGAGCCTACGGGCTGCCGGCGGCCGCCCGTTGCATGTCAAGGACGAGTCGTCAAGCCCACTGTGACCGGAAGGCGGGTTTCGTACCGTTGTCGAAGGTCCGGTGCGGCGCCGGAGGGGTGCGCGCATCGGGTGGGAGGACATGTGACTGACCTGCTCGTGCCCGGAGAGCTCTCCACCGGAGAGATGCTCGACGAGCGCTATCTGCTGCGGGAGCGGATCGGCGAAGGCGGAATGGCGAGGGTGTATCGCGCCGAAGACACCCATCTGCGACGGTCGGTCGCCGTGAAGGTGTTCCGTGAGCCGACCGACGGCATCGACTCGGTCGAACGCGCGATGTCGGAGACAACACTGCTCGCCTCGCTCAACCATCACTCGCTCGTCACCGTGTTCGATGCCCGGATCGGCAACGACGCCGTGAGCTATCTGGTGATGGAGCTCGTCGACGGCGTCACGCTGCGCGACCTGATCGCTCAGGGGCCGGTGGATCCGCGCGTCGTCGCCTCGATCGCGATCGACATCGCCGAGGGGCTGCACGTCGCGCACGAGCACGGTGTCGTCCACCGCGACATCAAGCCGTCCAACGTGATGCTCCGGACCTCACCGCGTCCCGGATGGGAGTGGCGGGCGAAGCTGGGCGACTTCGGCATCGCGTACCTGATGGACTCCGCCCGCGTGACCACCCCTGGAGTCATCGTCGGCACCATGGCGTATGTCGCCCCCGAGCAGGCTCGAGGCGTCCCACCGGCACCGGCCGCCGACATCTACGCCTTCGGCCTGCTGCTGATCGAGGCGCTCACCGGCGAGCGCCCGTTCGGAGACGCCGAGGGCATCGCCACCGTGATGGCGCGGCTCTCGGCGGCGCCGGAGATCCCCGCGTCGCTCCACCCGTCCTGGCAGGGGCTGCTGCGCGGGATGACGGCGATCCGCCCCGAAGACCGCCCCACCGCGCTCGAGGTGGTGGCGGCGGCGTCGCGTCTCGCCGCCATGGAGAACACGCTCGCCCGTGAGAAGGCCGACCCGTCGACAGCGCCGATCGCCGCCCCTGTCACCGCTCCGGCCACCGGTCCGACGCAGATCTTCCCCTCGCCGCCGCCTGCCTCCCCTCTCGGCGCGGGGGCGCTGCGCCGCGACGCACGCGGCGCGGATGCGGACCGCGACGAGTCCTCGCCGCCGGAGGACCCGCCGACGAGCCCGAGGAAGCGTGTCGTGTCCGACGAGGAACGTCGGCCCTCTCGGCGGGCCCTCCTCATCGGCGGTGTGATCGCAGCCCTCCTCGCCGTCGGTCTGGCGCTGGGGTCGCTCTGGCTGGCCAGCAACTGGGCCGTCCTCCCGGAACCGGAGCCGACCGCGCCCGCCGAGCAGGTCACGCCCACGCCGACCGAGGAGGCGCCCGTCGAGCAGGCGCCGGTGAACGCGCCCTCCGACCCGGCGCCCGCGCAGGTCCCCCCGGCAGACACCGCCACCACCGGAGGCGGAGGCGGCAACAGCGGTCCCGGCAACAACAGCGGCAACGGCAACGGACCGGGCAGCAACAGCGGCAAGGGCAACGGCAAGGGCAAGGGCTGAGGCCGGCTAGGGTTCCTCTCGCATCGCGGTCGAGCGCCAGTTCGCACCCGCGCGCTCCAACGTCACGATCGCGTGGCAGTTGCGGCACCGCACATCGCATTTCGCGATCTCCTCCGCCAACGCAGCGATGCTGAACCCCTCTTTGACCATCGCCATGACGTCCTTGCGCTTGTTCGACTCCGGCCGGTGGTCGAAATCGAGCACTCGCAGATCCGCGATGCCGCAGTCGACGCACGGGTGCCGACGCAGGAATTCCACGAGGAACGCCTTGGACTCCGCGCGGCGCCGTGCCGTCCGTGCCACCACGACGCGGACATGGTGTTCGCGGTTCTTCGCGTAGTAGGCACGGGATGACACCCGGTTGCATTCGCGGCAGACCTCTTGCAGCCCGTCAGGTCGCGATGACTTCCGGTTGAACTCGGTGAGTTGCTTCTCCTGCCGGCATGTTCCGCACACCTTCGTCATGCGACCTCGATCCCTCTCCTGGGCGTTCGCGGCCGATAGTAGGCCGGGGTTCCGACGAAGGGGGTGGCACTTGCTAGGGTGGACGGGCCCCTATAGCTCAGTTGGTTAGAGCAACGGACTTCAACAGAACAAAATGGAGCGCCGGCGCAGAAATGCGTCGGATGACCGCCGCTATATGCTGGGACCCCCTGAGAGCCCGAGGTACTCGCCGCGAGGCAGTGACAATCCGAGGGATTGGGCGATCAGCAGGTAACCGCAAGGGAACCTCAGAGACTACACGCGGCGCACCTGACCGGCCCGGCCGAAGGTGAAGATATAGTCCAGACTGCAAGCCGGAGACGGTGGCTGGGGAGACTCAGTGCAGCAGGTTAATCCGTGGGTCCAGGGTTCGAGTCCCTGTGGGGGCACCACAG
>NZ_JBQCIP010000126.1:0-13657 GCF_051953575.1 Microbacterium sp.
ACGAGGTCGTCAAGACCGGCTACACCGCCGTCGTGCCCGCTCCCCCGGCTGCCGCTGCGGACGACCCCGCCGTCGGCGAACCGGCGGACCCCGAGCTCACGAGCCTGCGCCAGCGTCTGATCGGCTCGATCGTGCTGTCGGCGCCGGTGATCCTGCTCGCGATGGTCCCCGCGCTGCAGTTCACGTACTGGCAGTGGGCGTCGCTCGCCCTCGCCGCGCCGGTGGTGGTCTGGGGCGCGTGGCCGTTCCACCGCGCCGCGTGGATCAATCTGCGGCACGGCGCCGCCACGATGGACACGCTCATCTCGCTCGGCGTCTCGGCCGCGTTCCTGTGGTCGCTGTACGCGCTGTTCTTCGGCCACGCCGGCATGCCCGGCATGACCCACTCGTTCGAGTGGTCGGTGACCCCGAGCGACGGCGCCGGCGACATCTACCTCGAGGTCGCAGCTGGCGTCACGACGTTCGTGCTGGCCGGGCGCTACTTCGAGCAGCGCTCGAAGCGCCGCGCGGGCGCCGCGCTGCGGGCGCTGCTCGAGATCGGCGCGAAGGACGTCGCCGTGCTCCGTTCCGACGCGAGCGGCACGATCGCCGAGGTGCGCGTGCCGATCGCCGACCTGCGCGTCGGCGAGGAGTTCGTGGTGCGCCCCGGCGAGAAGATCGCGACCGACGGCGTCGTCGCATCGGGCACGTCGGCCGTCGACGCCTCGATGGTCACGGGCGAGTCCGTGCCCGTCGAAGTCGCGCCGGGCGATGCCGTCGTGGGCGCCACCGTCAACGCCGGCGGCCGGCTCGTCGTGCGAGCCACCCGGGTCGGCGACGACACCCAGCTCGCCCAGATGGCGCGCCTGGTCGAGGACGCCCAGTCCGGCAAGGCGAAGGTGCAGCGGCTCGCCGACCGCATCTCGGGCGTCTTCGTCCCGATCGTGCTACTCATCGCGCTCGGCACCCTCGCCGGCTGGCTGCTCACCGGTGCGTCGGCATCCATGGCCTTCACCGCGGCCGTCGCCGTCCTCATCATCGCGTGCCCGTGCGCGCTCGGGCTCGCCACCCCCACCGCCCTGCTCGTCGGGACCGGCCGCGGCGCGCAGCTCGGCATCCTCATCAAGGGCCCCGAGGTGCTGGAGTCCACCCGCACGGTCGACACCGTCGTGCTCGACAAGACCGGCACCGTCACGAGCGGTCGCATGTCACTCGTCGACGTCGTGCTCGCCGGGCCGGTCGAGGCATCCGTCGCCGGCTCCGAGGTGCGCGCCGATGCCCGGATCCCGGATGCCGCATCCCCCGCCCGCGCGGAGCTGCTGCGTCTCGCGGGCGCCCTGGAGCACGCCTCCGAGCACCCGATCGCGCAGGCGATCGCCCGTGCCGCGGGCGATGAGACCGGTCCGCTGCCGGCGGTGGAATCCTTCCAGAACGTGCCGGGCAAGGGTGTGTCGGGCGTCGTCGACGGGCACGCGGTGCTCGTCGGACGCGAGGCGCTGCTGGCCGACTGGGCGCTGACGGCGCCCGCCGCGATCGCGGAGGCGAAGGCCGCCGCCGAAGCGCTCGGCCGCACCGCGGTGCTGGTCGCGTGGGACGGCGAGGTGCGGGGACTGCTCGTCGTGGCCGACCAGGTCAAGCCGACCAGCGCCGAGGCGGTCGCCCAGCTGCGCGCGCTCGGGCTGACGCCCGTGCTGCTCACCGGAGACAACGCCGCGGCCGCCCGCGCGATCGCCGACGAGGTCGGCATCGAGCGGGTCATCGCCGAGGTGCTGCCCCACGACAAGGTCGCCGTCGTGAAGGACCTGCAGGCCGAGGGTCGGGTCGTCGCCATGGTGGGCGACGGAGTGAACGACGCGGCCGCGCTCGCGCAGGCGGACCTCGGCCTCGCCATGGGGACGGGGACGGATGCCGCCATCGAAGCCTCCGACATCACCCTGGTGCGGGGCGACCTGCGCAGCGCCGCCGACGCCATCCGGCTGTCGCGTGCGACCCTCGGCACGATCCGGGTGAACCTGTTCTGGGCGTTCGCCTACAACGTCGCCGCCCTGCCGTTGGCCGCGCTCGGCCTGTTGAACCCTATGATCGCGGGAGCGGCCATGGCGTTCTCGAGCGTCTTCGTGGTCGGCAACAGCCTTCGTCTGCGGCGGTTCCGCAGCCTCTCGCACTCACGTCGTTGAAGGAGTCAGACATGACCGACACCGCACTCGAGCCGACGCCCCTGGACCACGAGCACGCCCACCACGGGTACATCACCGACAAGGACAAGTACCTCAACCGCCTCAAGCGCATCGAGGGTCAGGCCCGCGGCATCCACAAGATGGTCGAGGACGAGAAGTACTGCATCGACATCCTCACCCAGATCAGCGCCCTGACGTCGGCTCTCGAGGCGGTCGCCGTGGGTCTGCTCGACGACCACCTGCGCCACTGCGTGGTGGATGCCGCCCGCCTGGGCGGGGCCGAGGCCGACGCCAAGATCACCGAGGCCACGCAGGCGATCGCCCGGCTCGTGCGCTGACCCGCGCCGCCCGGGCCCGGGTCAGCGGGCCGCCCGCACGCGGCGGGCGTGGGCGACGGAGTCGACCGTCAGCACGATCAGCGCGAGCCACACGAGCCCGAAGCCGATCCATCGCTCCAGCGGCATCGGCTCCCCCAGCACGAGCCATCCGATGAGGAACTGCAGGATCGGCGCCGCGAACTGCAGCAGCCCGATCGTCGTGAGCGACACGCGCCGCGCGCCCGCGGCGAACAGCAGCAGCGGCACCGCGGTGATGACGCCGGTGAGGCTCAGCAGCACCGCATGCTCCCAGCCGTTGGCGCCCATCGTGAGCCCCTGCGTCGAGGCCACCACGATGAGCACGACCGCCGCGATCGGCGTCAGCCACATCGTCTCGAGCGTCAGTCCGCTGACGGCGTCGACCGACGGCCCGACCTGCTTCTTCACGAGGCCGTAGAGCCCGAAGGATGCCGCGAGCGTGAGCGCGATCCACGGGAAGGCGCGATAGCCCACGACGATGACGACCACGGCGGCGACGGCGATGCCGATGGCGACCCACTGCGTGGGCCGCAGCCGCTCGTGGAGGACGAGCACGCCGAGCATGACCGTCACGATCGGGTTGATGAAGTAGCCGAGGCTCGTCTCGATCACATGGCCGCTGAGGGCGCCGAGGATGAAGACCTGCCAGTTGATGTAGATGAGCACACCGGCCACGGCGGTGAGCCACAGCAGCCTCCGCTGCCTCATGATCGCGGCGAGCCGACCCCACGAACGCGTCACCGTCAGCAGCAGCGCGCAGAACACGAGCGACAGCAGGATGCGCCACGCGACGAGCTCGAACGGGCCGGTGGGCGCCAGCAGCAGGAAGTACAGCGGGAGGAAGCCCCACAGCAGGTAGGCGCCGAGCCCGTAGACCGTGCCGAGGGTGCGTTCGCGGCCCGGCTCGTCGGACGACGGCGGCAACGCGATCCCCGCCGTCGAGGCGGCCGACTCGGCCAGGTCGCCGACGCCGGCCTCGGTGGGACGGGACGTCGGTTCGGAGCTCACCGTTCCAGCCTAGGACGGCGCGCCCCGGTCGGACGCCGCGCCGGAGCCGCCGGCATCCGTTGGACTGCCGATCCTCGCGCGATCCCTGCCACCGGGAACGACGAGAGGGCCGGATGCCGAAGCATCCGACCCTCTCGGTACGCGTTGTGCGCTGGACTCAGCGGACGACGACCGCGAGCACGTCGCGAGCCGACAGGACGAGGAACTCGTCGCCGCCGAACTTCACCTCGGTGCCGCCGTACTTGCTGTAGATCACGCGGTCGCCGACGGCGACGTCGAGCGGGATGCGGTTGCCGTTGTCGTCGATGCGGCCGGGGCCCACCGCCACGACCTCGCCCTCCTGGGGCTTCTCCTTGGCGGTGTCGGGGATGACCAGACCGCTGGACGTGGTCTGCTCGGCCTCGACCTGCTTGATGACGATGCGGTCCTCGAGCGGCTTGATGGAAACCGACACGGTCTACCTCTTCTTTCTTGAGACTGAAGACTCGTTAGCACTCTGACGTTGAGAGTGCTGACGCCAGTCTAGGCAACGGATTGGCACTCCCGCAACGTGAGTGCCAATGCGTGACCCACGCCGACACACGGGGTGCGCGCGATGGCGCGGCATAGGCTTGGCCGGTGGACAACGCCGAGCTGACCGCCCTCCTGACGCCCGAGGGGCTGCGGCTGCTCGACACCCTGCCGTCGGTGGAATCCTCGGACGATGTCGCCCGCGCCGTCACGCGGCTGCGGCGCGACGGCCACTCCCCCGACCTCGTGTCGGCGGTCGTGGGTCAGGGACGGCTGCGCACGCGCGCGCACGCGAAGTTCGGCGATCTGGCCGACCGGATGCTGTTCACGCGCGCAGGTCTGGAGCAGGCGACACGGCTGCCGATCGCGGCCCGGCACGCGGCGCGCTTCCGTGAGGCCGGGCTGACGCACGTGGCGGACCTCGGCTGCGGCATCGGCGGCGACGCCCTGGGGCTCGCCGCTCTCGGCATGCGGGTGCTCGCGGTCGACGCGGACGAGGTGACCGCCGCCATCGCCGCCTACAACCTCGCCCCGTTCGCCGGCGACGTCGAGGTGCGGCACGGCACGGCCGAGGCCACCGACCTCGACGGCGTCGACGCGGTGTGGCTCGACCCGGCGCGCCGGACGGCCGGCCACAGCGAGACCAGGAGGACGCGCCCCGAGGACTGGTCGCCGTCACTGGACTGGGCGTTCGGCCTCGCGCACCGGATGCCGGCCGGCATCAAGCTCGGCCCCGGACTCGACCGCGACCTCATCCCGGACGACGTCGAGGCGCAGTGGGTCAGCGCCGACGGCTCGACGGTCGAGCTCGTGCTCTGGTCGGGTGCGCTCGCCCGCTCGGGCGTGAAGCGGGCCGCGCTCGTCATCCGCGGCGACGCCGCGCACGAGCTGACCGCGGAGACGGATGCCGCCGACGAGCCCGCCCGCGAGCTCGGGGCGTACCTGCACGAGCCCGACGGCGCGGTGATCCGCGCACGCCTGATCGGCGAAGTCGCCAGGTCGCTGGAGGCCGGCATGCTCGACGAGCACATCGCCTACCTCACATCGGATGCCGCCCTCACGTCGCCGTTCGTGTCGACCTTCCGCGTGCGCGAGGTGCTGCCGGCCGACCCCAAGGCGCTGTCGAAGGCGCTCCGCGAGCGCGAGATCGGCCGTCTCGAGATCAAGAAGCGCGGCGTCGACATCGATCCCGCCGCGTTCCGCACGAAGCTGAAGCTGCGCGGCCCGGGGTCGGCGACGCTGTTCGTGACCCGGATCGGCACGCGACGCACCGCGATCCTCGCCGACCGCGTCTGACCCGACGGCGCGACGGTCAGCCGAAGAGGTTCGCGCGCATCGCGGCGTACATCAGCCACCCGGCGCTGTACAGGATCGACACCGAGCCGATCCCGATCGCCCACACTGCGACGGCGCGGCTCTCCAGCGGCCGGCGCAATGCGAGCACGGCCGAGATGACGGCGACGAGACCGATCGGGAAGCCCCACCCGACGAACAGCGACACCACGAGCCCGATGATCGCGAACGCGAGCGCCCAGCCCGCGAGCCCCTTGTGGATCTGCGGCTCGTCGGCCGCGAGCCACTGCGCCGATGCGGGCGTGAGGTCGCCGTCGGGCTCGGTCGGAGCCGACTGCACCGTCACAGCGACCGGCGCGGTGGGCAGGCGGAAGAACCCCCCGCGGTGCGAGCCCGGCAGAACGGGTGAGGCGGCGACGATGTCGACGTCGGGTGAGGCCGGCTCGACAAGCGGCTTCTCGCCGGAACCGACCCCGACACCCTGGGTCGGCGCCGCTGTCGCATCGCCCGCGGCGCCTGCAGCCGGGGCGGACGCGGCCTCGGGCGCCGACGCCTCGGGGCTCTCGGCGCCGTCGGGGGGCGGCATCCGCTCGTCGGTCATGACGACTCCGCGACCTGGATCTCGGTGACGGGCAGCGTGGAATCGGCGCCGAAGGCGAGCGTCGACGGCTCGCGGCCCGACATGATGAGCTCCGAGGCCAGCGCCGCGATCATGGCGCCGTTGTCGGTGCACAGCGACAGCGGCGGGATCCGCACGGTCACGCCCTCGGCCGCGCCGCGCTCGAGCGCCGTGTCGCGCAGCCGTCGGTTGGCGATCACGCCGCCACCGAGCAGCAGGCGGGGCACGCCAAAGTCGCGGCACGCGGCGAGCGCCTTCGTGACGAGCACGTCGACGACCGCCTCGCGGAAGCTCGCCGCGACATCCGCGACCGGCACCGGCTCCCCGGCCGCCTGGCGCTGCTCCACCCAGCGGGCGACCGCGGTCTTGAGCCCCGAGAACGAGAAGTCGTACCGGTGCTTCGCCATGTCGCTCGCTCGCGAGAGCCCGCGGGGGAACGGGATCGCCTGCGGATCGCCGGATGCCGCGGCCCGGTCGATCTCGGGACCGCCGGGGTACGGCAGTCCCAGCAGCCGGGCGACCTTGTCGAAGGCCTCGCCGGCCGCGTCGTCCATCGTCTCGCCGAGCAGCTCGACGTCGGTCGTGAGATCGCGCACGAGCAGCAACGACGTGTGCCCGCCGCTCACGAGGAGCGCCACCGTGGGAAACTCCAGCGGTTCCGCGTCGTCGTCGAGGATGTCGGCGGCGATGTGACCCACGAGATGGTTGACGGCGTAGAGCGGCTTCTCCAGCGACACCGCGAGCGCCTTCGCCGCGCCGACGCCGACCATGAGCGCGCCGGCGAGCCCGGGGCCCGACGTCACCGCGACCGCGTCGATGTCCGTCAACGCGACGCCGGACTCGGCGAGGGCGGCCTCGATCGACGGCTGCAGCGCCTCCAGATGCGCCCGGGCGGCGACCTCGGGCACGACCCCGCCGTAGCGGGCGTGCTCGTCCATCGAACTCGCGATCGTGTTCGACAGCAGGGTGCGGCCGCGCACGATCCCGATCCCGGTCTCGTCGCAGCTCGTCTCGATGCCCAGCACGAGCGGCTCCGCACGGTTCACGAACAGACCCCTCCGTCGGCGTCCTGGCGGCTCCAGCCGCGCAGGTCGAGCTTCATCACGACGGCGTCGACGTCGTCGGGCTGGTAGTAGCGCGGCTTGCGGCCGATCTCGAGGAACCCCTCCGACCGGTACAGCGCCTGCGCGACCGGGTTGTCGGCGCGCACTTCGAGGAACACGTCCGAGACGCCGCGGCGCACCGCCTCGTCGAGCAGCGCGCGCAGCATGGCCCGCCCCCGCCCGCGGCCCCGCGAGGCCTCGGCGATCGTGATCGTCTGGACGTCGGCATCCTTCGCGCTCTTCACCGCCCGCAGTCCGGCGTAGCCGACGAGACGGCCGGCCTCGTCGTCGACGACGTACCAGCCGTGCGGCGACACGAGCTCTTCGCGCATCATCGCCTCGGACCACGCGTCGGTCGGGAACGACGCCCGCTCGAGCGCCATGATCGGCGCGAGGTCCTCGAGGGTCGCAGGGCGGAGTGTCATGGTCCCACCCGCTTCGGCGCGTGCGGCAGCGTCACGTCGGGCGAGCGCAGGTAGAGCGCGTCGGCCGGTCCGATCGTGCGGCCCGCGGCGAGGGCACGGGATGCCGCCAGCGCGAGCATCGCCGCGGGGATGCGTTCGGCATCCCGCCGCTGGGCGCCGGCGTGCGCGAGCACGGCATCCAGCTCGTCGCGCGGGGTCAGCGCCGGCTCGGCCAGCCGGACCGGCAGGCCGTCGGCGTCGAGTCCCCGGTACAGCGTGTACGCGAACTCGCGGCGGCGGGCGTCGGTGACGACCGCGAAGGTCTCGTCGGCGGCATCCTCGAATCCGCCGGTCAGCGCGTCGTGGAGCAGCAGCTCCAGCGCGACGGCGTCGTGGCTCACGACCGGCACCACCGGCACGCCGCGGCCGAGCGCGAACGTGCGCGCCGCGGCGATGCCCACGCGCAGGCCGGTGAACGGCCCCGGGCCCATGCCGGCCGCGACATGCGTGACGTCGGCGGGGGTGATGGATGCCTCCGCCAGCGCGCGTTCGATCAACGTGCCGATCACCTCGGCGTGGCCGCGCGGGTCTGCGCTGACGGTCTGCGAGCGGATGACGCCGTCGGGCTCGACGACCGCCACCGCGGAGCCGAGCGACGTGTCGATGCCGAGGATCACCCTTCCAGGGTAGTCGGCGCTCCGTGCCGGGTGACCTTCACCCGTCGCGGGGCGTCGGCGTCGAGGGCGGACTCGTGGGCGACCGTGCCGCAGGCGTCGTCCACGCCGTGGCCGTGCCACTCGCGCTCGATCTCGAGCTCCCACCACACGTCGCGGATGCCGTCGACCATGCCGCGGCCCCACTCGACCACGACGACCGATCCGTCGAAGTCGATGTCGAGGTCGTCGAGCTCGGCGGCCGAGCCCAGGCGGTACGCGTCGACGTGCACGAGCGGTGCGCCGCCGTCGAGCGACGGGTGCGTCCGCGCGAGCACGAACGTCGGGCTCTGGATCGGGCCGCGCACGTGGAGCCCTTCGCCGATGCCGCGCGTGAGCGTGGTCTTGCCGGCGCCGAGCGGTCCCGTCAGCACGACGAGGTCGCCGGGTCGCAGCATCCCGCCGATCCGCCGGCCGAACTCCTCCATGTCGTCCGGCGACGCGATGTCGTGCTGCCCGAGGATCGGGTCGAGGCCGCTCATTCCGCCACCTGCCGGCGGGCCACCCGCGGCCCGATGCGCGTCACGATCTCGTAGTTGATCGTGCCGGCAGCATCCGCCCAGTCCGTCGCCGACGGCAGCCCGAGGGTCGGGTCGCCGAACAGCACCGCCTCGTCGCCGACCGCGACCGGAGCGTCGCCGACATCCACGACGAACTGATCCATCGCGATGCGGCCGGCGACCGTGAAGCGGCGTCCGCCGATCACGACCGGGCCTGCGCCGGACGCCTGCCGCGGCACGCCGTCGGCATACCCGACGGGCACGAGCGCCAGGGTCGTGCCATGGTCGGTGCGGTAGTCGTACCCGTACGACACGCCCTTGCCCGCGGGCACGCGACGCACGGCCGCGACGGACCCGCGCAGCGTCATCGCCGGACGCAGGCCCAGGTCGGCCGATGTGCGGTCTGCGAACGGCGACAGCCCGTACAGGCCGATGCCGATGCGCACGCAGCCCAGGCGCGCTTCGGGAAGGTCGATCGCGGCGTGCGTGGCGGCGATGTGCCGCAGCGGCGGGGCGAGCCCGAGCGACGCGGCGACCGCGACGCCCTCCTCGAACGCCCGCAGCGCGGCGCGGTCGTCGTCGTCCGAGGCGTTGGAGAGGTGGCTGAACAGCGCGACCACCCGCACCCGCCCGATGCGCTCGAGCCGGGCCGCCTCGGCGAACACGACACGGTAGTCGTCGGGGGCGATGCCGTTGCGCGACAGCCCCGTCTCCAGCTTGAGGTGCAGCGCCACGGGACGATCCGCGGATGCCGCAGCCGCCGCCTTCTGCAGCTGGTCGAGGCTCGAGATGCCGAGCTCGATGCCGTGCGCAGCCGCCTCCGAGAAGTCCGCACCCGGCGCGTGCAGCCACGCCACGATCGGCGCGTCGATGCCCGCGCGCCGCAGCG
This sequence comes from Microbacterium sp., assembly GCF_051953575.1. Lineage (GTDB taxonomy): Bacteria > Actinomycetota > Actinomycetes > Actinomycetales > Microbacteriaceae > Microbacterium. Next base: position 9,552 of record NZ_JBQCIP010000126.1, read on the forward strand.
CCAGCGCCTCGGTGATGTCACTCACGCCGAGGCGGGTCGCGCCGCCGGCGAGCGCTGCGACCGCCGAGCGCACCGCGCCATGGCCGTACCCGTCGGCCTTGACGACGGCGATGATCTCGGAGCCGGTCAGCCGCCGCAGGTGGCGCACGTTGTCTTCGATGGCGCCGACGTCGACGGTCGCCTCGCGCAGCGTTCCGGCGGGCAGGCGGCTCATGCGGACTCCTCCATGGGGTGCGGGGCGACGGACTCGGCGACGACGTACGCCGTCGCGAGGCCGGCGTCGTGCGACATCGACAGATGCACGGCGGTGATGCCGCGCGCGGCGACCACGGCGGCGGTCGAACCGGTGAGCGAGAACAGAGGACGCCCAGAGGGCTCCGACGCGATCTCGATCTCGGTCCAGTGCAGCCCGTCCGAGCCGCCGAGGGCCTTGATCAGCGCCTCCTTGGCCGCGTACCGGGCCGCCAGCGAATGCGGCTTGAGCAGCCGCTCACGCTCTGAGAACAGCCGCTCGAGCAGCCGCGGCGTGCGCGAGATGGTGCGCTCGAACCGCGGGATGTCGACGAGGTCGACGCCGATTCCGACGATCACGTGCACCTCCTGCCGCGCCGGTGCGCGGCATCCGCCACCCTATCGCGGGCAGGGTGCGACCCGACCTCCCGGCGGCCGAGGCCGCCGGGAGGTCACTCGACCGTGACGGACTTCGCGAGGTTGCGCGGCTGGTCGACGTCGAGGCCCTTGGCGGTGGCGAGGCCCATCGCGAAGATGTGCAGCGGCACGACGGCCAGGAGCGGCTCGAAGAACGGACCCGCCAGCGGGATGCGCAGCACCTCGTCGGCCTTCGGCAGCACCGCGGCGTCGCCCTCTTCGGCGATCGCGATCACGCGGGCGCCGCGGGCGCGGATCTCTTCGATCGACGAGACGACCTTCTTGTGCATCTCGGCCGACTTGCGCGGCGACGGCACGATCACGAACACCGGCTGGCCCGGCTCGATGAGGGCGATGGGTCCGTGCTTGAGCTCGCCGGCGGCGAAGCCCTCGGCGTGGATGTACGCCAGCTCCTTGAGCTTGAGCGCGCCTTCCAGAGCGATCGGGTAGCCGACGTGACGGCCGAGGAAGAGGACCGATCGGGTGTCGGCCATCCAGTGCGCGAACTGCTCGATGCGCGACTGCTCGTTGTCGAGGATGCGCTGGATCTTGGCCGGGATCGCCTCCAGCTCGCGCACGTGCGAAGCCGCGTCCTCGGCCGAGACGGCACCCCGCACCCGCCCGATGTGCAGGCCCATCAGGTACAGCGCGGTGATCTGGGCCACGAACGCCTTCGTGGAGGCGACCGCGACCTCGGGACCGGCGTGCGTGTAGACGATCGCGTCGGATTCGCGCGGGATGGTCGCGCCCTGCGTGTTGCAGACCGAGAGCGTCTTCGCGCCGTGCTCACGCGCGTACTTGACGGCCATGAGCGTGTCCATGGTCTCGCCGGACTGGCTGATCGAGACGACGAGCGTGTCGGGCCCGATCACGGGGTCGCGGTAGCGGAACTCGTGGGCGAGCTCGACCTCGACCGGGATGCGGGTCCACTGCTCGATCGCGTACTTGCCCACCTGTCCGGCGTAGGCGGCCGTGCCGCACGCGATGACGATGATGCGCGAGATGTCGGCGAACAGGTCGTCGAGGCCGTCGAGCTCGGGGATGACGACCTGACCGTCGTGGATGCGGCCGCGCAGCGTGTTGGCGACGGCCTCGGGCTCCTCTGAGACCTCCTTGGCCATGAACGACGACCAGCCGCCCTTCTCGGCGGCGGCGGCGTCCCACGTCACCTCGAACGGCTCGACCTCGACCGCACCGCCGGCGAAGTCGGTGACCTCGACGCCCTCGGGCGTGATGGCGACGATCTGGTCCTGACCGATCGCCAGCGCGTTGCGGGTGTGCTCGACGAACGCGGCGACGTCGGATCCCAGGAAGTTCTCGCCCTCGCCGAGCCCGATCACGAGCGGCGAGTTGCGGCGGGCGCCCACGACGAGGCCCGGCTGCTCCTGGTGCAGCGCGAGGAGCGTGAACGCGCCCTCCAGGCGGGGAGCGACGGCGCGGAAGGCGGCGACGAGGTCGCCGGTGCGCCGGTACTCGCGGCCGAGCAGGACGGCGGCGACCTCGGTGTCGGTCTCGCTGCGGAACGTGTAGCCCTCCGACAGCAGCTCGGCCTTCAGCTCGGCGAAGTTCTCGATGATGCCGTTGTGGATGACCGCGAGGCGGTCGTCGTCGGCCAGGTGCGGGTGCGCGTTCCCGTCGGTCGGGCCGCCGTGGGTCGCCCAGCGCGTGTGGCCGATACCGGTGGTGCCGTCGGCCAGCGGGCGGGCGGCGAGGTCGTCGCGCAGCACCTGCAGCTTGCCGGCGCGCTTGCGCATCTCCAGTCCGCCGTCGCCGTCGATGACCGCGATGCCCGCGGAGTCGTACCCGCGGTACTCGAGGCGCGAGAGCCCCGCGATCAGCACGTCCTGGCTCTGACGAGGGCCCACATATCCGACGATTCCGCACATGCCGTCCATGGTAGGCGGGCGGTTTTGCGCGGTTCCCTTACGAATAGGGAAGGCTGCCGGCGGGGTGCCTACAGCTTGCGGAGCAGCACCGTCTCGACCTTGTGGTCGACGGCCTTCTGCAGCACGAGGTTGGCGCGGTGACGCGTCGGAAGCACGTTCTCCTCCAGGTTGGGGAGGTTGATCGTGTTCCAGAAGCCGAGTGCCCGCTCGACGGCCTCCTCGTCCGACAGCTGCGCGAACACGTTGAAGAACGAGTTCGGGTTGCTGAACGCGGCGCGGCGCAGGGCGAGGAACCGGTCGACGTACCACTGGGCGATGTGCGAGGCATCCGCATCGACGTAGATCGAGAAGTCGAACAGATCGCTCACCGCGACGTCGTTGGGCGACGGCGGCGGCTGCAGCACGTTGAGGCCCTCGACGATGACGATGTCGGGACGGCGCACGGTCACCACCGCGTCGGGCACGATGTCGTACCGCATGTGCGAGTAGAACGGCGCCCGCACCTCGGGGGCCCCGCTCTTGACCTCGGTGAGGAACGACACCAGCGCGCGGCGGTCGTACGACTCGGGGAAGCCCTTGCGCTCCATGAGCCCGCGGCGCTCGAGCTCGGCGTTCGGGTACAGGAACCCGTCGGTCGTGACGAGCTCGACCCGCGGGGTCCCCGGCCAGCGCGACGTCAGCTCGCGCAGCAGGCGGGCGATCGTCGACTTGCCGACGGCCACGGACCCCGCGACGCCGACGATGAACGGCGTCGTCGAGTCGTTCTCGCCGAGGAACGCCGACTCCTCCGCGCCGAGGCGCTTGGTGGATTCGGCGTACAGCGACAGCAGGCGAGAGAGGGGCACGTAGACCTGGGCGACCTCGTCCATGTCGAGCCGGTCCCCGAGGCCGCGGATCTGCACGATCTCGGTCTCGGTCAGCGGCTGCGCGATGCCCGACGCCAATCGCGCCCAGTCCGCGCGGTCGATCTCGCGGTACAGCGACAGGGCGGGGGCGGCGGTCGGCTCAGCGTGGGGTGAGCTGAGGGAGACTGCGGCTTCGTCGGCGGACATCGCGCCCATCGTATCCGCACTGTCCGGGTCCGCAGATCCAGGCCGGGATGACGGATGCCCCGGCCCGGCCGCACCGGCCGGGTCGAGGCATCCTGTCGTCATCGCGTCGCGCGTCAACGGCGGTCGCGCTGATCCAGCTCCTGCTCGGCCTCGTGGCCGGGGGCGAGCCCGGCGATCTCGGCGGCCGCGACGACCGCGATCTCGGAGGTGAGCGCCTGCTCCATGGCCGCCTCGTAGCGGCTGCGGCGCTTCTTGAGCCACAGGCCGCCGATGATGAGCACGGCGAGCACCGCGTAGGCCGTGGCCGCGAACGGGTGGAGGAACAGCGAACCGACGTTGCCCTGGCTCTGCTGGAGCGCCTTGCGCAGGTACTCCTCGCCCATCGGCCCGAGGATCATGCCGACCACGAGCGGCGCCACCGGGTACCCGTAGCGGCGCATGAAGAAGCCGAGCACGCCGATGACGAGCAGGATGAAGACATCGACGGTCTGGAAGCTGACCGCGTATGCGCCCAGCGCGG
>NZ_JBQCIP010000127.1:0-14779 GCF_051953575.1 Microbacterium sp.
GTAGTCCGCCTCGAGCGCGGCCCAGTCCGCGTGCGGGACGTTGCGGGGATGCCGCACCGCCGCGGTGTCGGGCCGCTCGGCCTCTGCGGCGCCGTGCTCGGGGAGCGCGTGGTCGGTGTTCGCCACGGCGGTCCCGGGCGCACGGGTTGCGGCGGCATCCTCGTTGCCGAAGACCAGCGCGCACAGCCGCGCCACGATCGCGACCTCGCTGAGCAGCTCTTCGGACGGCGGCGCGAGCCGGCCGCGCGACGCGTGGACGGCGCCCATCGAGTCCTCGACGGTGACGCGCTGCTCGCGCAGCGACCCGTCCACCCCGGTGCGCCGATCGCGGTCGGTGCGCCCGAGGGTCGGCAGGATCAGGGCACGGCGGCCCGTGACCACGTGAGACCGGTTGAGCTTCGTCGACACGTGCACCGTCAGCCCGACGTTCGCCATGCCCGCCTCGACGACCGCGGTGTCGGGTGTCGCCGACACGAAGTTGCCGCCCATGCCGAGGAACACCCGCACGCGGCCGTCGCGCATCGCGCGGATGGCCTCGACGGTGTCGTAGCCGTGCGCGCGCGGCGCCGCAAAGCCGAACTCGCCGTCGAGGGCCGACAGGAACGCCTCGGACGGCTTCTCGTAGATGCCGACCGTGTGGTCGCCCTGCACGTTGGAGTGCCCGCGAACCGGGCACACGCCGGCACCGGGTCGGCCGATGTCGCCCCGCAGCAGCAGGACGTTCACGACGTCACGCAGGGTCGCGACGGAGTGCTTGTGCTGCGTGAGCCCCATCGCCCAGCAGACGATCGTGGCCTTCGAGGTGCGCACCGCCTCGGCGACGCGCCGCAGCGCGTCCTCGGGGATGCCGGTGGCGGCCACGAGCTCGGGCCACGCGGCCTTCCGCATCGCGTCCCGGTACGCCTCGAAGCCGCTCGTGTGCGCCGCGATGAACTCGTGGTCGAGCACCCCGCCGTCGCGCTCCTCGGCCTCGAGCAGGTGCTTGCCGATCGCCTGGAACAGCGCCTGGTCGCCGCCCAGGCGGATCTGGACGAAGCCGTCGGCGAGCGGCGTTCCGCCGAACGCGACGCCGCGGACGGTCTGCGGATTCTCGAAGCGGAGCAGCCCCGCCTCGGGCAGCGGGTTCACGGCGATGATCGTGGCACCGCGCTGCTTGGCCTTCTCGAGCGCCGACAGCATGCGCGGGTGGTTGGTGCCCGGATTCTGCCCGGCGACGATGAGCAGGTCGGCCTGGTGGATGTCGTCGATCGACACCGTGCCCTTGCCGATGCCGATCGTCTCGGTGAGGGCCGAGCCCGAGGACTCGTGGCACATGTTCGAGCAGTCGGGCAGGTTGTTCGTGCCCAGGCCGCGCACGAGCAGCTGGTAGAGGAACGCGGCTTCGTTGGACGTGCGCCCCGACGTGTAGAAGACGGCCTCGTCGGGGTCGTCGAGGGCGCTCAGCTCGTCGGCCACGAGCTGCAGGGCGTCGCCCCACGCGATCGGGCGGTAGTGGGGGGCGCCCTCTTCGAGGAGCATCGGATGCGTCAGCCGCCCCTGCTGGCCGAGCCACCAGTCATCGTGCGCGCGCAGCTCGCCGATCGAGTGCTCGGCGAAGAACTCCGGGCCGACGCGACGCAGCGTCGCCTCCTCCGCGACGGCCTTCGCGCCGTTCTCGCAGAACTCGGCGATGTGCCGCTTGTCCTCCTCGGGCCATGCGCAGCCGGGGCAGTCGAACCCGTCCTTCTGGTTGACGCGCAGCAGCGTCTGCACAGACCGCGCGACGCCCATCTGCTCGTTCGCGATCTGCAGCGCGTGCAGCACGGCCGGCACGCCCACGGCGACCTTCTTGGGTCGCGTCACGTGCACGAGGGATTCGTCGATGTCGGCTGCCGGGGGCTTCGTCGCCATACCCCCAGGGTATGCCTCGTCAGGGCGCGAGCAGACCCGCGAGCGTGACGGCGTCGGCCCGCTCGCGCTCGAGCGCCGCCTCGGCCGACGCCCGCACCTTCGGGTGGGGATGGCCCTCGAGGATCAGTGTGACGAGGGCCACCATCCCCGCGTTCTGGTCGCGGGCGATCTCGGCGTACCGGCGCTCCGCGTCGGGCGACTGCGCGTCGACCAGGCCCTGCTCGACCGACCACGTCGGCATGCCCGGCATCTGCGCGTGATCGGAACCGTGACCGCCGCACGGGCCGTCGGCGGGAGCTTCGAGCGGACGCGCCGGCGCCCACGCCACGTACCATTCGCGCAGGCCGTCGAGCTCGGCGAGATCCGCGGCGACGAGGTCTTCGGCGAACGCCCGCGCGTCCGCCGCGACGCCGTCCTTGCGCAGCAGCGTTCGGGCGAGCTCCTCCTCCTTGACCCGGTAGTAGATCATCGCCTCCACGTAGCAGTAGTCGTCGGCGGTCACCGTGTCGTCGATCGCGACGGGCGAGGAGGATGCCGTCACGCCCGCCGCGTCCGCCGACGGACGCGCGCTGGGCACGGCCTCGGCAGGCGACGACTCGCCGACGGGCACGCCGAGCACGGCGAGCGTCGCCCCGGTCGCGGCTGCCAGGACGGCGGCCGCGAGCACGGCGACGGTCTTCGGTCTGCGCACGCGAAGGCCTTCCGGGATCGAGGAGGTCGATCCGCGGGGCGGGGACGCTCAGCGCCTGCCGGTGCCGAAGATCCCGCGGATCACTCCCCCGAGGATAGTCTGCGTCGACTTGGAGTTCAGGATCTGCTCGATGGGCGACTTCTGTGCGCTGCGCGACGTGCGGGTCGTGCCGGCGGTCTTCTTGAGCAGGCGCTCGTACTCCTGCTGCGCCTTCTTCTCGGCCGCCGCGGCCGCCTTGTCGGCAGCGGCCTGCTGCTTGTCGATGGCCGCCTTCTGCTTCGCGTACTCGGCGTCGGCCTTGGCCTTCGCCAGAGCCGCGTCCTCCGCGGCGGCCGCGTCATCGGCCGCCTTCATCTTGGCGGTGAGGATCTCCCGCGCCGATTCGCGGTCGATCGGGGTGCCGTACTTCGCCAGCAGCGGCGAGGCCTTCACGGCGGCCTCGATCGCAGGGTCGGGCGTCGGCGACATCAGGCCCTGCGGTGCCCGCAGTCGCGTCCAGGCGACGGGGGTCGGTGCGCCCTTCTCGCTCATCACGGTGACGATCGCCTCGCCCGTGCCGAGCTCCTGCAGGACGCGCTCCAGGTCGTAGCCGGACTTCGGGTAGGTGCCGACGGTGGCGCGCAGCGCCTTGGCGTCGTCCGGGGTGAACGCGCGCAGCGCGTGCTGCACGCGGGAGCCGAGCTGGGCGAGCACGTCCGACGGCACGTCCTTCGGGGTCTGCGTGACGAAGAACACGCCCACGCCCTTCGAGCGGATGAGCCGCACGGTCTGGGTGATGGCGGCGAGGAAGTCCTTGGACGCGTCCTTGAACAGCAGGTGCGCCTCGTCGAAGAAGAACACGAGCTTCGGCTTGTCGGCATCCCCCACCTCGGGCAGGATCTCGAACAGCTCGGCGAGCAGGTACATGAGGAAGGTCGAGAACAGCGCCGGCTTGTCGATCACCCCGGGCACCTCGAGCAGGCTGATGTACCCGCGCCCATCGGGCGCGGTGCGGATGAAGTCCGTGACCGCGAACTCGGGCTCGCCGAAGAACACGTCGGCTCCGGCATCCGCGAAGGTGATGAGCTCGCGCAGGATCACGCCCGCCGTCGCGGCCGACAGCCCTCCGAGCTCCTTCAGCTCGGCCTTGCCCTCGTCGCTCGTGAGGTGGGTGAGCACGGCGCGCAGATCCGACAGGTCCACGAGCGCGAGCCCGTTCGCGTCGGCGTAGTGGAACACCAGGCCGAGGCTGGACTCCTGCGTGGCGTTGAGTCCCAGCACCTTGCTCAGCAGCAGCGGCCCGAAGCCCGACACGGTCGCACGCACCGGGACGCCCTTGCCGACGCCGCCGAGCGCGAAGTACTCGGTGACCGATGCCTCGGGCTTCCAGTCCTGCCCGATCGCCCGCGTGCGGGCCAGCAGCTTCTCATTGGACTCGCCCGGGGTCGCGACGCCCGACAGGTCGCCTTTGATGTCGGCGGCGAAGACCGGCACCCCCTTCGCTGCCAGCTGCTCGGCGAGGCCCTGCAGCGTGCGCGTCTTGCCGGTGCCGGTGGCGCCTGCGACGAGACCGTGACGGTTCATCATGCCGAGCGGGATCCGGATCTGGGCCTCTGCCACAGGCTCGCCGTTGACGAGGGCGCCGAGATCGAGCGTCGCCGCCTCGAACGTGTACCCCTTGACGATCGCGGCCACCTCGCCCGCATCGAGGGGTGCGCCGTCGACGGGCTCGGCCGGGGCGGCGGACTGCTCGGGGCTCACCGGCTGAGGGTCCGCCGCGGTGGTCTTCTCCGCGGCCGCGCCCCGGCCCTCGTCCGAGGAAGCGGGAACGGGAGCGGGCGGCGCGTCGGGCGCGGGAACGGATGCCGCAGCCCCGACTCCCCCGCCTGCGCGGGCCTTCGCCGCCTCTGCTTCCGCGGCGGCGAGCGCTGCCTTGGCCTGCGCGGCCTTCAGCTGCGCCTCGGCGGCCTCCGCCTCTGCGCGGAGCCGGGCGAGCTCGGCCTCGGCGGCCGCGACGGCCGGGTCGGATGCGGTGGAGTCGGACTCGGGCGCTGGCATGCGCTCAGCCTAGCGAGGCGTCTCGCGCGGTGGCCGGCCCGCGCGGGCAGAGGCTTCGCTCCATGCGTCAGCCGCGGGTGGAGGGGGCCGTGGGGACGCCGCTCTCGCGGGTCAGCGGGACGGCGAAGGCCGCCGCGACCAGCAGTGCCGCACCGGCGCCGACCAGGGCGCCGCCGACGGTGTCTGACAGCCAGTGCGCGTGCAGATAGGTGCGGCTGAACGCCATCAGCACGACCCAGACAGCGCCCACGACGGCGACCCACGCGCGCGGGAAGATCACGAACGCGGCGACCGCGATGGTCGCGGCGTTGGCGACGTGACCGGACGGGTACGAGCCGTAGTCCGAGATGACGAGGATGTCTTCGGGACGCACGCGCCCGAACGCGTGCTTGAGCACCTGCACGAACCCGGCCGACACCGCCTCGGCCGCCAGGAAGTAGGCGGCCGCCCAGGGCCGGCGCAGCACCACGAGACCGACGGCCCCGGCGATCGGCACGGCGAGCACGCCCACCCAGCCGCCGCCCACCCAGTCCATGACCCTCGAGAACCCGGCCAGCACGGGATTCCACCATTCCCCGAGCAGCGCGTTCCACCACTCGTCGATCGGGAACGGATGGACACCTCGAACGAGGATCCACCACCCCAGCGCGATCGAGGCCAGCGTCAGCAGCCCGCCCACGACCAGCTGGACCATGACGGTCCTCGCCACCCGTGGACTCGCCTTCACCTGTTGCACGTCCGTCATCGCCCCATTCTGGCGGTCCGGGTGCGGCGTCCACGCAGGCTTGACACGGACCGGACAGGATGTCGGTATGACCGCCGCCGTGGATGTGCTGCGCACCCTGATCGCCCCGCTGACCCGCACCCGCGTGTTCCGGCGATTCCTCGGGCCTGTGCTGCTGCCCCCGGTCGAGCGCGCGGTCGCGTGGCTGTCACGGGGTCGCGTGCAGGTCAGCGCGCTGCTCGTCCCGTCGCTGGTCCTGCACACGGTCGGCGCGCGCTCGGGCGAGCCGCGCGACGTGCCGCTCATGTATACGCCCGACGGACGCGGGCGCGCCATCGTTGCGGGCACGAACTTCGCCGGCGCCCGGCATCCCGCCTGGACCGCGAACCTGCTGGCGCATCCCGACGCCGCCATCACCGTCCGCGGACGCCGGATGCCGGTCCGCGCGACGATCGTGCCCGATGACGAGCGCGACGCCGTGTGGGCGCGCATCGAGGCGCAGTGGCCGGGCTACCGCAACTACGAGCGCGAGTCCGGGCGCACCGTGCGGCTCTTCCGCCTGCAGCCGGTGCGCTGAGGAGGTCAGGGCGCCAGGCGCTCCACCGTGCGCGGGCGTACGATGAGCCACAGCGACAGCACGCCCACGAGGGCGCAGCCGACCATCACCGAGGCCATCGTCGTCGCCGTGATGCCGGCATCCCGCGCGATCCAGCCGACGAGCGGCGACACGAGACCCGCGACGCCGAAGTTGGTCGCGCCGATGATGGACTGCGCGGTGCCCGCCGCCTTGCCGTGACGGTCGAGCGCCAGCACCTGCACGCACGGGAACGTGAAGCCGCACGCCGCGATGAAGACCCACAGCGGCACGATGGTGCCCCACAGGCCGAGGCCGAGCTGGTCGGTGACGACGATGGCGGATGCCGCCAGCACGAGCACCGCGGTCGACCAGGCCATCACCCACTGCGGGCCGAAGCGCGCCGCGAGGCGCGACGCGGTCTGCACGCCCAGGACAACGCCGAGCGAGTTGACGGCGAACAGGATGCCGTACTGCTGCGCGTCGAAGCCGTAGCTCTGCTGGAAGAGGAACGACGAGCTCGACAGGTACGAGAAGAGCCCCGAGAAGGTCATGCCGCCGATGATCAGCACGCCGATGAACACGCGGTCGCTGAAGACGCTGCGATACCGCTGCCAGACCGTCGTCGTGCCGCGTTCGCTGCGCCGGGCCTTGGGGAGCGTCTCGGGCAGGAAGATGATCGCCGACACGAGCATGACCGCGCCGTACACGGCGAGCACCACGAAGATGCCGCGCCACGGCATGACCGCGAGCAGGGCCGAGCCGACGAGCGGGGCGAGCACGGGCGCGACGCCTGAGACCAGCGCGAGGCGGGACAGCATCACGACGAGCCGGCGTCCGCCGAAGAGGTCGCGCACGATCGCCGCGGCGACGACACCGCCCGCGGCGGCTCCCGCACCTTGCAGCACGCGCGCAGCAGAGAGCAGCTCCAGTGTCGGCGCGAGGGCCGCGGCGGTGCTCGCGAGCACGTGCAGGGCCGTCACGCTGAGCAGCGGAACGCGCCGGCCGACCTTGTCGCTCAGCGGCCCCACCACCAGCTGCCCGAGCGCGAAGCCGATCATGGTGCCCGTGAGGGTCAGCTGGATGAGCGCTGCCGTCGTCTGGAAGTCCTCCTCCAGCACCGGGAACGCGGGCAGGTAGAGGTCGATCGTGAACGGACCGAGTGCCGTGAGCGCCCCGAGCAGCACGATGTAGAGCACCCTGCGGCGGTGGGGGATCGAGTCACCGGGGTGCAGGACGATCGGCGCGGTGGCCGGGTTGCTGCCGAGGGCGCGGATGGCACCGGTGTCGGTGCGGGGCGCCGGGCGCAGGGCGGCGGCAGGATCCGTGGTGGGGCGGTCTTCGGGCTTCTGGACAGGGACGGAGGCGGTATCGAGCAACAGCGTGTTTCGTTTCGGGGCGGTGCGCCAGGGAGAGTCGAATCGATTCGAACGTCCAGGATACCGGATGCCCCGGCCCCGCCCGCAAGCATCTCGCTGTCGGGTGGTTCTCAGCCTCTCCTTACATTCGGGCGAATAGGCTGAGGGCAGTCCAGCACCCCTGCCCCGCGGGCCCCCGCGCCCGGCGGCCGAGCCGAGATCGAGCACATGACCCCGACCCCGACCCCCGCCGACAAGCGCACGAGCGGCAACCCTGCCACTCAGGCGCAGATCAACCTCAGCGTCAAGCAGCAGCGCGAGCAGAAGCGCCAGGAGAAGCTCGCCGAGTACCAGAAGCAGCTCGCCAAGCGTCGCCGCAGCAAGCTCGTGTGGTGGATCGTCGGCTCGACGGCGGCGGTCCTCGTGGTCGCGGCGATCGTGGCATCCTTCGTCTTCGCCCCTGCTCCCGCTCCCACGTACGCGCGGGGCGACGGAGACGGCAGCGGCATCGAGGGCGTCGAGACCTTCGACAACACCGCGACGCACGTCGAGGGCACGGTCGACTACGCCCAGACCCCGCCCGCCGGCGGCGACCACAACGCGATCTGGCTCAACTGCGGCATCTACACCCAGCCGGTGCCCAACGAGAACGCCGTGCACGACCTGGAGCACGGCGCCGTGTGGCTGACCTACGACCCGGCGCAGGTGTCGGAGGACGACATCGCGAAGCTCGAGGCCCTCATGCCCTCGACGTTCGCGACCATGTCGCCGTACGAAGACATGGACACCCCCATCGCGGTGAGCGCGTGGAACGCGCAGCTCAAGGTCGACTCGGCCGACGACCCGCGCATCAAGGAGTTCATCACCGCCTACTGGCACTCCACGAACGCGCCCGAGCCGAACGCCATGTGCACCGGCGGGCTCGACGCCCCCGGCAAGAAATAAGGCGACACCGATGTCGGACGCGCCCTCGGCCGGACGCACGCAGCGATGGATCGTCATCGCCGTCGCGCTCGTGCTGATCGGCGCGCTCGGCTTCGCCGTCGGGCGCTTCACGATGTTCGGCACGCAGTCCGCCGCGTCGACACCCGGCAGCTCCTCACCCGAGGCGGGCTTCTCCCGCGACATGCAGGCGCATCACGCGCAGGCGATCGAACTCGCGATGGAGATCTACCGCAAGACCGACGACCCGGAGCTGCGCGCTCTCTCCTACGACATCGCGACCTCGCAGGCCGCACAGCGCGGCGAGATGTTCGACTGGCTCGTGCAGTGGGGCCTCCCCCAGGCCGGCGGCCCGATGATGCAGTGGATGGGCACCGCGTCCGGCCATCAGCACGGCGGGTCATCGTCCGAGCCGATGACCGACGAGCAGGCACGCGAGGCGATGGGCATGGCGTCTGCCGCCGAGATCGCCGCGCTGCAGGCGGCCACCGGCACCGACGCGGACTGCCGGTTCCTCACGTTCATGATCCGCCATCACCAGGGCGCGATCCCGATGGCCGAGGCGCTACTGGAGCTCGGCAGCGACCCGCGGGCGTTGGAGGTCGCCGAGGCGATGAAGACCGGGCAGACGGCCGAGATCGACGCCATGACGTCGATGCAGAAGCGGCTGGGCTGCTCCGGCTGATCCGGCTCGTTACAGTGGTCGCGTGACCGCCGACCCGTCCGTGCCCGCCGTGCAGCCGCGGCGGCGGCGCCCCGTGATCGTCACGATCGCGGTCGTGCTCGTCTATCTCAGCGCCTTCGCCAACGTGGCGCTCGGCGTGCTGGTGCTGCTCAGCCGTTACGAGGTCGCCGAGGCCGACGTGCTGCGGGTCTCGCTGCTCGGCGCGGCAATCATCCTCTTCGGCCTGCTGCTGATCGGAATGGCCTCCGGTCTCGCCCGCGGCAGCCGGCTGTCGCGCACGTTCGCCACGATCTACCTCGGCTTGCTGATCGCCCTCAGCGTGATGACGATCCTGACCACCGACGGGTGGGACTGGGGTTCGATGATCGACCTCGCGATCGAGGCCCTGATCCTCGTCGCGCTGTGGGCGCCGCCGGGCTCACGACACTTCGCGCGCTCGACGATCGAGGCGGCGCCGGACCCGACCGCCGCCGGCTGATCACACCTCGGCGAGCGACTTCGCGACGTAGCGCCGGTGGAAGAAGCGCACGATCTCGATCGCGCCGATCGTGAGCGCGGTCACGACCACGATGAGCCACGCCGCCTCTTCGCCGGGGTCGACGAGCTGGAAGAACTCGGTCAGGAACGGGATCGTGAACACGCCGACGAGTCCGATGAACATCGCGCCGATGATGAGCCCCTTGAGGCGCGTGATCGGCCGCGACAGCACCGTCAGCACCCAGATACCGACGATCGCGAGGATGATCGTCGAGCCGGTCCGCAGCTCCGGCTGGCCGATCCCGATGGCCGTGGCGGCCAGCGAGTAGAGCGTGAGCGAGATCGCGATGATCGCCCCCGCCGGGATCGCGAAGCTGAGCGAGCGCCGGAGGAATCCCGGCACATAGCGCTGCGTGTTCGGCAGCAGTGCCAGGAAGAACGCCGGGATGCCGATCGTCAGGCCGTCCGTGATCGACAGCTGTCGCGGCAGGAACGGGAAGGGCAGCACGAGCAGCCCGAACAGCACGGCGAGCCCCGTCGCGTACGCCGTCTTGGTGAAGAACAGCATCGAGACGCGTTCGATGTTGGCGATGACCTGCCGTCCCTCGGCGACCACCTCGGGCAGGTGCGAGAAGCGGCCGTCCAGCAGCACGATGCGCGCGACCGCCTTCGTCGCGGCGGAACCCGAGTTCATCGCGATGCCGAGGTCCGCGGTCTTGATCGCGAGGGCGTCGTTCACGCCGTCGCCGGTCATCGCGACCGTGTGTCCCCGCTGCTGCAGCGCGACGACCATGCGCTTCTTCTGCTCGGGTGTGACCCGGCCGAACACCAGGTTGCGCTCGAGCACCTCCCCCAGTTCGGCGTCGTCGTCGGGCAGCCGGCGCGCGTCGAACCCCTCGTCGACGTCGACACCTACGCTGCGGGCGATCGCGGCGACCGTGCGCGGGTTGTCGCCCGAGATCACACGCACGCCGACACCCTGCGCCGCGAAGTACTCCAGGGTCTGCGCAGCGTCAGGCCGCACCTGCTCCTGGAACGTCACGACCGCGGCCGCGACGAGCCCGTCCGGCCGGCGCTCGTCGTCGACGTCGGCCGCCGTGATGGCCTGGTCGGAGTGGGCCAGCACCAGCGTGCGCCGCCCGGTCGACGCGAGCTCCGTGACGACGCGGCCGAGTTCGCCGGACGGATCGGTGGCGGCATCCCCGAACACCATCTCAGGGGCGCCCAGCACCCACGCGCCCGCGGGACCGGCGGCGAACGAGACCGCGCTCCACTTGCGGGCAGACGAGAACGGGATGTAGTTCGCCGCGTCCAGTGGCGCCGCGACCGGGAACGGCTCACGCAGGCACCGGGCGGTGGCGTTGGCATCGGGCGCCGCGCCGAACCAGCCCAGCACGGCGTCCTGGCCGGGGACCGCGCCGCCGAGCGGCCGGAGCGCGTCGAACGCGATCTCGCCGGCGGTCAGCGTGCCGGTCTTGTCGAGACAGATCACGTCGACCCGGGCAAGCCCCTCGACCGCGGGCAGCTCGTTCACCAGCACCTGCTTCGACGCGAGCTTCGCCGCCGCGACGGCGAACGCGATCGAGGTCATCAGCACGAGGCCGAGGGGGATCATCGCCGTGATCGCCGCGATCGAGTTGACGATGGCCTGCACCCAGTCGCCGCTCTCGAAGGCGGCGACCCAGCCGCCGAACACCATCATCTGGGCGTTGCACACCAGCAGGCCGACCGGCCCGATGATCCAGCTCATCCACTTCAGCACCCGGTTGACCGAGTTGCGCACCTCGGACGCCACCAGCGAGAAGCGCTTGGCCTCGCCGGCGAACCGGTTCGCATACGAGTCCGCCCCGACCCGGGTCACGCGTGCGGCGCCCTCCCCCGCCACGACGATCGAACCCGACAGCGCCTCATCCCCCGGCTGCTTGTCGACCGCGTCGGATTCGCCCGTCAGCATCGACTCGTCGATCTGCAGCGCGCGACTCTCGATGACGTCCGCGTCGGCCGGCACCTGGTCGCCCGCCCGCAGCACCAGGACGTCGTCCATCACGACGTCGCCGGGCGCGATGTCGGACTCGGCCCCGTCGCGGCGCACGCGGGCCCGCGGTGCGTTGAGCAGGGCGAGGCGGTCGAGCGCCGCCTTGGCGCGGAACTCCTACACGCAGCCGATGATCGAGTTCGCGAAGGCCGCGATGCCGAACAGCGCGTCCTGCCAGCGCCCCAGCAGGAACAGCACGAAGAAGCACGCGAACACGATCCCGTTGAACAGGGTGAACACGTTCGCCCGGACGATGTTCCAGACGCTCCGGCTCGTGTCGGCGGTGTGGGCGTTGGTGCGTCCCGCCGCGACCCGCTCGGTGACTTCCGCAGCGCTCAGACCCGGGTCCAGCGCAGGGGCGGCCGGAGCGGCGGCTGAGGCGTCCATGCGATCAGGTTAGCGATCCCCCGCGCCGGACAAGAGGATGCCTCGGCCCTGCGCACGGCGCGGGGTCGAGGCATCCACTGACCGGGGTCTGTCAGCCCTTCGTCGCACCCGCCATGAGCCCGCGGACGAAGAACCGCTGGAGGGCGAGGAACACGATCATCGGCACCACCAGCACCAGGAACGCGCCCGCCGACACCAGGTACCAGCGATCGCCCCACGAACCCGACAGCGAGTTGAGCGTCTGGGTCATCGGCAAGGACGATGTCGGAGCGAAGATCGTCGCCACCAGCAGGTCGTTCCACACCCACACGAACTCGAAGATCGCGAACGACGCGAGGATCGGCATCGACAGCGGCAGGATGATCCGGAAGAAGATCTGCCCGTGCCCCGCACCGTCGACCCGCGCCGCCTCGATCACGTCCGACGGGATCTCGGCCATGAAGTTGTGCAGCAGGAAGATCGACAGCGGCAGACCGAACATCACGTGGGCGATCCACATGGTGGCGAAGCTGTGGTCGATCTCGCGCAGCTCCAGTCCCGGGAAGATCCCGACGCCCGCGATCTCGAGCCCGCGCGAGAACAGGCTGAGCAGCGGCACCAGCGCCATCTGGATCGGCACGATCTGCAGCGCGAAGATCGCGACGAACAGGAACCCGCGCCCCTTGAAGTCCATCCACGCGAAGGCGTACGCGCCGAGCGCCGCGATCGAGATCACGAATACCGTCACCGGGATGGTGATGGCCAGCGAGTTGAGGAACGACTGCCCGAGGGTCAGTGCCGTCCCGCCCGAGGTCAGCGCCTCCTGGTAGTTCCCGAGCGTGAAGTCCGGGTTGGTGAACACCGTCCACCACCCCGTCGACGCCGAGTCCGCACCAGGGCGGAACGACGTGATGAGCAGGCCGAGGGTCGGGATCGTCCAGAGGAACGCGATCAGGATCGCGATCACGGTGGCGATGGGCGAGGTGAGGCGCTTCTGCGCCTGCGCCTCGTTGCGGCGTGTCTCGCGGGCGACCTTGCGGGCGGCGGCGCGGTCGAACTTCGGCGTCGCGGCGGTATCGACGGCGGCCATCACCGCACCTCCCTCTGCTTGCGCAGCTGTATGACGTTGTAGACGATGAGCGGCGAGACGAACACGAAGATCAGCACCGCCAGCGCCGCGGCGTGACCGTAGCTCTGGAACCGCTGCTGCTGATTGACCATCTCGAAGCCCAGCACCGTCGAGTTCGACCGGCCGCCGGTCATGACCGCGACGATGTCGTACAGCTTGAGTGCCGCGATCGTGATCGTGGTGAGCACCACGACGATGGAGGTGCGGATGCCGGGCACGGTCACATTGATGAACCGCTGCCAGGCGGTCGTGCCGTCCAGCTGCGCCGCCTCCATCTGCTCGACGGGCACCGCCTTGATGGCCGCCGAGAGGATCACCATCGCGAAGCCGGTCTGCGCCCACACGAACGCGATGAGCAGGCAGAACGTGTTCACGAGCGGCCACGTGTCGAGCCACCGCACCGGCTCGCCGCCGAAAGCGACGACGATCGCGTTGAGGAGGCCGATCTGGTTGCCCTGCCGGTAGTCGTACACGAACTTCCAGATGAGGCTGATGCTCACCGGTGCGATCGCGAACGGCAGGAACACCAGCACCTTGAGCAGCCGCTCGCCGCGAGCCCGCTCCATGAACGCCGCATAGGCCAGGCCCACGACCGTCGCGAAGACGGGCACGAACACGGCCCAGATGAGCGTGTTGATGATCGACCAGAAGCCCTGCGGGTTCGTGAACGCCCAGTGGTAGTTGTCGAGGCCGACGAAGTTGTCGCCGGTCTTGTCGTAGAACGACTGGACGATCGTCGAGATCGCCGGATAGATGAGGCCGACCAGCAGCAGGATGATCGCCGGCGCGAGGAACAGCGTGAGCTGGTACAGGTAGCCGGCGCCCTGGCGCGCCCGGTAATCCATGTAGAACAGCAGGCCGCCCGCGATGAGCGCGATGATCACCACGTAGACGACGGCGTTCTGGTACGGCCGCAGCATCATGAACGCGAGCAGCGGGATCGCGAAGCTCGTGATGAGGCGCAGCCAGAAATAGCCCGTGCCGTGCCGTGGCGCGTACTCGATGAGCAGCAGCAGGACCCCGATCACGGCGGCGAAGATCACCAGCACGAGCGGGATCTGCACGATCGGACCCATCTCGCCGATCCACCGGAAGAACGAGTTGAACGAGAACCCGAGCGACACCGGCTTCGCGTCGGGCTGCGGGCCGCCGATGAGGATGAAGATCACCAGCGCGACGATGAGGATCCCGCCGATCGCGGCGACGATGCGCGTCGTCGTCTGCGAGGGCTGTTTCGACGGCGGATGCGGCGGTGGCGCCTGAGTCTGCTGCGTCGGAGTGGTTGCGGTGTGCGACATGTTGACCCTTCCCCCGTCATCGTCGACGGATACCGTCACCTCGGCCCGGGCCGGCGCATCGCGCGCCGACCCGGGCCGGGGTGTGCTGCTCAGTCCTGGTAGCCGGCCTGGATGTCGGCCAGGACCTGCGGCGTCGGCTTTCCGTCGATCCAGTCGACCATGCCGCGCCAGAACGAACCCGAACCGACGCTGGCCGGCATCAGGTCGGACGCGTCGAAGCGGAACGTCGTCGCCGGATCCTGCAGCAGCTCCATGGCCTCGGTCAGGAACTGGCTGGAGGCCAGCGACGGGTCTGCGCCGGTGTTGGCCGAGATCGCGCCGCCGAGGCTGACACGGGCGTCGGCGAACTCGGGCGTCGACATGTACTCGAGCACCTTCTGGGTGTTGTCGTCGTCCGAGAACGCGGTGACGAACTCGCCGCCGCCCTCGACCGACTGGTCGCCCTCGTTTATGCCAGTCAGCACGAACTCGTACACGTCGCCTTCCGGGGCGATGTTCGGATCCGCTCCGTCGGCGGTCTTGAACGTCAGCAGGTTTGCCGTAAGGAACGACTGCTTTTTGGTCAGCGCGCAC
>NZ_JBQCIP010000128.1:0-4761 GCF_051953575.1 Microbacterium sp.
CGCTTCTGGCAGCGCCGCGCCCGGCGCCTGCTGCCCGCGCTGGCTCTCGTCGTGGCGGTGTGCTCGACGCTGGCGTGGCTCGTCGGCGGCGACGTCCTCGTGGACGTGGACGCGCAGGTGCTGGGGGCAGCGACGTTCAGCTCCAACTGGCTGTCGATCGCCGGCGGCGGGGGGTACTTCTCGGCCGCCGCGCCCGAGCTGTTCCGCAACTTCTGGTCGCTGGCCGTCGAAGAGCAGTTCTACGTGCTCTGGCCGCTGATCCTCCCGCTCTTCCTCATGCTGCCGCGCACGTGGGGCCGCGCTGCCGCGGCCTTCGCCTTGGCCGCCGCCTCGGCCGCTTGGATGGGCGTCGTGGCGTCTCGTGGCGGCGACCTCACCCGCGCGTACTTCGGCACCGACACGCACGCCTTCGGCCTGCTGCTGGGCGTGGGTCTGGCGTTCCTGCTGGTGCCGCTGCTCCGGTCACCGGAATCGTCTCAGGATGCCGCCACCCGCCCGCACTGGACGCGCACCCTGATCGCACGCCGGGTCGCGGGCGCCGCCGGCGTGCTCGCACTCGTCGGCATCATCGTCCTCGCCGCGATGCCGACCGCCGGATCGGCCGCCGCCTTCCCCGGCGCGCTCCTCGCCGCGAGCGTGCTGAGCGCCGTCGCGATCACCGCGGGCGTCTGGCCGGGAGCCCGGTTCGGTCGCGCGATGGACGCCCCGCCGATGCGCTGGGTGGGCGACCGCTCGTACGGCATCTCCCTGGGGCACTGGCCCCTGCTCGTCCGGGCCAGGGCTGTGCTGCAGGGAGCCACCACGACCGCGGTCGTGCCGGTGCCGATCGGCCTCGGGGTGCTCGCGCTGACGCTCGCGGCATCCGCCCTGTCGTACCGGTACGTCGAGACGCCGGTGCGCCGGAACGGGTTCCGCGCCTCCACGCGCGCTCTGTGGCGCCGCCTGCAGGGCGGTCCGCGTGCACGGCTGCGGGTGCTCGGCGCCGCGCTGGCGGGTGTGCTGGTGCTGGCCGGCACGGGAGCCGCCCTGGCCGCCGCCCCCGACGAGTCCAGCGCCGAGACCGCCGTCGAGGCCGGGCGGCGCGCCCTCGAGCGGGCACGCATCTCGCCGGAGGTCAGCCCGACCCCCGCAGCCACCTCCGCACCCGACGACGGCACGGTGCCCGGAGACGAGATCACCGCCGTCGGCGACTCCGTCATGCTGGCCTCGGCGAGCGGGCTCATCGAACGGATGCCGGGCATCGAGGTCGACGCCGAGGTGTCTCGCCCCATGCGCGCCGGCCCCCGCATCATCGAGGCTCTCGCGGACGAAGGCCGCCTGCGCCCCTACGTCGTCGTCGCGCTCGGCACCAACGGACCGGTCGACCACGACGCGCTCGACCGCATCGCCGCCGACCTGGGCCCCGACCGCAGCCTCGTGCTCGTGAATGCGTACGCGCCCCGCGACTGGATCCCCGGAGTCAACGCCGACCTGCAGGCCTTCGCCGCGGCGCGACCGAACGTCGTCGTCGCCGACTGGGCGGCAGCCATCGCCCCGCACGAGGACCTGCTCGCTGGCGACCGCATCCACCCGGGCGAGGCGGGCGGACGCATCTTCGCCGACACCGTGGCCGCCGCCGTCGCGCGTCTCGCAGAGGAGCGGCACGAGCGCGCGGAGCTCTTCCTGCGGCTGCAGCAGGCGAGGCTCGACGCCGAAGGCTGACCTCGCGCGCGAGTCCCGGCAGAACGGACGTTCCGTCTGCGCGGGAGCGCTCCGCTCGGTGTCCGGTGCCCTCTATCGTCGGGCGGAGACGACCGAGCGAGATGAGACGCCTCGACCCCGGGTATCCCCCGCAATGCAGCGAGACCCGCCACCCTGACGGGTGACGGGTCTCGCGGTGCAAGGGTGGCCGGGCATCACTGCCACGGCCTGCCGGGCACGGGGGCCCGGCTATCCGATCACTCGGACTTCTCCTCGGCGGGGGCCTCGACGGCCTCCTCGGCGGCAGCCTCAGCGGCTGCGCCCTCCTCCTGCGACTCGGCGCCGGCCTCGACCTCGGTCTCGGCGGTCTCCTCGGCGGGAGCCTCCTCGACCGGGGCCTCCTCGGCGACGGGCGCGGTCTTGGCGGCAGCGGCCTTCTTCGCCGACGGCTTCTTGGTCACGGGCTCGAGGACGAGCTCGATGACGGCCATGGGCGCGTTGTCGCCCTTGCGGTTGCCGACCTTGGTGATGCGGGTGTAGCCGCCCTCACGGTCCGCGACCAGCGGCGCGATCTCGGTGAACAGGACGTGCACGACTTCCTTGTCACCGATGACCGACAGCACGCGACGACGCGCGTGCAGGTCGCCGCGCTTGGCGAACGTGATCAGGCGCTCGGCGAGCGGACGCAGGCGCTTGGCCTTCGTCTCGGTCGTCTTGATCGACTTGTGCGTGAACAGCGCAGCGGCGAGGTTCGCAAGCAGCAGGCGCTCGTGGGCGGGGCCGCCTCCGAGGCGGGGACCCTTGGTGGGCTTGGGCATATCTCAATTACTCCAGTGTGAAAAGTCGATCAGAGGGATCAGACGGTCTCGTCGTCGTAGCCGCCGTAGAAGTGCGCGCCGTCGAACCCGGGGACCGAGTCCTTCAGCGACAGACCGAGCGAGATGAGCTTGTCGCGCACCTCGTCGACCGACTTCTGACCGAAGTTGCGGATGTTCATGAGCTGCGTCTCCGAGAGGGCGACGAGCTCCGACACGGTGTTGATGCCCTCGCGCTTGAGGCAGTTGTACGAGCGGACCGACAGGTCGAGGTCCTCGATCGGCATCGACAGCTCGTTCGAGAGGACGGTCTCGACCGGCGCCGGGCCGATCTCGATGCCCTCGGCCTCGACGTTGAGCTCATGGGCCAGGCCGAACAGCTCGGTCAGCGTGCGACCGGCCGACGCGACGGCGTCGCGCGGGGTGATGGACGGCTTGGTCTCGACGTCCAGCACGAGCTTGTCGAAGTCGGTGCGCTCGCCCGCACGCGTCGCGTCGACGCGGTACGAGACCTTCAGGACCGGCGAGTAGATCGAGTCGACCGGGATCTGGCCCGCCTCGGCGTACTCGTTGCGGTTCTGCGTCGCCGACACGTAGCCACGGCCGCGCTCGATGGTGAGCTCGAGCTCGAACTTCGCGGTGTCGTTGAGCGTCGCGATGACGAGCTCGGGGTTGTGCACCTCGACACCGGCCGGAGCCGAGATGTCGGCAGCGGTGACCTCACCGGCGCCGGTCTTGCGCAGGTACGCGGTGATGGGCTCGTCGCGCTCGCTGGAGACGACCAGCTGCTTGATGTTGAGGATGATCTCGGTGACATCCTCCTTGACACCGGGAATGGTGCTGAACTCGTGGAGGACGCCGTCGATGCGGATCGACGTCACGGCTGCGCCGGGGATCGACGACAGGAGGCTGCGACGCAGTGCGTTGCCGATCGTGTAGCCGAAGCCAGGCTCCAGCGGCTCGACGACGAAACGGCTGCGGAACTCCCCGATCTTCTCCTCGGTCAGAGTGGGACGCTGTGCGATGAGCACTATGTGTTCCTTTCGATCACGTGCCCGCTATATGACACGTGCGGTGAGTGAGGTGTTGAGTTTTGATCGGGATGCCTCGGGCCGAGGCATCCGTAAGCGTGCCGTAGCCGGGACACCATGACGGTGTCCCGGCTTCGGAATGTCAGACGCGGCGGCGCTTGGGCGGACGGCAGCCGTTGTGGGCCTGCGGCGTCACGTCCTGGATGGAGCCGACCTCGAGGCCGGCAGCCGTCAGCGAGCGGATCGCGGTCTCGCGGCCCGAGCCCGGACCCTTGACGAAGACGTCGACCTTCTTGACGCCGTGCTCCTGCGCCTGGCGGGCAGCGGACTCCGCGGCCATGCCGGCGGCGTACGGCGTCGACTTGCGCGAGCCCTTGAAGCCCACGCCACCCGACGACGCCCAGCTGATGACGGCGCCCGACGGGTCGGTGATCGAGACGATCGTGTTGTTGAACGTCGACTTGATGTGGGCCTGGCCCAGCGCGATGTTCTTCTTCTCCTTGCGGCGCGGCTTGCGCGCGGCGGACTTGGCCTGTGCCATTGCTTTGCTCTCCTAAACCCTGGGGGCCGCGCCTTAGCGCGCCTTCTTCTTGCCGGCGACGGTGCGCTTCGGGCCCTTGCGGGTACGGGCGTTCGTCTTCGTGCGCTGACCGCGCACCGGGAGGCCGCGGCGGTGGCGCAGGCCCTCGTAGGAACCGATCTCGACCTTGCGGCGGATGTCGGCGGCGACCTCGCGACGGAGGTCACCCTCCACCTTGTAGTTGCCTTCGATGTAGTCGCGGAGCGCGACGAGCTGGTCGTCGGTGAGGTCCTTGACGCGGATGTTCTCGTCGATCTCCGTCGCCTTGAGGATCTCGTTCGAGCGGGTACGGCCCACGCCGTAGATGTACGTGAGGGCGATCACCACGCGCTTGTCGCGCGGGATGTCAACGCCGGCAAGACGTGCCATGCGGTTCTCCTGAGAGTGAGTGGAGGTGTGGAGCAGGATCGGTGCCCGGGCCTCCGCCCGAGGTGTCCCCCGCGAACGGGTTCTGATCCTGCCTGAGGTTCGTATTCAGTTGTGGAGAGTGGATGCCGCGGCGCGCGCGGCCTCCACCAAGCCGGATCTCAGCCCTGGCGCGGCTTGTGGCGCGGGTTGCTCTTGCAGATCACCATGACGCGGCCGTGGCGGCGGATGACCTTGCAGTGGTCGCAGATGGGCTTGACGGAGGGGTTGACCTTCATGTTTTCTTCTC
>NZ_JBQCIP010000129.1:0-11786 GCF_051953575.1 Microbacterium sp.
GTCGTCGATGCCGTTCTCGGCGGCGATGTCGCCGACGGTCTTCGAGAAGGCGGAGAGGGCCTGGTAGGCGGGTCGCGCCGCCCGCGAGAGATGCACGCGGTGTTCTGCCGTCATGACGCCAGACTACCCACGGGCGACGCCCCGCGGCCCGGTGCGCCGCGGGTGAGGCATGATGAGCGGGTGAGCGACCCCATCGACGAGTTCTCGTTCCTCCCCGAGCAGGCCGACGAGGCGGGCCTGGATGTCGCGGTCCCCCGCGGCGAGCGCCTCTCGCTCGTGCTGGGCGACGGCCGCACCCTGAGCGCGCTGCGCTACGCACCCGCGGAGGCGCCGGACGCCGAGCCGGTCGTGACCTTCCTGCACGGCGCGGGCCTGAACGCCCACACGTGGGACACCACGATCCTCGCGCTCGGGCTGCCGGCGCTCGCGATCGACCTCCCCGGCCACGGCGACTCGTCCTGGCGCGACGACGTCGCGTACGTCGCGCGCGTGCTCGCCCCCGACGTCGCGGCGGGCATCGACGCCTGGACCGACCGGCCGCAGGTGCTCGTCGGGCAGTCGCTCGGCGGCCTCACCGCGGCGGCGGTGGCGGCATCCCGTCCCGATCTGGTCCGCGAGCTGGTGGTGATCGACATCACCCCCGGACTCGATCCCGACGGCGGGGCGAGCCAGATCCGCGAGTTCTTCGCCGGGCCGGTGGACTGGGCATCGCGCGACGAGCTCGTCGACCGGGCGCTGTCGTTCGGGCTCGGCGGCGGCACGCGCCGCAAGGCCGCACGCGGCGTCTACTTCAACTCCCGCGTGCGTCCCGACGGGCGCGTCGAATGGAAGCACCACTTCGCCCAGGTCGCGAACGCCCTGTCGTCCGACCCCGCCGCGGCTGCGGCGGCGCAGCGTCAGCAGGATGCCGTGGCCGCCGTTCTCGGCGAGTCCGGGTGGGAGGACCTCGCCGCCGTCACCGCGCCGATCACGCTCATCCGCGGGTCGCGGGGCTACCTCACGGACGCGGACGCCGAGGAGTTCGCGCGGCGGGTGCCGGCGGCATCCCTCGTCGAGGTGAAGTCCGGGCACAACGTCCAGGAGGAGCTTCCCCTCGAGCTCGGAACCCGCCTGCGCGCCCTCGCGACCGCCGGCTGAGCACGCCCGGGAAGCCCTAACGCTTCTGTTGCGTTCCGAGTAGTGGGTTGTCGCGGGCCGCCGCGATATCCCTAGGCTGTAACCCGCGTCGGCCGAGCCCATCATCACGGCCGGCGCCCGCACAGTACTCGGGACCCCGCCCGAAAGGACCTTCATGCTCCGCCGTACCGCCCTCGCCGCAGCGGCCATCCTCGCTGCCGGCGCCCTCGCCCTCACCGCGTGCACCTCGGGCGGTGGGACCGCGACCCCCACCTCGACCGGAAAGCCCGACCCGGACGCGTCGGTCGCGATCCGCCTCGTGCTCGAACCCGGCAACCTCGACATCCGCCAGACGGCGGGGTCGGCGCTCGACCAGATCCTGGTCGACAACATCTACCAGGGCCTCGTCGCCCGCACGCCCGAGCAGGACATCGTCGCCTCGCTCGCCAGCGACTGGACCGTCGCGCCCGACGGGCTGACCTACACCTTCACGCTGCGCGAGGGCGTCACCTTCCACGACGGGCAGCCGCTCACCCCGCAGGACGTGGTGTGGTCGCTCACGACCCGGCGCGACACCCCGGAATGGCGCGACTCGAGCCGCCTCGCCAACGTGACCTCGATCACCGCCGACGGCCAGAACATCACGCTCACCCTCTCGCAGCCCGACTCGAGTCTGCTGTGGAACCTCACCGGCCGAGCGGGCATCATCCTCAAAGAGGGCGACACCGTCGACTACAAGACCAAAGAGAACGGCACCGGCCCGTTCGTGCTGAAGAACTGGACCCAGGGCGACAGCATCACGTTCTCGCGCAACGACGCCTACTGGGGCGAGAAGGCGGGCGTCGCCGAGGTCGTGTTCGACTACATCCCCGACAACCAGGCGGCCCTGAACGCGGCGCTCGCGAACGAGGTCGACGTGCTGACCGGCTTCGACGCCAACCTCAAGGATCAGGTCGAGAAGAACGGCGACTTCGCGCTCGTGCTCGGCAAGTCCACCGACAAGGGCACGCTGGCGTTCAACCAGGCCTCGGGTCCTCTCGCCGACAAGCGCGTGCGCCAGGCGATCCGCCAGGCGATCGACCACCAGGCTTTCGTCGACGCGATGGCGTCCGGGCAGACCCTGTACGGCCCGATCCCCGAGCTCGACCCCGGGTACAGCGACCTGTCGGACGTGGCGCCGTACGATCCCGACGCGGCCAAGAAGCTGCTGAAGGAGGCCGGCGCCGAGGACCTGGAGCTGACCCTCACGATCCCGAACTTCTACTCCACGACGATCCCGCAGATCCTCGTGTCGGACCTCAACGAGGTCGGCATCACGCTCGAGGTGAACTCGGTCGACTTCTCGACGTGGCTCACCGACGTGTACACGAACCACGACTACGAGCTGAGCTTCGTACTGCACACCGAGGCGCACGACTTCGAGAACTGGGCAGACCCGGACTACTACTTCACCTACGACAGCCCCGAGGTGCAGTCGCTGTACGCCCAGTCGCTTGCCGCGACCGACGAGACCAAGGCCGCCGACCTGCTGTCGCAGGCCGCACGCATCGTGTCGGAGGACGCCGGCGGTGACTGGCTGTACAACGGCGCGTCGGTCCTGGCGGTCGGCACTAACATCACCGGTATGCCCTCGATCAACGTGAACGAGCGCCTCGACCTCGCCGACATCGCCAAGAGCAACGGGTGATCCGGTACACGCTGACCCGGTTCGCCCTGCTTCTGCTCGGGCTGCTCGTGGCCAGCGTGCTCATCTTCCTCACCCTGCGGGTGCTGCCGGGCGACATCGCCCAGCTCATCGGCGGCGTCAACAGCAGTCCCGCGCAGATCGCCGCGATCCGCGAGCGGCTCGGTCTCGACCGGCCGCTCGCGGTGCAGTACCTGGAGTGGATCGGCGGCGTGCTGCGCGGCGACCTCGGCACGTCGCTGCTGACCGGCACGCCCGTCATCGACGAGATCGTGCAGAAGGCGCAGGTGACGGTGCCTCTGGGCGTCATGTCGCTGCTGGTGGCGGTCGTCATCAGCGTGCCGCTCGGCGTGCTCTCGGCGATGCGCCGCGGTCACGCCGACGGCACGGCGCTGAGCGTCGGCTCGCAGACCCTCGCGGCCGTGCCGGTCGTCTGGGCGGGCATGATGCTCGTCGTCGTGTTCGCGGTGTGGCTCGGCTGGCTTCCCGCGCAGGGGTTCCCGCGCGCCGGCTGGAACGATCCGGCGGCGGCCTTCCAGTCGCTCATCCTGCCGGCCCTCACGATCGGGATCGTCGAGGGAGCCATGCTCCTCCGGTTCGTGCGCAGCGCCACGCTGCAGGCCGTCGGCCAGGACTTCGTCCGCACCGCGGCCGCGAAGGGACTCACCCGCGACGCCGCGCTGATCCGTCACGGCCTGCCGGTCGTGGGGCTGTCGGTGATCACGGTGCTGGGGCTGCAGGTCGCCGGCATCATCGTCGGCGCCGTCGTCATCGAGCAGCTGTTCTCGCTTCCCGGCATCGGACGGATGCTGGTGTCCGACGTCGCCGCGCGCGACCTGCCCAAGGTGCAGGGCGAGCTGCTGGCGCTCACCGGGTTCGTGCTGGTCGTCGGCTTCGTGGTCGATCTCGTGCATCGCGTCATCGACCCCCGTCAGCGGGAGGCCGCATGAGCACTCCGCCGCTTCTGCAGCCGGACCACGGTCGACGAGTGGATGCCGGGGGCCCGGCATCCGCCGATCCCCCGCGCCGTTCGCGCTGGGCGTGGCTGGCGCGGCTGTGGGCGCTGTCGACCGGGCGGTTCGGGCTCATCGTCGTGGCCGTGGTGGTGCTGACGGCGATCGTCGCCCGGTTCTGGACGCCTTTCGACCCGCAGCAGGTCGACATCGCCGACCGCTGGGCCCCGCCGGGCTGGCCGCATCTGCTCGGCACCGACGCCACCGGCCGCGACATCCTGTCGCTACTCATGGCCGGCGCGCGCACGACGGTGTTCGTCGCCGTCGGCGCCGGCATCATCGCGACCGTCATCGGAGTGGCGCTGGCTGCGCTCGGCGCCCTCACCGTGCGCTGGGTGCGGGAGTCCGTGGCGGTGTTCGTGGACATCCTCATCGCGTTCCCCGTGCTGCTCATCGCCATGATGATCTCGGCGGTGTGGGGCGGGTCTCTGTGGGTCGTGATCTGGGCGGTCGGCATCGGGTTCGGCGTCAACATCGCGCGCGTGACGCGCCCCGAGCTGCGCCGGGTGCTGCACAGCGACTTCGTGCTCGCGGGACGCGCGTCGGGGCTCACGCCCGCGCAGAACCTGTGGCGGCATCTGCTGCCGAACGTCGCGCCGGTGTTCATCGTGCAGCTCTCGTGGGGCATGGCCGTCGCCGTCCTCGCCGAGGCCGGCCTGTCGTACCTCGGATTCGGCGCCCCCGTCACCGAGCCCTCCTGGGGCCTGCTGCTGGCGCAGCTGCAGCAGTTCATCCAGGTGCATCCGCTGTCGGTGGTGTGGCCGGGGCTCGCGATTACGTTCACCGTGCTCGGTCTGAACCTGCTGGGCGACGCCCTCCGCGAAGCCACCGACCCGACGCTGTCGCGCAGCCCGTTCGCCACACGTCGCGCGCGGCTGCATGTGCCGGAGGTGGTGGCATGAGCCTGGAGGTGCAGGACCTCACGATCGACGTCGGCGGCCGCCGTGTGGTCGACGGCGTGTCGTTCGCCGTGCCCGACGGCGCCCGCGTGGGCCTCATCGGCGAGTCCGGCTCGGGCAAGTCGCTGACGGCGCTGGCGATCCTCGGGCTCCTCCCCGACGGCGCCCAGGCGCAGGGCAGTGTGCGCTGGAACGGCCGCGAGATCCTGGGGCTCGCCGACCGCGAGCTCGCCGAGCTGCGCGGCGACGAGATCGGCATCGTGTTCCAGGAGCCCCGAACCGCGCTCAACCCCATCCGCACGGTGGGGCGGCAGATCGCCGAGTCGGCGCGCATCCACGAGGGGCTGTCGAAACGGGATGCCGCCGCCCGGGCGGTCGCCGAGGCGCGCCGCGTCGCGCTTCCCGACCCCGAGCGGATCGTGAACCGCTACCCGCACCAGCTGTCGGGCGGCCAGCGCCAGCGCGTGGCGATCGCGATGGCCCTCGCCTGCCGCCCGCGCCTGCTCATCGCCGACGAGCCCACCACGGCGCTCGACGTCACCATCCAGGCCGAGATCCTCGAGCTGCTGCGCGGCCTCGTCCGCGACGACGGCATGTCGCTCGTGTTCATCACGCACGACCTCGCCGTGCTGTCGCAGATCGCGACGCACGGCGTCGTGCTCGAGGACGGACGCGTGGTCGAGCAGGCGCCCGTCTCGCAGCTGCTCACGTCTCCGGCATCCCCCGTCACCCAGGGTCTGCTCCGCGACGCGACGGCGACCCTCTGGCGACCGGGCGGTGACGCCGCATGAGCGAGCCGCTGATCCGCGGGCGCGGCCTCACGCGCCGCTACCCCGTGCCCAAGACGCACGTGTTCGAGCGCACGAGCTTCACGACGGGCCTCGAGGATGCCGACATCGACGTCCGCGAGGGGTCCGCGGTCGGCCTCATCGGCGAGTCCGGCTCGGGCAAGTCGACGCTCGTGCGCCTGCTGCTGGGGCTCGACGCGCCGTCCGCGGGCACGGTGGAGTTCGACGGCAGGGCGGTCGATGCCACGGCCTCGGCCCGCTCGCTGCACTGGCTGCGGAGGCAGACGGGCATCGTCTTCCAGGACCCGTACGCGTCGCTGGATCCGCGGATGAGCGTGGGGCGCATCGTCGGCGAGCCGCTGTGGGCGCTCGGGATCGACGGCGACCGCCGGGCGCGCGTGCGCGAGGTGCTGGTCGACGTCGGCCTCGAAGCGGGCATGGCCGACCGGTACCCGCACGAGTTCTCGGGCGGGCAGCGCCAGCGCATCGCGCTGGCCCGTGCCCTGGTGCACCGCCCGCGCGTGCTCGTCGGAGACGAGCCCCTCTCGGCGCTGGACGTCACCGTGCGGGCCCAGGTGCTCGAGCTGCTCGGCGAGCTGCGGGTCCGCGACGGGCTCACCCTCCTTCTTGTATCGCACGACATCGGCGTCGTGCAGAACCTGTGCGACGAGGTGGTCGTGATGAAGGACGGCAGGATCGTCGAAGAGGGGCCGACCGAGAAGGTGCTGCTCCAGCCCCAGGTGTCGTACACGCGGCGGCTGCTGGCATCCATCCCCGTCATCGACGCCGGCGGCCAGGCCGACTCCTGACCCCCGGCGCGGGGCGATGCCGACGTCGGCGGCCGGGGCTAGGTTCGGAGCATGATGAGCCCCGGAATCGTGCCGCCGTACCTGCTCGCCCGTATCGCCGCGGTGCAGGAGGGCGACTGGGCGCGCGCGGCCGACGCCGCCCAGCGGACGCTCGCCGCACCCCGGGACTACACGCCCGGGGTCCGCACGCGGCTGCGGCTGTCGATCGAAGAGCCGGGCGTGCTCACCGCCGAGACCGCCCCGGCGCCCGACCGCGAGATCTCGGACGCCCAGCACCGCGAGGTCGTGCCCGGCGTGCGGGTGCGCGGCGAGGACGACGAGCCCACCGGCGACACCGCGGTCGACGAGGCGTTCGACGGGCTCGGTGCGACGTTCGACTTCTGGTGGGACGCCTACGCCCGCGACAGCATCGACGGGTCGGGCAGCGCGCTGCTGGCGACGGTCCACTACGGGCGGGACTACGACAACGCGTTCTGGAACGGCGAGCGCATGGTGTTCGGCGACGGCGACGACGACGTGTTCGCGGGATTCACCGGCTCGCTCAGCGTGATCGCGCACGAGCTGGCGCACGGCGTCGTCGAGGATTCCGGCGGCCTGGTGTACCGCGACCAGTCGGGCGCTCTCAACGAGTCCATCGCGGACGTGTTCGGCGCCCTGGCCGAGCAGCACCTCGCCGGCCAGACCGCCGATCAGGCGTCGTGGCTGATCGGCGAGGGGATCTTCACCGACGCGGTGCAGGGTACGGCGCTGCGCTCGATGGCCGCCCCCGGGACCGCGTACGACGACGATGTGCTCGGCAAGGACCCCCAGCCCGCGCACATGAGCGGATTCGTGCGGACGCGCGACGACAACGGCGGCGTCCACATCAACTCCGGCATCCCCAACCACGCGTTCTATCTCGTCGCGACCGCTCTGGACGGGCACGCGTGGGAGCGGGCCGGGCTCATCTGGTACCGCACACTCACCGCCGGCACGCTGCCGCAGACCGCGGACTTCGCGACGTTCGCGCGCGCCACCCTGGCGGCGGCGGCCGCGGAGTACGGTGAGAAGTCGGAGGAGGTCGACGCCGTCCGCGCCGGGTGGGCGGGCGTCGGCGTGATCCCGGATGCCGCACAGCCCCGATCCTGAGCCGACGCCGCGACCCGCGGTCGAGGTCGATGTGGCGCGCTCGGGAGGCGTCGCCGGCATCACGAGACGCTGGTCGGCGCAGCCGGGCGAGGACGAGGCGTCCGAATGGCTCTCGCTCATCGACCGGTGCCCGTGGGACGAGACGGGCCACCTCGGCCGTGGCGACGACTCCCCCGGAGGCACGTCGGATCGTGCGCCGGTGCCCGACGGCTTCACGTGGCGGATCCGCGCCACGTGCGCCGATGCCGAGGCGCGCGAGGCCGAACTCCTCGACGATCAGCTGACCGGCGCGTGGCGCGAGCTCGTCGAGGCGGTGCGCGACTGGAGCCGCCGCAGCGGGCGCCGGTGAGGTCAGCGGCCGAACAGCCCCTTCTTGCCGCCGGACTTCTTGGCGGGCGTGAGCGCCTTCTGCAGATAGATCACGCCGAGCCAGCGGCCGAACTTGAAGCCCACGCGTCCCATCCGGCCGACCTCGACGAAGCCGAGCCGCTCGTGGAGGGCGATCGAGCCCTCGGCGCCCTTGTCGCTGATGACGGCGACCATCTGGCGGATGCCGGCGGCCTCGCTTGCGGCGATCAGCGCCTCCAGCAGCGCCCGGCCGAGCCCCTTCCCGGTGGCCGCGTGGCCGAGGTAGATCGAGTTCTCGACCGAGTACCGGTACGCGGACTTGCTCGACATCGGCTGCACGAGTGCGTACCCGAGCACCTGCCCGCCGGGAGACTCGGCGACGAGGAACGGCAGCCCCTGCTTCGCCAGGTGATCGCGCTTGGTGCGCCACTGCTTCAGCGACCACGTGTCCTCGTCGAAGGTCACGACGGAGTTGGTCACGTAGTGGTTGTAGATCTCGCGGATGTCGGGAAGGTCGCGGTCCTCGACCGGGCGGATCGTGTACGAGAAGGGACGTTCGACCTCCGGCTGCCGACGCAGGTGAGGCGGCAGCACCCGCTTGTCCTTCTCGTATTCCTCTTCGAGCATGCGGTCCTCCGGGCTCAGGCGAGCATTGCCGGTTCGGTCTGTGCGGGCAGCGCCCAGTCGACGGGGGCGGCGCCCTGCTGCGCGAGCAGCTCGTTGGCGCGCGAGAACGGCTTCGAGCCGAAGAAGCCGCGGCTCGCCGACAGGGGCGACGGGTGCGGCGACTCGATGATGGGCGTCGGGCCGAGCAACGGGCGGAGGTTCGCGGCATCCCTCCCCCACAGGATCGCGACGAGCGGCCGGTCGCGCGCGGCGAGGGTGCGGATGGCGTGCTCGGTCACCTTCTCCCAGCCCCACCCGCGATGGGATGCCGGCGCCCCCGGCGCGACCGTCAGCACGCGGTTCAGCAGCATGACGCCCTGATCGCTCCAGGCCGACAGGTCGCCGTGAGCGGCACGCGGGATGCCGAGATCGGATTCGAGCTCCTGGTAGATGTTCGCGAGGCTGCGCGGGATCGGGCGCACGTGCGCGTCCACCGCGAACGACAGCCCGATGGGATGCCCCGGTGTGGGGTAGGGGTCCTGACCGACGATCAGCACCTTGACGTCGCTC
Organism: Microbacterium sp.; assembly: GCF_051953575.1. GTDB lineage: Bacteria > Actinomycetota > Actinomycetes > Actinomycetales > Microbacteriaceae > Microbacterium. Next base: position 8,962 of record NZ_JBQCIP010000129.1, read on the forward strand.
AGCGGGCGCTGGAACGCCCGCAGCACACGGTCGCCCGCGGGGAGGTAGTGGCGCCCCGCGGCGACCTCGCCGCGCAGGCGTTCGCCGATGGCGGCGATGTCGGGGCCGACGGGGGCGAGCGCCTCCGCCCAGGCCGGGTCCATGAGACCTGCTTCGGCGAGCTGCGGGAGCGTCATCGCCATGTCAGGCGGTGCCTTCCAGGCCGGCATCCTCTTCGACGACGGTCCCCTGCGCCGACCACGGGAAGTCGATCCACAGCGCCGTGTCCCGGAACGAGTAGTCCGGCTGCACGATCGTCGTCGGCTTGGTGTAGATCACGGCCGAGCGCACGTCCGCACCCTGGTCCTGCAGCAGCCTGACGGCGAGGGCGAGGGTGCGTCCGCTGTCGGCCACATCGTCGACCAGCAGTACCCGGCGTCCCTCGAGGTACGACATGTCCAGTTCTGGAGGAAGCAGCTCGGGCGCTTCGAGGACGGTGCCGATGCCGGTGTAGAACTCGACGTTGATCGCGCCGCAGTTCTTGACGCCCAGGCCGTAGGCGATCGCTCCCGCCGGCAGCAGTCCGCCGCGTGCGATCGCGACGACGACCTCGGGCGCGAACCCGTCGGCGATGATGGCGCGAGACAGGGTGCGCGTCGCGTCGCCGAAGCCGTCCCAGGTGAGTGTCTCGCGGGCTGCGGGCGTCTCTTCCACGCCGTCCTCCTTGTCGCAGCGCCGCGGGCCGGCGCCGTCACGTCCAGATTAGGCGTCCGCCCGGTGCCGACGAGGACGGATGCCGCATCCCGGAGTCAGACGCGGCTGGTCGTGGTCGTCATGACCAGTTCGAGCCCGCCGTCGACGGGCGCCGCGGTGAAGGCCACGGTCGCCGAGGCCAGCTCGCGCAGCGAGGCGACGTGGGTGCCGCCGCACGGGATGCGGGCGGCCGCGCCGGGCAGGTCGCACACCCACGTCCGCCGGTCGGCCAGCCTCTCGCCGTCGCGCTCGACCCGCACATCGGCGCCGCTCGCGATCCAGTCCGCCAGTCGGGCGTCCACCCGGGCGGCGAGCCCGTCGAGGTCGTCGAGGGCCGCGGGATCGAAGCCCTTGCGGCGGAGGGACTTGCCGATGCGGTAGACGTCGCGCGACCCGTCGGGCACGATGCGCGACTCCTGGATCGCGAGGGCGTCGAAGGCGGGCGCACCGAGCGCGTCTGTCGGCGCGTCCTTGCGCCAGGCGTCCGCGAGCGCCGCGTCCAGGGCGAGCGAGGCGAGGTGGCAGGCGGTGTGTCCGGCCGACAGCGCGGCACGGTGCTCGGAGTCGACGAACACGTCGATCACGTCGCCCTCCGCGGGCGCCGGACCCTCGATGAGATGTGCGACGACGAAGGTCCAGCCTTCGGTGCCGGTGCGCACCGGCACGTCGGGACCGAGGAGCAGCCCGTCGCCCTGGGTCGCGCCGACGACGGCGTCGACGACCGCGACCTCGCTCCCGGCAGAGCGCAGCACACCGTGATCGGCGGGCTGATCGGGCCACGCGGTGTCGACGGGGTGGAATGCGGTCTCGTCGAGGATGACCGCGGTACGGCCGTCGGCGGCGTCCGCGACGTGCAGGACGGTCCCCCGCGACGAGGTCGCGCCGGTCGCGTAGGTGACCGTCGTGCCCGCGGCCGGGATCATCGCTCGTCCGTCTCGCGGGGACGCAGCGGACCGCGCGCGAGCAGGAAGTGCGCCGACTGCGCCACCGGGCGCATCGTGATGAGGTCGAGGTTCACATGCCCCGGCGCGTTCAGCGCGTACGCGATGACGTCCGCGACGTCCTCGCCGGTGAGCGGATCCTCGACGCCCTCGTACACGCGCTCCGCAGCCTCGCTGTCTCCGCCCAGCCGATTGAGGGCGAACTCCGGCGTGTAGACCATTCCCGGCGCCACCTCGATGACGCGGATCGGCTCGCCGTTGAGCTCCAGGCGCAGGGCGTGCGCCAGCATCGACTCCCCCGCCTTGGCGGCGTTGTAGCCCGAACCGCCGGCGTAGGCGGCCTGGGCGGCGGTCGAGGTCACGAACAGCGTGTCGGCGTGCCCGTCGACGGCGGCCGCGCGGCGCAGCTGCGGCAGAAGAGCGGCGACCAGGCGCTGCGCCGACAGCACGTTCGCCTCGAACATCCAGCGCCAGTCCTCGACGCGGCCGTTCTCGACGCGGTCCGTGCCGCGCGCGCCGCCCGCGACGTGGACGAGCGCGTGGACGGGGCCCGATCCGGCGAGGAAGGCGGCGAGGGCCTCGACGTCGGCATCGGTCGTCAGATCGGCCGCGAACGCGACCGCACCGGTGTCGGCTTCGAGGGCCGCGAGCCGGTCGGCGCGCCGCGCCACCGCCACCACGTCCCACCCGCTCGCGCGCAAGGCCCGCGCGGTCGCCTCGCCGATCCCCGAGCTCGCCCCGGTCACCACTGCACGTCTGGTCGTCATGCCTCCACGCTAGCCGCGGCGGGCCCGCCGAGTGTGACGTCACATGTCCCCCGCGTTGTTGACAAGCGCACCCGATCCGTACTCTCGAACGCGTCGGGGGGATGTGCCGCCGGCATCCGTCACCGGGGATCCGACCCGGCACCTACCCGCAGGAGACAGCCATGGCCGCTTCCGAGAACTGGCGTTTCGAGACCAAGCAGATCCACTCGGGTGCCCAGCCCGACCCGGTCACCAAGGCTCGCGCCACGCCGATCTACCAGACGACGTCGTACGTGTTCGACAACGCCGACCACGCCGCGAACCTGTTCGCGCTGGCCGAGTTCGGCAACATCTACACGCGCATCCAGAACCCCACGCAGGCGGTCGTCGAGGAGCGCCTCGCCGC